>MHFM01000011.1:53862-56848 GCA_001804205.1 Omnitrophica bacterium RIFCSPLOWO2_01_FULL_45_10b
TTTAGTTGCTCTTTCTAAAATTGGTTTTAAGCAAGCTTATCGGCCGATTGAACTTCAAGAAGCCATTGGCCTTCTTAAAACTCTTTCTGAATCCCAGTATGACACGGCGGTCCCGCATGAAAAAAATTTGGCCAAACAATTGGCGGAGTTATGTTTTGGGAAATATCCGATTATTTATGCAGGGGTCGATTATTTTGACGTGGTAGCGCTGAGATGGCGCGGTCAAATTGAAGAGAATGCAAAAGCACTTGCTTCCCATCATGTGCTCCGGAAATGAATCCTAATGAACTCGTGGGTTGGCGCTATCCACAGCAATTGTTGAAAGAAGCCGTTGTTTTTTTCTTGAAAGACCCATCGGATCATAAGCGGGTGCAGATGCGGATGAATTTAACCCGCAGTTTAATTGAACGGTCTGCGGGAAAAGTAGTAGAACTTTCTTCGCAGGGGAAGGGCCTTCTGGCGCGAATGTTTTCTCTTATTCATTTAGGCGATTGGGTGAGCTTTTATTTGGCCGTTTTGTATCAGGTGGATCCTACGCCTGTAGAGGTTATTCAACATTTAAAATCCGAATTGGCGAAGGAGCCCGCGGCGAGATGAAAATAATCTTTTTGTGCGCGGGTTATGGCACTCGTTTATACCCTTTAACCGAGAATCAGCCTAAAGCACTGCTTGAAATCGGAGGGGAAGTGCTCTTGTCTTATTTATTAGATAAGGTAAGGCTGCTTCCTTCGCTTACCAGCGTGACGGTTGTTTCAAATGATCGGTTTTATGACCATTTTTGCAAATGGCAAAAAAAGTTGAAACCCAGTATTTCCATCAATGTTTTAAATGATGGAACCAAGGATCCAGAGAGCCGCCTAGGTGCCATTCAAGATTTAAAGCTGGCTTTGGAAAAAGAAGATATAAAGGAAGATATTTTGGTCTTGGCGGGAGATAATTTTTTCGATTCGGATCTGGCGTCTTTCGTCACTTTTGCTCAGGCAAAAACCCCCGCCGTTTCAGTTGGTGTTTATGACGTTCAAGACCGAGAACGGGCTCAAAAATATGGCTTGATTAAGGCTGATTCTTCAGGCAAAATCACCACGTTTTTGGAAAAACCAAAAGATCCGCCGACAACACTGGCTTCAATGGGAGTCTATTATTTCCCGAAGGACACACTGGTTCATATCGATCGTTTTCTTGAGGCCAATCGAAATTCAGATGCGCCCGGTTATTATGTCAGTTGGCTTTCTAAAAAAATAAATGTGTATGCTTATGTTTTTAGCGGCGCGTGGTTTGACATCGGTGACTTAAATTCATATCGAGAAGCAGATCAATATCTGCGCGAGCGCGGAGCCAAACAAAAAGTATCGAAAAAGTAAATGAGAAGTTTCTTTACAAAAAAGGAGATGGTTTATGAATAGAGATAAATATTTGTTTACCTCAGAATCTGTGGGAGAAGGGCATCCGGACAAGCTTTGCGATCAAGTTTCCGATGCTATTTTGGACGCCTTTTTAGCCCAAGATCCTAACGCACGCGTTGCCTGTGAAGCTTTGGTGAGCCGTAATAATTTGGTCATTGCCGGCGAAATTACGGCCAAAGCTCAAGTAGATATTCCAAAAATTGCCCGTCAGGTCATCAAAGAAATTGGTTATGATGATCTTGCTTATGGTTTTGATTACAAGACCTGCACAATTACGACGCATATTCATCAACAATCACCTGACATTGCCATGGGTGTTGATACAGGCGGAGCGGGAGATCAAGGGATGATGTTCGGCTATGCCGCGGATGAAACGCCGGAATTGATGCCCATCCCGATTATGCTGGCCCACAAGCTGGTTTTTGAATTGGCCAAAATTCGTAAAAGTGGGCAGCTCAAATATCTGCGTCCGGATGCAAAAAGCCAAGTGACCGTTGAGTACAATAATGGCAAGCCAACCCGTGTTGTGGCAATCGTCGTTAGCACACAGCATGACGGTGCTGTTCAGCTGGATACCATCGAACGAGATATAAAGTCACTTTTGATTGAGAAAGTAATTCCGCAAAAGTATTTGGATAAAACAACTAAAATTTTTGTGAATCCCACAGGCCGTTTTGAAGTAGGCGGTCCTTTGGGTGACACGGGGCTAACCGGCCGAAAAATTATTGTGGACACCTATGGAGGTGTAGGAGCGCACGGCGGCGGCGCTTTTAGCGGAAAAGATCCTTCCAAAGTAGACCGTTCGGCGTCTTATTTTGCCCGCTATGTCGCGAAAAATATTGTGGCCGCAAAACTGGCGTCGCGTTGCGAGATTCAAGTTGCTTATGCAATTGGTGTTGCTGAACCGGTTTCGATTATGGTGAATACCTTTGGAACCGGCAGCGTATCCGATAATGATATTGTAACAGCAGTGCGGAAAGTGTTTGATTTTACACCCCGCGGGATTATCAAGCGTTTGAACTTAAGGCGCCCTGTTTACCGGCAAACCGCGGCCTACGGCCATTTCGGCCGTACCGGTGAAGGGTTTACTTGGGAATTAACCGATGCCGCTGAAACATTGCGTGCGGAAGCGTTCGGAAAAAGCGATCATTCGCAAGGACCAAGCAAGTCGCTTCATTCCGTGGGCGGAAGATCATAATGAAATCCTCTGATATTAAAAGTTTGAAGCTTGCCCCGAAAGGCAAACTCAGGATTGAATGGGCCAATCGAAGCATGCCCGTGCTCCAACAAATTCAAGATCGGTTTCTAAAAGAAAAACCGCTTAAAGGAATACGCATTTCAGCTTGCCTTCACGTGACTACCGAAACCGCCAATTTGATGATTGCCCTAAAAGCAGGCGGTGCCAACTGCGTTTTGTGCGCGTCCAATCCTTTAAGTACTCAGGATGATGTAGCCGCTTCTTTGACAAAAGATTTTGGCATACCTGTTTTTGCGATCAAAGGAGAAAATCACAAAACGTATTACCAACATCTCAACCGTGCGCTAGACCATAAACCCAATGTGACCATGGATGACGGCGCGGA
>MHFM01000012.1:0-19904 GCA_001804205.1 Omnitrophica bacterium RIFCSPLOWO2_01_FULL_45_10b
GGGATCCGCCGTGCTGTATGGCGGATTTCCCCGCATGAAATCTCTTTCGGCACTTCAAGTATCGTTTTGCTGCGCTCCGCGATTTCTTTTAATACCGCGAATAATTTGATTCTAATTCCCATTTTATCCACCCACATGAGACATTTGGAAATCTTGATGTTTCATTTGAAGTTCATTTAAAAAATGCTGCTCTGGCCGTACCCAAACTACTTCTTGAATCCTTCGCTTGATTTCTTCTGCTGACGCTCCTGAGCGCAGAAGCGCTTTCAAATCCAAATCTTCCTTTCCATGGAGGCAAGTTTTCAACATTCCATTGGCTTTAAGGCGCAGGCGGTTGCATCGGGCGCAAAAGTAATTGGAAATCGGGCTGATAAATCCGATACGGGCTTTTGTCCCCATGATCGAAAAAACCTGGGCCGGTGATGAAAAATAACTGTCCAACGGTATTAATTCATATTCCCTTTCGATTCGCTCCTTCGCCTCTTCGGTGCTGAAGAACCTTTCTTGCGGATCAAGCTGCACCAAACCATTGGTAGCCATCAGTTCAATGAAACGTACCTCAATCGATTTGTCGATTGCAAAACGAACGAGATCTAGAATTTCATCTTCATTAATCCCCTTCATGAGCACAGTGTTGATTTTGATGGGATGAAGACCGCTTGCCACTGCTTCCTCAATTCCATCTAAAACTTCCGATAGCCGGTCAAGCCGCGCAATTTGAAGGAAACGATTCCGGTTAAGCGTATCCAAGCTAATATTGATTCGATCCAAACCAGCAGCTTGAAGCTTTTGAACTTGCCCCTTCAAAAAAACGCCGTTGGTGGAAAGGGCTAATTCGTGAATTCCCGGAATCTCTTTGATTCGAAACATAAGTTCTGCAATGTCTTTTCGAACCAAAGGTTCCCCGCCTGTGATTCTCACTTTTCGAATGCCGAGTTCCGAAAAATATTCGACAAGCTTTACCATTTCTTCATAGCTCAACAAATCATCCCATGTTTCAAAACCTGCGCCATGAGCCGGCATGCAATAAAGGCAGCGCAAATTGCAACGGTCCACGACTGATATTCTCAGATACGTCAACTCTCTTCCGAATTGATCCTTCATCGAAACCTCTTTCTTTCTTTCCTTTGAATGATTTGTTCTTCATTTCCTCGCCTTCTCAAAAGCAACTTCGGGCTGGAACCCGCCGGGAACTTGAGAAAGAATATTGTGAAAGGTCCATCCGCTCTGCACAACCTGCAGGATCACAAGAGCACTGAAGCTTGCGGAAGCAAAAACCGTGAAGCCGACTCCATAGGAACCTGCGACATCTTTAAAGAAGCCTAAGAAGGTAGGAAGGAAAAATCCTCCCGCTCCTCCCGCTGCTCCTACGATACCTGTAATCACTCCGATCTCTTTTTGGAACCTCAGCGGAACGAGCTGAAAAACGGCCCCATTCCCCATGCCAAGGCAAGTCATCCCAAGAAAGATCAAAACCGTAGCAAGAGCAAGAGGTGGCAGCGTACCGGCTCCCAACATGAAGGATCCGATACAACCGAAAAGAAGGGTTAATATTCGAACTCCTCCAAAACGATCTGCCAAGTAGCCGCCGATAGGCCTAAAAAAGCTCCCGGCAAAAACACAGAGTGCCGTAAAATTCCCCGCCATTACTTTGCTCAATCCGTACTGATCGTGAAAGAAGATCCCAAGGAAACTCGCAAGTCCAACAAAGCCGCCAAAGGTAATGCTGTAAAAAAAGCAGAACCAAAAGGTATCGGCTACTTTCAAAATTGAAAAATAATCGACCAATTTTTTTGGTTTCGGCTGAGCTGGACTTTCCTTTGCCAAAACCATAAAGAGCAGAAGCGTTAAAATAACGGGAATAATGGCAAGACCGAACACATTTCGCCAGCCGAAATATTCGGCAAGGCGCGGTGCAAAAAGAGAAGCCAAAACCGTTCCGCTGTTACCTGCTCCTGCAATCCCCAAAGCCATTCCTTGATGCTGCAGTGGATACCACCGGCTCGCTAACGGAAGAGCGACGGCAAAACTTCCTCCGGCAATTCCGAGAAATAACCCAAAAGCCAAAATCGAATTCAAATGCGAACCGAAAAGCCAAATCCCAAGGAGCGGAAAAATCACCATGAGCTGACCCAGAATTCCTGTTTTCTTGGGCCCGATGTGGTCCACAAGAAGACCGAGGGGAATCCGAACAAGAGAACCTCCTAAGATAGGGATGGCCACCATAAAACCTTTTTGGCTTGCCGTAAGGCCAAAATCTTTTGCCATATAAACCCCCAAAACTCCGATGAGAACCCATACCATGAAACTAATATCAAAATACAAAAACGCCGAAAAAAGCGTCGGTGGATGTCCGCTTTTCATAAAATCTTTGACTCTCATTGTTTTCTCCTTTTAAGAAGTGGCATTTCGAACTTATCAATTCGAACTGCCGCTTGTTTATAGTTAGGCTCACGAGAAAACGGATCACAAGCATTTACCGTCAGGTTATTGGCATTCGCTTCCGCATAATGAAAGGGGATAAAAATTTGTCCTGGCGCTACGGTTTCTGTGACGCGAAGAACAATGCGTTCAATGGCTCCACGCCTTGACTCCACACGAACATAATCTCCCTGTTCAAGCTTCAGTTTTTTTGCATCGCGAGAATTCATCTCGACCCACGCTTCTGGAGACAAATGATTCAGCAATGGAATTTGACCGGTTTTCGTCCGTGTGTGCCAATGCTCTACCGTTCGTCCTGTGTTCAGTAAAAAGGGATATGCGCCATCAGGACTTTCGGGAGGCGCTTCATTCTCAACGATCCAAAGTTTCGCGCGACCATCTTCGGTTTGAAAGATGCCATCCCTATAAAGCGGGATGCTCTCACTTGGAGAACGCATCTCACCGGCCTGAAAAGGCCATTGGATTCCTCCATATTTTTCAATGAGTTCATAAGTAAGCCCCGAATAATCGCACAGCCGCCCACTCGAAACCTTTTTCCATTCTTCGAAAGCATCCTCGGGTTTTGTCCAACCGCCGAAAAGCTTGTCGTAAACACCCAGTGCTTTGGCAACCAAAAGAAAGATTTCAAAATCCGGCTTTGCTTCCCCGGGTGGCGGAACAGCGGCATTTACTTTACTGACTCTTCGTTCGGAATTTGTATAAGTTCCGTCTTTTTCACCCCAAACGGCCGCGGGAAGAACCAAATCGGCTGCTTCGCTTGTCGGAATGGGGTGATATCCATCCTGCACGACAAGAAAATCGAGTTTCTCCAAAGCCTCAAGCAAATAATTTTGATTGGGAAACGAAACCAATGGATTGGTAGCAATAATCCAGAGCCCTTTAATCTTCCCTCTCAGCACCCCTTCAATAATGTCAGGATAGGCCATTCCGCGAGCCGATGGCATGATCTCTTCCTCAACGCCCCACAACGCCGCAAGTTCCGAACGATGGTTTTGATTTTCAAACTTTCTATAGCCGGGAAGACTTGAGGCAAACCCTGCTTCGCGCGTGCCCATGGCATTGCATTGCCCGGTAATCGAAAAGGGCGATGCGCCCACTCGGCCAACATTTCCAGTGATCAACGCTAAATTGCAAATTACGTTTACGGTCTCGGTCCCTTGAGTGCTGTGGTTGACTCCCATGGTCCAACCAATGAAAGGCGCTTTGGCGTTAGCATAAAGAAGTGCAACCTTTCGGATTTGCTCTTCACTAAGCCCGGTCAGCGTGCTCACATATTCAGGAGTGTACTTTTTAAGATGGCGGCTTAGTTCCTTAAACCCGGACGTATGATTTTGAATGTAGTCTTGATTCACTTTATTTGCTTCAATAATTACATGCATCATCCCATTGATCAGCGCAATATCAGTCCGAGGTTTAATCGGAAGATAAATATTGGCCATCATGGCTGTTTTGGTGACGCGCGGATCAGCCACGATCATGGTTTTGTTCATATTTTTTTCCAAACGGTAACAAAGAATCGGATGGTTGTCGGCAATGTTGGCCCCGATCAAAAAAATGAGATCCGATTTTTCTAAATCCTCATAAGTTCCGGGCGGCCCGTCACTCCCAAAGGAGCGCTTGTACCCTGAAACAGCACTGGCCATACAAAGTGTTGTATTGCCGTCATAATTAGTCGTTCGAAACCCGAGTTGGACGAGTTTGCCCAGAGCGTAAAATTCTTCCGTCACCAATTGTCCTGTGCTAATGACACCGAGCGATTCGTAACCATATTGCTGTTGAATGATTCGAAACCTTTCGACCATTGTTCGAATGGCCCAATTCCAGTCAACACGACGAAACTTTTTCTTTCCTACTTTAAAAAGCGGCCATTTGGCCCGATTGGGCGCCGTAATCGCATAATGCTCGGCAAGTCCTTTCGGACAAAGGCGTCCTTCATTCACAGGATGATCCGAATTCCCACGAACGCTCACTGCTTTGCCATCTTTAACGCCGATATACATACCGCAGCCCACAGAGCAGTAACCACACGTTGTGGCTACCCAGCGATCCGGAATTTTGGCTTTCGCCATCCAACCGAACTGCTCATCGATATCGTACGCGTACTTTTCCTTTTGAATATCAATCCCCAAACGCCGTTTGGCAGATCGCAAAATACGTTCTGTCATTGAATTTGTTTTCATAATTTCCTACTCGCTTCCGGCCGTAAAAAAAGAGCCGGGCATGTTTTTTGGAACCACCGTCACAAAAAAAAGATATCGGCCTAAAAATTCTCCGAGAAGTGAGAAAACAAAACTTGCTGTTGAAAAACTGATAAAGGTTACAGGCAGTAAATTTCCAAAACTCAATAAATGGAACAGCGTAAAAGGCAACAAGAAAGAACCTAAAATGAGCAAGATAAGCCTCGAAATAAAATAATTCTTAAACCGATGAATCAAAAGAAAAGTCGATCCATAAAGTTCGTCCGATTCATTTTGCCTAATGGAAAAAAGCCGTGCCAAGAGAACGACTAATTGCAAAAGACCACTTATTGCTGAAATTAAAAGAAAGGCAAAAGCAGGCCCTTGGAAATAGGGGCCTTGCAATGTTAAAGAAATGCTGGAATAAACGGAGTAAACAACCAAAGCAAACAAAGGCCCTAAAATAAAACCGGTAAGAAAAAAACGAAGCGGTGTTCGATTTGTATTCCAGGCAGGACGTGCGGGAACGAGATAAATTTTGGCACTCGCATAAATTCCGGCCAAACCAAAAAATGCCACGAGGCCGCCGATCACGGAAAGTAAGCCAAACGGAAGAGACAGCTTCCAAAAATGATTTGCGATTTGAAGGCTGGCATATGCGGCGCCCAAATTTGAAAAAAGAGCAAACAGAAGAACTTCGCGAGAAAGCCAAGAGCGCTTCCACATTTTTAAGGCTTTGTAGGCGTAAAGCGGCCGTCCTAAATGGAAAATAGCCGCAAATAAAGCAATTCCGGTGACAACCAGCATTCCACTCGCTCCAAACGGCAAAAAATTTCGAAGGGGCTTCAAAAAATTAATGAAATGCGAACAAAGATCGCCAAGCCAAAGCGTAAGAAACCCGCCAGCTGCAAGTTGAGTTAGAACCGTCATGAAAATTAATGAGGTATGAGGTTCTGCCGGCTGAATCTGATGGTGATTGGCTTTGAGCATACTTTCTGGAAAATGATTGGGTACGGTAATTCTGGTTGTTGAAATTGTTATATTGGAATCAGGCATCCCCGGCGCATCAGCTTGGGAATGATTCTCGCGCCATTCTTTGATATTTACTTTTTCAATTTGAATGGCGCTTTCAGGACAAGCGCCCACACAAGCCGGAAGCTCGCCTGCTTTTAAGCGGCTGTGGCACATATCGCATTTGGTAACGATATTGCGTTCGGGATTAAATTGCGGTACGCCATAAGGGCAATTCCATGTGCAGTAGCGGCAGCCAATACATTCTTCGGCTTGATGTTTTACAATTCCATCTTCTAATTTGACATATGCGTCCGTGGGGCAACCTGTCAGGCAAGATGGGTCCAAGCAATGATTACAAGCCATGGAAAGATGATATTTCTTGGCATTGGGATATATTCCCCCTTCGATTTCTCCAACTCTTCGCCAATTAACTTCGGCGGGATTGTTGTTTTGTTCATTACAAGCCACAACGCAGCATTGACATCCCACACAGCGCGACATATCAAAGTGAAATCGATATTGTTCCCCTTCTTCAAGCGGCTCAATCGGAATTAAAGTAGGAGCGTAGTAACCTTCTTCATTAACCCGATTCTTGAGGGGCAAATTTTGCTCATCCAATAAATCAATTAAATCAAATTGTTCTGACACGAAATCATGCCTCTTTTCTCAAAATTTATCGCGCTAATTGATATCCGCCGCACTTGAAGGCTCAGCAACACTTTCCATTTTCCCTTCAGCCTGATGAAACATACCTTCCTCAAGGGCTACATAAACTTTTCCATTCATAGCCTTCACTGGATAGGTCTTCACACATCCCTCGCCGCCCGTTAAGGCACAACCGTTTTCAAGATTGATCTTCCAATTATGCAAAGGGCAAAACACGGCTTTCCCCGCAACGATTCCATCCGCAAGTGGCCCGCCTTTATGAGGACAACGGTTATCTGTGGCAACAAATTTATCGCCCAAATTAAAAAGAGCGAGTTCAAAATCTCCGCAATCAACCCGCCTTCCCTCTTTTCGAGGAATGGTGTTGATATCAGCAATCGAATACCATTTGCGCATCGTCATGTCTTTCACCCCGTTAGACCTCCTCCAACGAGCTTGCCTTAGAAAATCTCGAGAAAGCACTCGCCGCTGTTTTTTTAAATGTCCACCCGAGGTTAAAAAATTCAGGTCTAACGGGGTTCATTGCACACTCTCAATCAATGCTTCTGCTTCTTTAGGAAGTACCAAGTCATGAAATTGCATTGGATGAATTGGCTCTTTCGACTCCACATCCCAAGGGTTCACTGACTTTGCTTTCGCTTTCGCCAAACGGTCCAGTAAACCTTTTTTCGTTTCTTCAGAAGCAAGAACTGTTTCGCATCTGATTTTTTCAAGACCAACCCGCTCTACAAAATCATATGTGCGCTCCAAATATTCGCCGCATTCGCGGTAGTACTGGAAAAAAAGCAAAGCAGACTCAAGCGCTTCTTCGGTGGTCTTAACCGTTACCAAAATATCAGCAGCGCGCACACGCTTACCTGCCGCTCCGCCGATTACCACTTGCCAGCCGCCTTCGATGCCAATAAGCCCAATATCTTTCACGGTAGCCTCGGCACAATTCCGGGGACATCCCACAACACCCATTTTGACTTTGGCCGGCGTATAAAGACCCTCAAGAAGCGTTTCCAATTGAATGCCGGTTTCAATGGAATTTTGAGTCCCGTAGCGGCAAAAATCGGTTCCGACACAGGATTTCACCATTCGCACTGCTTTGGCATAGGCATAACCAGAGGTCATTCCAAGCTCGGCCCATATTTTGGGGAGATCTTCTTTTTTGACACCGAGCAAATCGAGCCTTTGGCTGCCGGTTACTTTTACCATCGGAACTTTGTATTTCTCTGCTACATCCGCAATTTTGCGTAATTCTGCGGCACTCGTTACTCCGCCCCGCATGCGGGGAACCACAGAAAAAGTGCCGTCCCGTTGAATATTGGCATGAACACGATCGTTGATGAAACGCGAAGAGCGGTCCTCTTTATGGTTACCGCAATGAACCTCATCAACGATAAAGCTCAAAGCCGGTTTGCATAAGGAACAGCCGATTCCGTTGCCATAGATATCTAAAATGTCCTGAACCGCTTTTAATTCCTGCGTTTGAATCATAATGCGGAGCTGTTCTTTCGGAAATGGGACGCAAGCGCATAAAACATCTTTTTTCTCTTCTTGAAAATCAGCGCCGGCGACTGCTTTCAAAATACCCTGCACCAAACCGGCGCAGGTTCCGCAACCCGATGAAGCCTTTGTGCACGATTTGACTTCAGAAACTGTTTTTAATCCTTTGGCGCGGATAGCCTCTACAATTTGGCCTTTGGTCACACCGATACATCCGCAAATAGTGTCTGAATTAGGTCGAGACATAACATCAGTGGGAGAACCAGCGACGGCCGGAGGTTCTTCAAAAAGAAGCCTCTGCCTTTTTTCTCCAATGCGCTCTTGCTTGCGAATCATTTCAAGGAAACGGCTGGCATCCGATGTATCTCCGATCAAGATGGTGCCAACGAGCCGATTTTTATGAATCACCGCTTTTTTATAAACACCAAAAGCATGATCTTGGTAAGCCACTACTTCCTTGTCCGACTCTTCGGCTTTGAAATCTCCTGCTGAAAAAAGTTCAATTCCCATCACTTTCAACTTTGTTGCCAGCACAGAGCCTTCGTAAAGAGGTCCCTTGTCACCCGTAATGGTAGCGGCAAGAACTCTTCCCTGATCGTAAAGCGGTGCCACCAAACCATAGATTTTTCCGCGATGTTCGACGCACTCACCAACAGCAAAAATATCCGGATCACTCGTTTCCATAAAATCATTCACCACAATACCTTTATTGACCGTAAGGCCTGCCTTCTTCGCAAGCTCCACATTGGGACGAATGCCGCAGGCAATCACCACCATATCTGCTTCCACAATCGAGCCATCTTTGAACATGACACCATCCACCCGTTTTTCTCCCATTATTTTTGCGGTATTGGTACTCAAGAGAACAGAAATGCCTAGTTTTTCTATTTCACGTTTTAGAAAAAATCCTCCAACCGTATCAAGCTGCACATCCATGAGCCGGTCCATCAGATGAACAACGGTAACCCGAACGCCCTGATTTAAAATACCGCGTGCGGCTTCCAAACCCAAAAGACCGCCGCCGATCACAACAGCGTGTTTCGAAGACTTGCAGGATTCCAAAATTCGATTGGTATCCGTCATGTTGCGAAATGTAAAAACACCTTCTTTGCTTACTCCTTCAATGGGCGGAACGAATGCATTGCTCCCCGTTGCAAGAAGTAACAAATCATAATTGATCGAAGCCCCTCCGTTCGTGATGACAACTTTATTCTTGGAATCAACGTCTACGGCTTTCACACCCTGGCAAAGCATGATGTTGTTTGTGTCGTACCATTCTTTGGTATTGATATAAATTTCTTCAACGGACTTTTCGCCCGACAAAACGGCAGATAAAAGAATTCGGTTATAGTTGTAATAAGGTTCTTCACTTAAGACAGAAATTCTAAAATTAGGCTTACGCTTTAAAATCTCATCGACACAAGCCATTCCTGCCATACCGTTGCCGATGACTACAAGATGCTTAAGTTCCATATTTATTTACTCCTTTATTTCTTTAATCCGCCACACTACTTGGCGGATTTATTTCGGCCTAACAACTTACATCGCAAGCTCTGTAAGTTGTGGCCTCAATAAAAAAAGGCGTTCAACATTTTTCAGTTGAACGCCTTTGTCCAAATCTAAAAAGATTTCGGAAAACGCCTCTGTTTTCCGCTTATTCAGAAAATCAGTTTATGATCGCGATGTCCTCAGATACGATAATGGCTTCGGCCACTTCCTTAAGAGATCTCCGTTTGTCCATACTTTGCTTTTGAATCATTCGGTACGCATCTTTTTCGTTAATTTGATGCCGTTTCATTAAAATGCTCTTTGCGTGCTCTACCTTTTTTCTTGTTTCCACGGCTTCCACCGCCACGATTTTCTCAGCGAGAAGTTTTGTATTTTCAATCGCTAAAGCAGCCTGATTGGCCACACCCGAAAGAATTTGAATTTCATCGTGCGTGAATTCGCGCTCCTCCGTTGTATAACAATTCAAGACTCCGATGGCCCGGTCTTTGACCATCATGGGAACGGAAACGAGCGATTTCAATCCCTCTGCACGAGCAATTTCAGGATACTTATAATCCTTATCTAGAGTTACATCTAGGACAGTAATCGGCCGCTGATAAAGCATGGCACGTCCGCTGACACTTTCTCCTACCTTAATAGGTGGTTTCGTCCGGTATATCTCGCTTAAACTTTGCGTTGCCTTAATCACTAATTCCTGCTTTTCTCCCTCTAAAAGCATGAGAGAGCAAATTTTTGAATGCATCAATTCAGCCGTCAGATTTACTACAAGCGAAAGAATTTCCTCTAAATATCGATTTGAAACCACCGCGCGGCTAATTTCATAAAGTAGCGCGATACTTTGCTTTGCCCGTTTAAGCTCAAAATTTGAAGTTCTTGCCATGGTAATTGCATCACTTTTTATACTCTATTTTTAGCAAACTAACTGGAGCTACACTATTTAAATACAAAAATGTACGACCGTGCTAAACAGGTAGTACAATTTTGTCGCCTTAAGTCTTGATAAACTCCTTAATTTTAGCAAACTCTTTGTGGTGGCATATAGGTTATCAAAATCTATGCCAATTGTAAGGCAGGATGATTCTTGGTAGAAAAAACTCTTAAAAACCTTTGATTTGCTTTATCTGCTCAAAAATAGCATCGGGAGTAAACGGCTTTGCAACGAATCCTTCAACTTTTTTCCGGGCAAGGCCAATCTCGCCCTCCGCGTAATGGCCGCTCATCGCCAAGACAGGGATGCCAGAAAACTGAGGTTTTACTTTCATCGCATTGAGAAAGCCAAAGCCATCCATTTGCGGCATAAATAAGTCGAGCAAAATAATATCAGGTTTAGACCGATACATTTGCTCAAGCGCTTCGAAGCCATTGCGCCCTGTCGTCACTTTGAAACCGCTTTCCAAAAAAAATGACCCTAGCATTTCTAAGATTTCAGGTTCATCGTCCACCAAAAGAATGTGCTTCTCACGAGAACTGTTAGAACGTGAAGAAGTAAAGGCCGATTCAATGGTTTCCAAAAGTTTGTCGGCTTTGAATGGTTTTTCAACGAAAAAACTCGTGGCGGCGGATCCTGACAACACTTGCGCATGGCTTTGATCGTCACCGCATAAAAGAATGACCGGAATTGATTTGATTTTCTCATTGTTTTTGGCCTGTGCACATAGATCAAACCCGCTCATACCGCCCATATGAACGTCCGAGATGACAACGTCGGGCAGCTCACGCTCCATTAATTCAAGCGCTTCCTCTCCGCTATGCGCTTTGATCACTTGAAAATCCAATTTCCCCAAACGCATGGCCAGCATATTAATGATATCCGGATCGTCATCCACCAATAAAATTTTTCTTGGCATTGGTTTCTCCTTTTTGACCCTTTAATTTCCCAATTGAATGGTAATTTTTTCGCCTTCTTGATCGAACACAACGCTACCGGGTTGAATCTCTATAATTTTCATTCCCTCTACGTAATCACCGGTGCCCTTGGTTTCACCATTGATCAAAACAATGGGTTGGGCAGGATCATAAATAATGCCTTCAAGATTGATCTTCTTCTTACCCGGTAAAACCGGAATTTCCACCTCCGCTGCCTTCGCGAAAGGGTTCCGTTTAATCGCTTCAAAGCGGCTTCTGGCTGCCAAACGTGGCACAAGACCCGTCTGAACGATTGTATCCCTTAAGACATCTTGTTTATCGTTTTTTGCAACGTAAACCGAAGCGGAAAGAGCAAGCGCTAAATGAGCGGGATCCGCTCCCTCCGAGCCTAATCGGAAGCGATCAACTTTGATCACTCCATGATGAAATAATCCCAATTGGGCTAAAAAAGCGGCTAGATTTTCATAACTTCCTTTCAAACGTATGCCAATAGGGATGCGGTCTAAAATAGCGATAGATTCATTTTTCTCTCCGGTGATTTCCGTTTTTTGACCCGGGGCAATGGAAGCGATGGCAAGATAGTGACTGTTCGCCCACTCCATAATTTCTCCGATCAAAACCGCAAGATTTTCAGATGATCCGAAATGCGCTCTCGCTTTTTCAAGCTGCGCGTTTAACTCTTCGGGATTCAATTTCTCAAGCCGCCAAATTCCGGACCGGTACAATTCAAGTTCCTTTTGAAGCACATAGAAATTTTGCCGGGCCGCGTCGGATTGCTTGGCCAAAATACAAAAAATAACAAGCAAGATCACGCCCGTACCGACTAGGATCCCCAAGCGCATGACTTTTTTGTTTAAAACAACGCTAAAATTTTGATTCACTACAGCACCTCACACCGTATCGTAAAGGTTAGGGTACCGCTTTTTTGCTCTGTATTAATCAGAGTAACCTTCCGAAAAATTGGCCCTTCCAAGGAAAGTAGAAGATCCGAAACCGAAGTTTCGCTTCCGGACCGAGGAACAGTCCCGGTTAAAATAAATGAATTTTGGTCATAACTCACGTCGGTGAGAATGACATTTTTCGGAAATGCATGCGCTAACTCACGAAACGCTTCTTCCCAATAAGGCTCTTTGGTCAAAATCGCGGAGGTTAGAATTTTTCCTTGATTTACCTGGTCCTCAAGCGCCTGGATTTTCTGGGCCTCGCCAAATCCGCCTTTCAAACCGGCAATTTCGGCTTTCAAACGCTGTGTTTTGTGAACGATTTGCTGATACCGCCATGACATGCCGCTTGCCAACGCTACTAAAATGGCTAAAATGACGGCGGAAGTTTTTGGGGATGAAAAGGACAGCGTTAGACTTTTGGCAACTTTTTCAATGGCCGAGAAATGTTCGACGGGAGCGTTTTTCCGGTCTAAGACAACGCTAATCAATCGGTAATATAAATCCAATTCACTCTCCGGAATTGTTTTTAAAACTTTAAGGTCTCTCGCTAGAGAAATCGGCTCGACGGGAATCTCAAGATTCTGAGCCAGGAACTCTCTCAACCCTTTCATGCGGCTTGTGCCACCGGTGATGAAAATGATATTTGCTTTCTGACCATGCTCCTGGGCATAATAATCCAAAGAACGCGTAATTTCGCCGCTCAATTTTTCAAGTTCCTGACGAATCAAAGGATATAATTTTGAAACTTCAATTTTTCCGGCAATCATTTTCTGGTTCGCTGGATCGAAAAGGTTTTCCTGCCGCTTCGCCTGCTCCGATTCTTCTAACGTAAGGGCCATGCGGCCTTGCTCAGACGTAAGAGACTGAGATAAGCATTGGTTCAGGACATTTCCGCCAAAAGCAATTTTCCTCAAAAAACTAAGCTTCCCATCTTTGTAGAAAGCAATTTCAGTAATCAAATGTCCTATATCAACAACCACGACAAGCCGATGCTGGGAAATGGAAAAAGTATTTGGCATCCCTTCTATAGAATAAGCGGCGGAAGCCGGAACTGTCGATTTTGAAATATGCTTGGGTAAATGGCGCATAAAACGCTCAAGCAATTCTTGCGGGAGGGCGCTGACCAGAGCTGAGAATTGCCGATTTTTCTCTTCCGATTTCATTTCAAAAAGCCGCCAATCCAGCACCGCTTCTTCGATCGGAAACGGTATTTCATTTTTCATTTTCCACTTCAAAGTTTCCTTTAATTCCTTTCGAGGGATCTTTGGAATGACAAACTGAGAGAAACAAGCGTGAAGGCTATTGACGGAAAGGATCAAATTTTGATTGCCGAGTTTCTCATGCAAAAGGAGTTGCCGCGCTGCCTGTTCCCAAAATTCATCCTGCATCTTCGGATCTTCGCTGGTTGGAATAGAGCATGAATTGGCCTGAAGCAGCTGCAATGTGCCATCCGTTTCTTGCAGCCGAACGAATTTCACTGCGCTGGAACTAAATTCCATCGCCAAAAATGATTGCTCTTTTTTATGCTGAGGCATCGTTTTGCTTAACGCATTTCCTGTATCAACATTTGTACGGGTTAACGGCAAATCCATCTATGCACCAAAGTTTCCGGTTCCATTTGTGATAAAAACATCGTCATCGCTTGTGCCGCTTAAATTCCCACTTGTGCTAATTCCTGTGATATCAGCAGAACGGTCCGGCCCATAAGAAAACGCAACGTAATACTTACCATCGGAACTTGTGTCATAACTATATTCGGTATTGGCTGAGCGAAATGGATCATAAAGCGCCTGCCGTAAGACGCGTGGATTATCATTCACCAAATCGTTATTCTGCCAGTCTGATCCTGCCGGATAAACATTGCTATGATTTAAATAATAAGCGTTAATCGCCGTTTGAATCGTCCGCAAATCCCCGCGCGCAGTTTCGCGGAATTTTTGATCCTCAACCCCGCTCATCCGAATAATGAAAACGCCCATAACGATCGAGATTAAAACCAAAACGACAACTAATTCAATCATGGAAAATCCTCTCAAACTACCCGGCATCAATCCAAAGAAAATTGATTTCATCGTGTGGTTATATTTCATTCCAATCCTTATTCTTTGTCACCGTTGTCCCGCCACCGCCCGAAAAATATGGCGGAGGACTGGTCAAAATTTCTGAGGCATAAGTTACATTGAGTGGAATCAAATTTCGCAAGAGAATATCTCTGCCTGCAATCATGGTGCCGGCGAACGTGCCGCTATTTCGATTAAAACTAATGTCCCGGCCGGCATAAATCAAACCGGAAATGCTCAAACTGCTGTTTCGCGTTCCCACAACATCCTTATTCGAAGCGGCAGCAACCAAAGCAGGATAGCCTGTAGAAGGGGTAACTGTGATATTTGTCGCGTTATTGGCAAATGTAATATGACCTCCTGATGATATCACGGTGCCATTGATCGTCACATTTGACTGAATGGTAACGTTGCCCGTCACATACCAAATGCCGCTGTAGGTTCCCGCTGTAAATGTCTTAGTTCCCGTAACGACTGTATTGGCAATCGCTTGATAGGAAGCAGTGTTCACGGTTGGGGTGGCTACAGCTGAATCTTGAGTCACAGTTCCTACAAACGTAATGCCGCCGGAATTTTGAAGATTGTTGCCAACGCTGACATTACCTGTGACTGTACCTGTTGAATTATTGAAGTTCAGATTGCGTTCCGAATGCTGAACGTAGCTAAATGCCGGAGAGGCGCCTGTACCAACTACAACGCTTTGTACAACTTGGCGGCTTTGGCTATCAACGGTTCCCGTCGAAGTGAGAGTGTACGTAGTTCCATTCCTTGCAATGGTCACTGAATAGGTCCCGCTTCCAAAGGCAATATTTTGCATTGACGTACTATCCGTCGCCCCATTGGCAATGGTGAGCTCGTTATTTTTCAAACGTTTGATCACATCAGAAATCCCGGCCTCGCCAAGCCAAAACGCTTTTGCATCGTTCGTTTGGAAAGAAGCATTTCTGAAGTTGGTGGTCAGAGAAAGGATCAGGCTTCCCGCAAGAGCCGAAAGTGTCACCATCAACACAAGGGTAAGGAGTAAAACAAATCCTTTTTCTTTAAACATTTCTTGCCCTGACCTCTCCGCGTATCGTAAGCTTATCGTTGCCTTCAATCCCTTCCAATTTTAAGGCTGCATAGTTGCCGGTTTTCGTAATGGAAGTATTACCCGTCGGAGGCGTTAAACCTTTTGCAATGATTTCTCCGCTCCCATAGGTGAATCGCGCGCAATTCAAAGTCGCCGGCAAGCTTCCCGATGTAAAAGTTGTTCTTCTGAGGTCGTACGTTGCTTGGCTGTAAGTCATCGGGCATGAGTCTGAAGAATTATGAAGGTAATAAATGTAATTATTGTCCGAACCGCTTTCATTGAGTGTTAGCATCAGAGCATTGCTTGTAACTGAAATCGCTTTGGCCTCGCGAACGTCGCGAACCATTCGTTCAACGGCAAAATGAAGTTTTTCGCGAATATCATTCCGATGGCCGAGATTGTCCCATCCTTGAAGCGAAACAATGTAAACAGCCATAACCGCACTGACGAGAAACACAATCAACGCGATTGCGAAAACAACTTCAAGAAGCGTGATTCCTTTGCATCGTTTCATCAGATTGCTCAAAAAAGTTAACTGCCGTTCGCCACATAAGAAGTTAATGCCACGTTATTTTCCCCATTGGGAACGGTCCAATAAGCTGTCACAACAACTTGCTTCAAATCGGCATGGGGGCTGGTCGCAACCACTTCGCGCTGGAAATCGGAAAATCCTGTAACAGCAGCTTTCGTGCTGCTCGTTACGCTCGCGAATGCGGTATCTTGAATTTCCTCCATTCTCTCCTGTGCTAAGGAAAGCGCCAGAGAATAATCCTCAACCTGCCCTACCCCAAGATAGCCTCGATTGAATGCTTCCATAATGGCGAATATGCCAAGCCCCACGAGAAGTGATGCAACCAAAACTTCTAAGATGGTAAAGCCCTTTTTTACGCTCCGACCCTTACAGATTCCCATTGGTCACAAAAACATCGTCATCAGGACCGCCGGCCACCGTACCGGTATCGCCAATGCCCGTGATATCAGCTGTTTTGTCCGGGCCAACGGAAGAGAGCACGTAATACTTGCTGTTCGAAGACTTCGCGACTGAATAATTAGTCGTGGCGGTCGCTCCGAACGGATCATAAAAGGTGCTCATTTCGCCCACAAGCCGCGGCGTAGCAGCCTCAAGAGCTGTTTCCAAAGCAGCCCAGGTCGCGGTGGGAACCGTTGAGGTCGTATTCAGCAAATAAGACTCAAGAGCCGATTGAACGGTCTTAAGCTCTGCTTTTGCTTTCGCTTTCCTGCCTTCATCGGTAACGCCCGCAAATCTCGGCAGCGCAATCCCGGCAATAATCAAAATCAGGGTAATCACCACCAAGATTTCGATTAAGGTAAAACCCTTTTCCGATTTCCTTAACTTCATAGTTGCTCTCCTCTTTTTCTTTGACTTCATGATGTATTCCCTATTCAAAGTATTAATGATCTTATCTTATGATTCTAATTACCGGCTCTAACTAGGATTAAAAATCTTAATCATGTCAAAAATTGGCAGTAAAATCGACAACATGATGAAGGCGATAATTCCTCCCATGAAAAGTATAAAAATGGGTTCAATCATCGCTGTCACTTTTTTAAGTGTGCGTTGAATCAACTGGTCATAAAAATTGGCGACCTTATAAAGCATTTTGTCGAGCATTCCAGAACTTTCGCCCGTCGCAATCATCTGAAGCGCATCAAGGGGAAACGCGGCGCTTTTCCCAAGGCTATCGGCCAATTTTCCTCCGCTCTGAACACCAGTCCGGGCTTGGGTTAAAACATCTCGGATGAGGAGGTTGTGCGTCAAATTTTCCGAAATCTCAAGAGCCTGTAAGATCGGTACCCCGCTTGAAAGCATAAGGGCAACGCTCCGGCTCCAACGGGCAACTTCAACCCTTTGGATTAAAAGGCCTAGGCTTGGAGTTGAGAGCCAAAATCGATCTAAAAAATATTTCACTGTTGGAACGCGATTTAAAAATTGAAACCCGGTCACGAAGATTAAAAGAAACCCTGCAGCCAATAACGGATTCGACTGAAGCCATAAACTCAGCTCATATACGACGCGCGTAGGAAGAGGGAGCGGGATGCCGGCTTTCTGAAAAATCATTGTGAATGTAGGAATAATCCAAACAACCATAAAAATAATCACCGCAATGCTGGCCGTCATGAGCACAATGGGATAAGCAAGAGCTGAACGGACTTGATGTTTCAATTCATCATTTGCTTCATTTAATTCAGAAACATAGCGGAGCGTTTCGGCTAATTTTCCGCTTGTCTCACCCACGCGAATCATGCTCCGGTAGAGCATGGGGAATGTTTTCTCATAACAGCTGAGCGCTTCCGAAAAACTCATACCGCCTTCCACGCGCGAGGCTAAATCTTGCACGATCTTTTTAAAGCTTTCACATTCACTCTGCTTTGCCGCAGCGTGTAAAGCGGCGAGCAAAGGGACTCCAGCCTCAACCAGATTGCCCAACTGGAAATAAAACATTGTGAGCTGATCTGAAGAAACAGGTTTTGAAAGGGAAAAGAAATCGTTTGAAAATGAAAAGGACTGATTGGGCTGAATTGTGGTAACAAAATAGCCTTCGCGCAGCAAATTATCGGCAGCTATTTTTTGAGAGGCCGCTTCAATAATGCCTTTTAACTTTTTTCCTCTCTGATCACGAACTTGATAGGCATACGCGGGCATTAGTCAGCCTCCTGTGTCGCCCTTAATACTTCTTCGATCGTTGTGGCACCGCTTTTAATTTTCTCGAACCCATCTTGACGCAAAATGCTCATCCCCGATTTCACCGCTTGCAATTCGATTTCTTCACTCGACGCTTTGGCAAGCACTAATTTTCGAATTTCATGATTCGGAACTAACATTTCGAAAATCCCGGATCGGCCGCGGTATCCGGTTTTCTTACAATTCAAGCAGCCTTTTCCACGATAAAGTTGAAGCCCGGCTTCTTTTGGGCTTCCTGAAATCACCGACTTTAAACTTCCAAGATCTGCTTCGCTTGGTTGATAAGACGTGCGGCACTCCTTGCAAATGGACCGAACTAATCTCTGTGCAATAACGCCCATCAAAGTTGAAGCGACAAGGAAAGGCTGAATGCCCATTTCAAGAAGCCGTGTTACGGCCGAGGCAGCATTATTGGTGTGAAGCGTTGAAAAAACGAGATGTCCTGTTAAAGCGGCTTGAATTGCAATCTCGGCCGTTTCCTTATCGCGAATTTCTCCGACCATAATAATGTCTGGATCTTGCCGCAAAATGGAGCGAAGACCATTGGCAAAAGTCAAATGGACGGCCGGATTTACCTGAATCTGCCGGATCATCGGCAACTGATATTCCACAGGATCTTCAATGGTCACGATATGTTTTTCAGGGCTATTGATTTGATTGAGTGCCGCATAAAGCGTTGTCGTTTTTCCGCTTCCGGTAGGCCCCGTAATCAACAGAATACCGTGAGGCTTCTGAATAATTCCTCTAAAGTGCCCGAGGCATTCCTTCGACATGCCAAGCTGCTCGAGGGACATCAAAGCGCTTTTCAAATTAAGCAGCCGTAAGACAATATTTTCACCGTGAATGGTCGGCATTATAGAAATACGGATGTCCACCGTTTGATTTTCCAATTCCATACGCACTCTCCCGTCTTGGGGAGTCCGGGTTTCTGAAATATCCAAATTGGCGGTGACTTTAATGCGTGAAACAACGCCGGAATGTAATTCCTTCGGATAACGGTCCACTTCATGAAGCAAACCATCAATCCTATATCGGACAACTACATGGTCTTTTTCGGGCGCAATGTGAATATCGCTTGCGCCGTCACGGACCGCTTGAGCAATCATCGTATTGACCAGCTTAATCGTCGGCGCTTCTTCCGAACGGGTTTCCCGCGACTGCGAAGCTTGTTTGACGGGCATCGCTGCCACCGATGCTACCGATTCTTCCTTCATGGATTGAACCATATCGCTAATATCGCTTTTCAGCCCATAATACTGCTCAATCGCATTTCGAATTTCAGATTCGGTAGCCAAAGCAGGTTGAATATCAAGGCCGGTTTTCAAACGCAGCTGATCTAATAAGTTGAGATTGAATGGATCGCTCATAACCACCGTAAGGCGCTTCCCTACTTTATGAAGAGGAAGTACGGCAAACTTCCGGATTAGATTTTCTGGAATGCTTTTCAAAATTTCGGGCCGGATCGCCTGATGCGTCAGTTCAACTGCTGATATATTAAACTTGGCACTCAGAAAAGAAATAAGGCGCTTTTCATCAATTAGCCGAAGCTGCTTGAGCACTTTTTGAAATGGCTCTTGAAGACGTTTTGCTTCGGTTTCAACTTGCTTGAACTGATCCGGCTGAAGCAAGCCTTCCGCTACAAGACTTTCACCGAGTGACATCGCTGTTTTCTGCATGGATGGATACTCCTCTTAACCTTTGAATCACACTTTCAGAAACTCAGAAACTTTACTGAGTAACGCTTGGGGTTCAAAGGGTTTTGTTAAATAACCGTCGGCACCGCAATCTTCAAGGCCCATTCTTTGATCTTCCTCTGCAGCTTTGGCGGAAAACAAAATAATCGGGATATTTTGGTACCGACTGTCTTGCTTCAGAGTAGCGCATACTTCATACCCATCCACCTTGGGAAGCATTAAGTCCAAAATAATTAAATCGGGCTTCTCTTGCTTTGCCTTGTCCAAG
>MHFM01000012.1:19925-34311 GCA_001804205.1 Omnitrophica bacterium RIFCSPLOWO2_01_FULL_45_10b
CCATTTTGACAATATAGGGCTCGTCATCCACAACCAAAATTCTTTTCATCATTTTATGATCCTCCTAACAAACAGTTTGACTCAATGTCCCAAATGCTTTTGAACTCGTTCAAGCAAATTTTGGGGTTCATAAGGTTTGACAACATAATCTGTAACGCCTTCAAGCTCAAACAAGTCTTGTATTTCCGATTTGGCAGTCAAAACAATAACAGGGATCTGATGCCCTGAAGGTTTGTGCTTCAAATTTTTTAGAAACGTATAACCATCCATTCCCGGCATCATGATATCCAGAATAATCAAATCCGGCTTTTCAGATTCCACGTGTTTTAACCCATCCACTCCGTCAGAAGCAGAATCCACAGCATAATTATTTGCTTCTAAACGGGACTTAAGCATCCTTACAATTTCCGGTTCATCTTCAATCACCAAGATTTTCTTAAACATCGTGCCCTCCTATTCATGAGAATTATGAGAACTGCCGTTTCCGTTAAATGTTTTTTTGATAATGGCCAGTAAATCAGAAGAATTGAACGGTTTCTTTACTAACTCCAAGGCTCCTTCTTCAACGCACTTTTGGCCAAGCCCGCGGTGCGGGGAGGCTGTAATGACAACAATCGGAATATTTCTTGTCGCTGGATCAGCTTTGAGCCTTTTGCATGCTTCAAGCCCATCCAGAACGGGCATAATCACATCAAGAAGAATAAGGTCAGGCTGCCATCTCTGCGCTTCGCCGACTGCTTCCAAACCGTTCGAAACTGTTTTCACATCATAACCATTTGCCACGAGACGAGATTTCATAAGTTTCAAAATAATGAGTTCATCATCCGCGATTAAAATTTTCTTCTTTGCCATCCTTTACTCCTTAAGCAAAAGCCCGTTTTAAAATCTCATCCGTGGTACGGCCGTCGTCCGGAAAGGTAGCCACTCGTACCGAAACCTTTACCAATTGTGCAAACCCACGTTTAATTAAATATTCCTCAACGACTTGACGCGCTCTTCCGCCAACTATGAGCGCGTCTTCTTTACCAACCAAAGGAAGAAGAACCATGATCGATTCCCGACTTCCAACAGCACGGTCACTTTTTCGGCGAAGCGATTGTTTGACCAGCCTTGTAAGTTCATGAAGAAGAAGCCCCGCTTCGTTAACACCGATCTTTTCTTTTAATGCTTCGAAATTCCGAATGGCGATGACAACAAGTGAAAGAGCAGTTTCTTGACGCATGGCTTCTTGAACGCCGGCGTTCACATATTCATGAAGCAATTCCTCGGCTGTGACCTTTGGAATGGTAAACGTAAATTTTGTCCCTACTCCAAGTTTGCTTTCAACTCCAATTTTGCCGCCGTGAAGCTCGACAAGCCCTTTAGCAATTGCAAGCCCAAGGCCTGTTCCTTTTTCACCGGGCCCTGCGGTACGGCCAAATTGTTGGAATTTTCCAAAAACACGCCCCAAATCTTGTTCGGGAATCCCTTGACCAGTATCCGAAACATTGCAAACAATTGTCCCATTTTGTTCCGTAACTCCAATTTCAATATGACCTTGCTCCGTAAACTTAATGGCGTTGTCAATCAAGTTGGTCAGAACCTGAATCAGTTTGTCATGATCCACATGAGCTTCAATTTCCTGAGATTGGTTTGCCAATTGTAATTCAAGCCCCTTCTCCTTGACCTTAGAGTTGAAAATTTGCATCGCTTCTTGGGCTAAGGCTACGAGATTGACAGGCTGCCGTTCCAATTCGATTTTACCGGCCTCAAGTTTTGAAATATCAAGAAGATCATTAATAATGCGGGACAATCGGTCAATTCCGTTTAATGTAATGGTGAGAAATTGTTTCTGATCTTCCGTTGTTTCGCCAAGAAGGCCATCCAAAATTTGGCTTACGCCCTCACGAATAATCGTCATGGGCGTGCGAAGCTCATGCGAAACGGTGGAAACGAAGTCTGATTTTAACTGATCCAATTTTTTTAATTCCTCATTCATTTTTCTAAGTTCCAATTCCGCTCGCTTGCGTTCTGTAATATCGCGCGCAATAACGGATGCACCGACCGACTCTTGGTTTGAATTTTTAATAGGAGAAATGGTGAGCGAAACATCGATGAGCGCGCCGTTCTTGCGTTTGCAGCCAATTTCGAAATGCTCAATGCTCTCTCCTCGCCTGAGTTGGTCCAACATGTTTTCAACCTCGTTAAAGCGCTCTGGAGGCAGAAGTGCTGCAATTGATTTACCAATAATTTCCTGAGCCGTATAACCGTAAATTCGTTCGGCAGCTCGATTCCAGCTTGTAATCGTTCCTTCCAAAGTTTTGCTGAAGATGGCATCGTTGGAAAATTCAACAATGGCGGCAAATCGTTCCTTAGTTCCTTTTTCGAATTCAGCGTTCACCGCTTTTACTTCTAAATCGGTAAGTTTTATCCACTTCCCTCGGCCTTTTTTCATCACCGATTCTCTCTTATTCATGATTGGCAGTTCCATCGCTAGTCGATTGTTGTTCTTTCAACATATTCACAGCAGCTGTCAAGGTATAACCCCAATCTACAATTTCTTTCATTTTCCGAAGCGTTAGAATGTCCTTTTCCGTAAACCTCCGAAACTTGCGCATTCCATACGGATACCGTTTGGGCGTCACAACACGAAGGGAATCTACCCAGTGATAAAGTTGCCGTAGAGAAATGCCAATCTCTTTGGCGGCTTCTATGCTTCCATAAAGACGACTGCTTGTTGCCATTGGCTACTTTTCCATTCCATGATTGACATGAATGTTGAACGTCTATGTCAAACCAACAACACAAAAAAATAAGCTGTTTTCACAGCTTAAACTTCCACGCTTAATTAAAAGATGCCATGCGGCAAATCGATTTGCAAACCTCCGAGAACGATTTATAACCGGTCTCGAACCGTCCAATAATGGAAATAACAGCTTATTTCGAGGTTAGATTTTAGGTTCTTGAAAGGGGATGTCCACTACGTTGGGATGATGGTCTGAAATAGGAGGCGTAAGGCTGGTGTTCATCTCTTCTAAAGTTTCACCGAAAAGCGGGGCAAATCGGTATGGGCCTGTTAGATCTCGCGTATCTTTGAGGTAAGATTTTACAAAGACCCAGTCCAAACGATATTTTCCAATCACCTCTACAAGGGAACGTTTGACGCTGAATGTTGTTTTAAACCCTTTTAGATCCCGTTGATTGGAATTGGCAAGAGTTCCATCCTTACCATTGACAGAATGCTTGACATCACCTCGAAAATCAAAAGCGCCGCCATCATTAAATCGATAATGTTCAATCATATCGAACAATGGCTTCACGCGGTTTGGCGATAACATAGGAATATCTTTAGCGGTCGGATCTTGTAAATTTTTAGTGATCTTTGTCGTGTAGCGGGCGGTATTAATAACCAAAGCATGGGGAAGCAATACGCTTGTGCCTATGGATAGCCAGGTTTCTGGATTTTTTGCTGTTCTTTCAGTGATTCTCCATGCTGATGTGGGGCTCAAGTCCACCGGGGCCGAATTAAAATCGCCTACCAAAATAACAGGATGCTTAATCCGTTTAATGTAGGAAAGAATTTCAGACATCTGAGCTTCCCGGCCTTTGGGCAGGCATTTAATTTCAAGGTGAACATTAATGATCGTAAGGGTTCCCCCTGGAAGACCAGGCACGGCAAGATCCACGCGAAAATAAATTCTTCCTCCAACTTTCATTTCACGGGTCATCATGTTTAGAAAAATAGCTTTAGCGCCACCGCGCCTAACTTTTTCCACAGCGCCAACTTTTGGTTTTTCTCCGGCATGCCAATCATAAGCTTGAGATTTCAATTGAAACACTTCAACATGCTTAATCGGATACCGCGACAGCACAGCGCAACCAAAAACTCCTTTATACTGTGTTGAATCAGCTGTGTAAAAGTCCGTCGCTTCCTGATCAACTGTGGTACTGCCCTGATGATAAATTTTCTCAAGGCCAAGGTAAATTGGATCAATTTCAAGCTGCTCAGCGCCATAGGCATAATTCATATCCAACGCTTTGGCAAGTTCCCCAGCTGCATTGATATATCCCGAACGCTTGACTCCAATATCCATTTCTTGAAGCACAATAATGTCGGCATTAGAAAGTTTGTCACGTTGCCTCATAATATTTTGATATTCCGAAGAGTTTGGCTGAACTTTTGTAGGATCAATCAAAGTACTGAATCGGTCAGCGGCAGAGAAAGCCTTGATCGCATTTTCCATATAAATGGATTTTTCGATGTTCCAGCTGACAAGACGCAGATAATGTCCGAGCCTCGGATCGGACGGACTGTGCGGCCTTGTGCCATGTCGGTAAGCTTCATTGCTGATGATGGGTGTCCGCCAAAAACGGTTTAATTTAAGTTCAAGCAGCCCGCCGGGATGAGGATTTTTAGAAAGTTTTCTGAGCTCGTTAAACGTTAAAAATTCAGGTTGTTGAAATTCATTAACCGTAATGGAACGGGATAAAAAGAATGTTCCGCCGGCAATGATGAAAACAACTACCAAAATTTTCCAAGAAGATTTCTGCCACTTCATGGCGAGGCCTCCCTTCTAAGAATACTTTGGTCCTGGTTTCTGCCAGACATACTCTGGTTGAATCAAAGGGCCTTTATGAGACTTGGGGAAGTCAAACGGGCAAGTTAAAATATCAATCGCCCCTGCCCCAAAACGGACAAGACCCTCCCCGACTCCGTGAATAAGGCCGATTGTCCAGCCGTACAAAAGATTTGATTCTGCACTACTCATATGGATTTCGCGCGCAACCTCAACAGGTGAGGTAATAACATTAATTGCGCCGCGTTTGAGTTTATCGCCCCAGCTATATTCTTTTTCGAATAAACTGAGGGGCCCAGATTGTGCGAATGCTGGGGTAACTATAAGAAACAAGAACAAGGAAAACGATAGTTTTTTCATACATTAGCTCCTTTGCATAAGCAATAGTTTTACAGTACTCTTTTTTCTAAAAAATCAATCCTACATTCAAAAAAAATAATAAAACTCCATGGATTACTCTGTTTTTGATTTCTTGCCGTTAATTAAAGGGTCTTGAAGAGCGGGATTTTCAAGCAAACTTCCATAATGAAAAACGACGCAGGCGCCGCCGCCTGAGTGTTCGCAGAGCTTGAATTGTTTGGCAAAGGTTTTGGATGAGTCAAGGAACTCGTAGGCGCCAATCGCGATATTGACTTTCTTAAAATCTCTGGTTTTGCTTTTTGCTTCCGCGATATATTTTTCAAAATCTTCAGTTTTTTTAGTGTAAGACATAATGGTTACAAATTGAATGAGGCCGCCATTCAGCCAAGCGGCCCAGTCTTGAAAGGCTTCGTGATAAGCCCGTACGTAATTCATGCACCCGGTTGTTGAGATTTGAATATCTGAGCGAA
This sequence comes from Omnitrophica bacterium RIFCSPLOWO2_01_FULL_45_10b, assembly GCA_001804205.1. Classification (GTDB taxonomy): domain Bacteria; phylum Omnitrophota; class Omnitrophia; order Omnitrophales; family Danuiimicrobiaceae; genus 01-FULL-45-10b. Next base: position 25,312 of record MHFM01000012.1, read on the forward strand.
TGGCGATCGTTTTTTGAATTAACTGATTTAGAAAAGCGGTGACTTGATTGCGTTTCCAATCTTTCCAAGCTTGGCTTTCTTCATCAACCGTTTGAAGATTGGTCGATGCTTTGAAACGAGCGACATTGATCTTGGTGAATCCATAAGCCGGATTTTTATCAGGGTATCGAATATAATCGAATTGAATGCCGTCCAAATCTGGATAAGCGCGGAGAATTTCTTCGACCATATTGGAAAGCTCTTGCCTTACCCTTAAATCTCCTGGCTCAAGAAAGTATTGATTGTCGATTTTATAATCCTCAAGCGTTTTCTTTTCTTTGCGATTTCTGGTCAGGATATCGGTTCCATATTTTTTGAGGAGCGGGGCATCTTGATTCGTGCTGAGGCTCAACATATTCAGCCATGCATGCACCTGAATTCCAGAAACATGAGCTTCTTTAATGAGAAGCGCGAAAGGATCTTCCCCCGCCTGTTTTAAAGAGACCTGATAAGGAGCGGCGTCCGCGATGCCCGAAGGAAACCAGGCTTTGCCGGAACGATAAATCTGAACAAAAAGAACTTCGATCTCGGCCTTTTTTGCGAACTCAATCAGCTTGGTGATTTCTTCACGGCTTGAAAGCGTAGGTGGATTTTGTATGACTGAAACAAAAAGGCCGCGGCGTGGAAGCGCTTCGCCGGGGGAACTATCAAAATTATCCTGCGTGGCGCTTGATGGGTTCGGTATCAATTGCTGGCCTTGCACCGGGTGCGGCAAAACAAGAAGAACGCATAAAAAGCAGACTAAAAAATGACAAGAGAGAAATTTGTAGATCACTTTATGGATTTTCAAGCGCTTTTGAATTTGGCAAGCCAGCCGCAGTATTCACAACGGCCGTTTACTGCGGGGACTGCTGAACTTTTCAGGAGGGCGACCGCATTTTTAAAAGTGGAGCTCGCTCGTTCATAATCGGTTGCAATTTTGATGGCTTGAAGTTCAAACGTAACCGCACCCTTCTCGCTCACACTTTTAGGCGAATAATAAAGAAGATATCCGTAACCCGCCGTCGGCATCTGATTTTCATGAAGGAGAAGGGCGTAACCATCCAACTGATTTCGATAATATTTGACGGCGTCTTCCTCTGTGGTTACGGAGCCTTTGGTTTTATAATCAAAAGGAATGTATTGGCCGTCTTTAACCAACAGATCATCCAAGGCACCGCTGAAAATTGAACCGTCTTCATCGTGATACTCAAGCCCCGTGCGCCAATTGCGCCACTTTTCAAGCCGCACTTGATCGTGGAACAGTTGGACCCCTTTGAAATCATTGCCGTTTAATTCCGCGGGGAGAATGTCCTTCGCTCGAAACGTATCAAAATAGGCTTTAATGACGCGATCCATGCCACCCGGAAGCGACGGGAATATTCCGCGTGGCCGTTTGATGCCCTTTACTTTATCAAGCCAAAAGCACCGCGGGCATTCAAGGAAAAGATTAAGCGTGGAAGGCGAGAGTTTGATAGGAGGCATTTTCTAGATTAACCGAGTGCCATACCATAACGCTTTTTCATTTTTATTTTTCCAGCTTGTTGAATTTGGAACCTTCAAGCGTGAGGTTATACATCAGCCCTTTTTGGCCTAAGACAAAACCGATAATGGGTTGATTGGTTTTGGTCGTGTCAACGGACCCTGAAGCACCGAGGGTAACGAGCGCTACGGAACCATTGACGCCGGCTTCCCACCCATCCGCATATCGGAAATCCCGAAGCGCCTGATCATTCATAAAAAGAAGGTAAACACTTTTTACCTGAGCGCCCAATTGAAAACCAAAGGATCCGCTGATGGTATTGTAATAATCAATCGTTTTGCCGCCGACACGAAGCGCGCCTTCACCGTATTCACCGCCAAGCCCGATGCCGGCTTTGATGACCCTTGGAAATACGAGCACGCCTTTTGCCTGAGCAAGAAGATTGGACGAGCCTTCAACTTCCCGCTTAAAACGATCGAGTGAGTCATCTACGCTGGCATCAATTTCCCGCGCCGATTTTGCATACGAAAGTGGAACGGTGAACATCGCCCCCGAAACAAGTGCTAGAATAACAATAAGCCAAACTTTCTTTTTCAATATAAATCTCATTGTCCTCTCCTCTGAAATAAATGAACCCTCATCTCTTCTCAACTGAAGCTAAAATGGTCGGGACGGCCATGGTATTGATTAATTTATCCTAAGGAAACCATGACTGCCCGAGGACTAATTCATCAAAAGAATCTCGGGACGGCACTGATTTTCATTAATTATTGATTGGCTATTTATTTGAAATCAGCCCCAATCTTCCGATTAAATTTTTAATGGTTGATTGGGACAGTCCCGAAATTTCCATTAAATTCCGCTTTGGACTATTTAGGTAGCCCTCTCACTTCGTTCGGGGGCGACCATCACCTTCTAAATTAATACTCACTTAGAACTACTTCTAAGGAAGGTGATGGTCGGGACGGCCCCAACTTTAATTAAAAACTATGGGAAGTTGGGACTGCCCGATTTTTAAATACTAAGGAAAAGTTGGACAGTCCAGATTGCCCATTTCTTTTTATTAATAAAAATCGGGACGGCGAGATTTGAACTCGCGACCCCACGCACCCCAAGCGTGTGCGCTACCGGGCTGCGCCACGTCCCGTCGAAAAAAAGCTATCAGCGTTCAGCTATCTGCTATCAGAAAATAACAACGTCAAAGGCAAAAAACCAGAAAGGAAAAATGTGTCTTGCCCGAGTTTAAACAACAGACTCATTTTTTACAGGTTACTGATAGCTGAAAGCTGACGGCTGATCGCTTAATACTGTTTCAACTCCTCATGCGCTTCGCGGCTCATAAGGTCTTCAAGCGCTTTTCGCGGGTCTTTGTCTTCAAAAAGCATTTTGTAAAGTTCGCTGATAATAGCAGCGGTCACATGATGCTTTTGGGCCAATTGATAAGCACTGCGCGTTGTTTCCACACCTTCAGCCACCTGTTGCATGTCCTTCAGAATTTCTTTTAGCTTCCTTCCCTGTCCAAGCTCGCGGCCCACGCGCAAATTGCGGCCATATTCGGAAATGCAGGTGGTCACCAAATCTCCAAGCCCTGAGAGCCCGAAAAACGTATTTGGATTTGCGCCCATCCGGACGCCTAATTGCATCATTTCCAAAAGACCGCGCGAAACCAAAGCCGCCTTCGTGTTGGATCCCAGTTTGAGCCCGTCACACAAGCCCGCGCCGATGGCCATCACATTTTTAAGCGCACCCCCCAGCTCAACGCCGACAATATCATTTTGAATATAAATACGAAAGCGCGGGTCGCGAAAAGCTTCCTGAACTGTTTCGGCAGCTTTGGTGTCTTTGGAAGCCACGACAACAAGCGTGGGAATATTGCGCGCCACTTCTTCAGCATGCGAAGGCCCTGAAAGCACTGCCAAATTGACCTTGCCTAATACCGAAAAAATAATTTCCGATGGCCGCGCTAATGTTTTAGCTTCGATGCCTTTTGAAACGCTCACAAGAATTTTTTTTGAAACATCAAACTCTTTCAATTTAAACAGGATATTTCTAAGAAACTGAGAAGGGACTGCGAGAACAAGGATATCGCCGAAATCGACCGCTTCGCTAAGTTCTGAGGCGACGGTGATTGTTTTCGGAAAAGGTATTCCGGGAAGAAATTTTACGTTTTCGCGCTTACGTTCAAGTTCTGCCGCATAATCCGGGAAAGCGCTCCAAAGAAGCGTGTCGTTACCTCGGCGAGCACTGACAAGAGCCAGCGCGGTTCCCCAACCGCCATCCCCTAGAACAGAAACTTTGAACTTTTTTGGCATTAATTTGATAGAGTAAAATTATTCAATATTAATATCTTTGATATAGACGGTGCCGTTTGTGCCGAGCGGGCCTACTTTTGCATTCTCAAAAATAAATACCACTTCCGTTACCGGCGTTGCCTTTTGAGCATTGAAATCAAAAGAGTAAAGCCGCCAATCTTCGGTAATCGGTGCCACGGCATAGCCTCGAACGGTGGCATAGCGGTCTTTCATTTCAATTCGAAATCGTTCAAGAATTTTCTTTTCTGAGGCTGCCTTCAAATAGAAGGACAGATGCTTTACTTTGGAAAGGTCAAAGTTTCGGGTCTTAAAATAAAGCCCCGCGTACGAATATTGAGGATAGACATCGAAATCTGCCCTTAAAATCACCTTTTTATCGGCTTCTTCATAAAATTCGCGGTTGGCAAAACCCCAATCGGGCTTATAAAAAGTGCCTTCGTCGAGCACATATTGAAAAAGGGAACCTGCCTTCTTTCTGAGATCAATTTGCTGTTCCACTTCTTTGGCGGAAGCAACTCCCAAAAGCTCGCGCACTTCACTGATCGCCCGCCATTGCTGATAGCTCACCTTCGTGGGTTTAACAGCTACTTCACCGCCAAAAGTTACGGTAAATATTTCAAGGGCCTTTACCGAAACTAGTTCTTTGGAATTAACTGCGCGCGCTTGAACTGCGCCCTCGAGGACGGCAATGGAAGACTCGGTTTCTTCTTCGGCCGTGAGCATACACATGGCATCATTAAGCGTGCTGACAAGAAGAGGTGTCTCCAAATAAAGTTTCCAATCTTTTATTTTTTTGCCAAAAACCGAAAATAAAGACCCCTTCTGAAGCCTAAGCTTGAGCTCCTTTCCCTCAGGGCCCACTTTACTGGGTAGCACTTCCAGTTCTGCAGAAGATTTAAGGCGGCTGTCGAACACATCCGGGATTTTTAATTCAAATTCGGAATCGGGGCCTGTTCTCACTTTATCATGTGCATAAAGTAAAATCGGGGACTTGGTCTGACGTGTAATTTTTGTCCACTGCTTGGTCTTGCGTGAATACATTTCCGCCGTGCCAGAAAACCTTCGAATGGTCAGGGAATAAGGAGTTCGTGATTCTGAGCCGCCCCAAAAGAAATACAGGCTTGCGCCAAAAACAAGAATGGGAATCAAAAAAAGAAGGACAATGATGAAATAATTCGGACCTTTAGGAAGGCTGCTGCCAATTCCCCCAATTGCCCCTGATGGCAATTTTACTTGAACGCGCCCTGATTGCATCATCGATGAACCCCATTTTCCCTGGTCAGGATTGAATTGGGCAGCATTATATATCCGAAAACATTATTCGCCAATGACTTTAACAAGGACGCGTTTCCGGCGCTTGCCGTCGAATTCAGCGTAAAAAATTTGCTCCCAAGGGCCAAAATCAAGCTTTCCATCCGTAATGGCCACCACCACTTCCCGGCCAAAAAGCTGGCGTTTTAAGTGGGCATCGCCGTTGTCTTCTCCTGTTTGGTGATGACGGTATTTTTGAACATCATAAGGAGCGATTTTTTCAAGAAACTCGTCAAAATCTTGAATCAAACCCTGTTCATCATCATTAATGTAACAGCTAGCCGTAATATGCATTGGATTGACCAAAACTAGCCCTTCTTTAACACCCGATTTTCTGACAATTTCTTCAACTCTGGGAGTAATATTGACATAATCGCGCCTTTTCTTTGTTTCCATCCAAATGTATTCCCGCAATGACTTCATTTCTTCCTCCATGAATCCTGTGTGTTATATTATAGTATTCAAATTGGAAAAACCAGCGAAAGAGACAACGAACAATGCCTGCAAGTGACTCCACAAAAAAACCGGAGCGTTTAAGCGCCGGGCTTTACGACAAAAATTATTATCTGCATACCTTACCTGGGCTTGACCATACCGAAAAAATGGATGTTCTGGATCCGGCCCTCCCGGAAACCATTCGGTTCGGCCGCATTACTCCCGGCCAACGCATCCTTGACTTTGGATGCGGCCGCGGCGCTTTGGTCATTGCGCTGGCCCGAATGAGTTGCACAGCCTTAGGCATTGACTTTAGCCCAGATGCAATTAATTTTGCGCATGAATATGCGAAACGGTTCCCAAAAGAAATTAAAGATCGCGTTGCATTCAAACAAATGAGAATGGAAGATTTAAATTTTGAAGCGGAATTTGACACCATTGTTTTTAATCAGGTGTACGAACATTTGTACGATTGGGAATTGGAAATCTTACTCGCTAAATTCAGACGCGCACTTAAACCCGGGGGAACGCTTGTCATCAGCACGCCAAATCTCAATTATATCCGCTGGCTTTTCCCGCTAAAACGAATCAGCGAACTGCCGCTTAAACTGATCAAAGAAACTTTGCGTATCTTCCGAAGCAAAAGCAAACATGCTTCTTCCATAAGGGCTTTTTTAAAGGAAGTATTTAAAATCCTCTATCCTGAAAGTGAGCATACGCGTCTTCATATCAATTTACAAACCCCGCGTTCCATACGGAATCTTTTAGAACATCGGGGTTTCAAAGCAAACGTAACATGTGTGGACCATCATCCGCATTTGTTTAGCGTGATGAGTCGAACGTGGTGGGGTGAAACGATATGGGTTTCTTGCCAAAAAAACTGTCATCCTGAGCGAAGCGAAGGATCTTAATCGAAGATTCTTCGCGCTATGCGCTCAGAATGACAATTGATTAAAAACTGGTAAGCTCCACTTTTGATTTCAAATTCTCAGGGATTCGAGTAGGCTTCAACGTTTTATCACTAAAGACATGAACCGTGTGCCCTGTAGCGATCGGTTTTGTGCCGCCATTTTTGAATACCTGGTATTCAAAACGAAGAGAACTTTGGCGGATTTGGCTCACAATCGTGCGCACGGTAAGCGCATCATCGTAAGAACTGGGTTCTGTATAACGGCAATAGGCTTCGGCCACGGGCAAGAAGATTCCCTGCTTTTCAAATTCGGAGTAAACAATTCCAAGCGCCCTAAAGTATTCGGTGCGTGCTGCTTCAAACCAAACCAAATAATTGGCGTAATAACTAATGCCCATGCGATCCGTTTCCGCATAGCGGACGCGCGTTTGGTAATCAAAGAATTTCATGTCTTAGGCTTAGGATCTGAAGATTTGGAACTCTTATCTGGCTTTGCGGGAGGGTTTGCCGGAGCAGCCGGTTTTTTATCGGCTTCTGCCTTCTTTTGATAGGAAGATGAACGGTAATCCGTCTGGTAAAACCCGCTTCCTTTAAAAAGAATCCCCGCACCACCGCCAATCAAGCGCTTAACCTTTCCCTGGCATTGGGGACAGGTCTTAACCCGTTCGGCGGTAATCGATTGAAATTTTTCGAAGCGATGCCCGCACTTTTCGCATTCATACTCGTACGTTGGCATAATGTTACCTCAACATCTCAACGGCCAAAAAATCCTTTTTCCTAATTGGAGCCGTCTCTGAGCTTTCCAAATTCTTCAAGCAACTTCTTCTCTTGCGAAGACAAATGCTCCGGAATCTCTACATTAACGCGAACTAATTCATCTCCCGTTCCATAACCATGCAGATCTGGCATTCCTTTTCCTTTAAGCCGAAAAACTTTCCCGGGCTGTGTTCCGCTTGGAATCTTAAGCCGCACCTTTCCGTCTAAAGTAGGTACTTCAATTTGAGTCCCTAAGGTCGCCTGATGAATTCCGATTTTGGCATCTACAATGATGTCTTTGCCCATGCGCTCAAAAATTGGGTGCCGTTTCACGGAAATATAGACGTAAAGATTACCGCGTGCGCCGCCCCGTTCTCCTGCCTCACCTTCACCCGAGACTTTAAGCTGAGAGCCATCTTCAATACCGGCCGGAATTTTCACACTTAATTTCCGGGTTTTTTTTACCCGCCCGGCACCCCGGCAATGGGGACATGGATTCGTAATTTGTTTTCCCTCCCCACGGCAGCGCGGACAAGTCCTGCGAAGCGTAAAAAATCCTTGCGAAACCCGAACCTCGCCATGTCCGCCGCAATCAGGGCAAATGGTGGGACGGCTTCCGGCTGCAGCACCGCTTCCTTGGCAGTCATCGCAGCGCTCATGCCGAGGAAATTCAACGGCAATTTCTTTTCCAGCGGCTGCTTCCTCCAAAGAAATTTCAACCGAATATTCTAAATCCGCTCCGCGAAATCCGCTTCTTGCACCGCCACCGCGGCGGGAAGTACCTCCAAAAAAATCCTCAAAAAGATCCCCAAAAATATCACCGAATCCTTGAAAAGCCCCCTCAAAACCTTCGAAACCTTGGAAACCGCCTCCGCCAAGTGAATGACCAAATTGATCATATTGAGCGCGCTTTTCACGATCGCTTAAAATTGCGTAGGCTTCGGCCGCTTCTTTGAAATGTTCTTCGGCTTCTTTGTTGCCTTTGTTTCGATCGGGATGATACTTGAGTGCAAGTTTCCGATAGGCTTTCTTAATCTCTTCTTCGGAAGCCGTCTTGGAAACACCGAGCACTTCATAGTAATCCCGTTTTTTTGTTCCTGCCGCCATCTTAAGTTAATTGAGGGGTCGGGGAATTTTCCCCGACCCCTCACCCTCGCCAGCTTCATTAAATTTAAGATTCAAGTCTAATGAAGCTGGCAGAGGGTTACCTTATGGTAATCCTACGCCCGCCAAAGATCGTTGGCGGGCTCAGGATGAGCCATCGGGTAGATTAAAGGTTTCCCGATGACTCAAGTTAATTCCTCAGTTTTCTCTTTGGAAGGCAGCTCCGTTTTGGTTGAAATTTTAACTTTCGCAGGACGAAGCAATTTGCCATTCAGCTCATAACCCGGCAAAATTTCCTCCACAATGGTTCCCTCCGGTTGCTCGTGCGTTATGATATGGCTCACTGCTTCGTGCACGTGAGGGTCAAAGTGCTTGCCGAAAGCTTCCACGCGTTTAACGCCATGCCCCGCCAAAATCGCAAGCAGCTGCCGTTGGATCAATAAAAATCCATCGCGTATCGATTTTATTTTTTCATCCTTCGCATCAAGATGGGCTAACGCAAGTTCAAGATGATCTAAAACTGGGAGAAGATCATAAATGAGATTTTCGATCGCAAATTTTAAAAATTCTTCACGTTCTTTGGTGAGCCGTTTTTTGGCATTGTCAAAATCGGCAGCGGAACGCAGCAGGCGATCCTGAAGTTGGGCGAACTCTTCCGCTTTCTTAAGCAG
>MHFM01000012.1:34323-41963 GCA_001804205.1 Omnitrophica bacterium RIFCSPLOWO2_01_FULL_45_10b
AGAACGGCTGATTTGAACCGACTCTTTTCCACTGGTTTCATTTGTCGATGAAGTGGTTTCCTTTTGATCTTGAGATCGTTTCTCTCCCGCTTCACTTTTGCCGTGCTTTGTCATTTTATAACCATTTCTCTAGCGCTTCTCCCAAGCGGCGTGAGACAAAATCAACCAATGAAACGATTCTGTCATAATGCATCCGCCTAGGCCCTACAACACCAAGGGTGCCCACAATCCGCTCATTGACCCGATATTGAGCGGTAACAAAAGAACAATCCCGCATATCCTGGCACTGATGCTCTAAACCAATTTGTACTTGCGCGCCTGGATGTTCAGAAGTGCCGTGGATTAAATTCATGAGCGATTCTTTTGATTCCAACATTTTAAAAAGGCGCCTTGATTTTTCAAAATTTTGAAATTCGGGCTGTTCCAAAACATGGCGTGACCCTTCCAAAGCAATTCGCCTTTCGGCCGCCTTTGGAAAACTTTCAAGCACAATGGCATGCGCCGCTTTGTAAAGAGCGCGCAACGAATCCTGTGCTTGTTCCAATCGATCGGCCAAATGAGTATGGATATCGGCCAAAAGCACTCCTTCCAATTCCTGGTTTAAGAAACGGTTGAGACGAGAAAGTTCTGATTCGGGGATGACTTCCTTCATATCGATCATCGAACTTTGAATAAAACCGCTATTGGTCACACATACGACAAGCAAATGCTGCCGGCCAATCGGCGTAAGCTCAATACGTTTCAGCGCTAATTGTTCAAAGGATGGAAATATCACAAGGCCTGCTTGTTCCGACAGCGTAGACAAAATTTTAGAAGTCCGTTCCACAAGGGTTTCGATATGATGAATCTTGTCACGGTACTCCCTGGCGACAAGAGCGGCAACATGAGGGGGTACTTTAGGTTCCGGCATGAGGCAATCCACATAATACCGATAGCCTTTATCTGTTGGGACTCTGCCTGCCGAAGTATGCGGCTGTTCAATATAATCCCGCTCTTCTAAATTGTGCATTTCATTGCGAATGGTAGCGGGAGAAAGCTCGCCTTGATAACATTTTTGGTAAAATTTTGAAATGGTACGCGAGCCCACCGGATTGATTGTATCAACGTAGGTCGTCACGATCATTTGTAAAACCTGTTTTTGCCGCTCCTTTAAATCTTGCATCACATACCCCTTTTTTGAACGTGCTCAAAACAAAAATTAGCACTCTCTAGTACCGAGCGCTAATTGTGGATTGTATCACGAAAAATCGATCGCTTCAAGATTGGGAAGTTAAGCCTTAGAATTTCAGTGAAGCTAAGTTAAAAGCGAGCAGCGATTAGAAAGGAGCGCTGAGTAGAGCGGCGATGTTTAACTTTTTCTCTCTAAAAAGATCAAGTTGATCGGGATCGAGCTTTAGGACGGCGGGAGGATTTCCCTGCTGCCAAATCAGTTCCAAACGGTTGAAATCTTTAAATTGATAACTCCGAATCACATCGGAAAATTCCCGAAGAACCAATTCAAATAAATAAAGAATATCTTCATCTGAAATAAGTTGATCAATCGTCTGCGAAGGCTGAGTCATTTCTTTTGTTGCTAAATCAAAGTATAAGGCAAAATAGGGTTTGTTGTCGCTACCATCATTTTTTGGTTGCGCATTAGTGCCAGAACGAAAAGCAAAATTAATTTGCGCCTGCCGAATCGTATGATGAATCCGTTCGTTGGCTGAAAGCAGCGCCTGAATCCTGCGGTTCATCTGACGCACCAAAAATTCACCAAGCACAATCTCATCCACCGAAAACCGCTCAGGCCACGATTTCAAATTCCGCGCAAGATCAAGATCTGGAGGAAGTTGGATTTTCTGAAGCTGTTTGGCTTCATTTAAATAATAGAACGGAAGAACTTGTTCGATTTTAAATTGCGGTTCGGAAGGTTCTACAACAAAAATATATTCCAGCGGCGCCTGGGCTGGTTTGGTCGAAACCGTATGAGAAGAGTTTGCCTGATCTGCCTGTCTAATTTTAGCGTAAACCAATGCCTTGGCATCGCGGTACGCTCGGCTTTTGATTTCAGAAATTTCAACGCTCAGTTTTTGATTGTCCTTAAGATTGGACAAAAAACTATAGAAAAGAGGTGATATGGTTTCAGGGCTCGGAGGAATTGAAAAATAAAGTTTTCCAAGTTCCTCCATGCCGAGATGAGAAGCATCTTTGAAAAGCCCCCGAACCGGCTTTTCCCAAAGGGCCGCCCGGTTAAATTTTAATTCATGGAGCACGCGCTTCCGATATTCGGTACGCGAAATATCCCACAAGCGGACCCGCCGAACGTCGGGCACATAACCCATCAAAACAAGTTGAAGCCCCGTTGATTCCACATCGGTTGCTTGAAGTATGTAAAAATCGATTTCTTTATCAGAACTTAACAGCACCCGCGAAATGGTAAACAGGACATTTTCAAGCTGTTCCATGGCTTGCGGCTCAGGCTCAAAAAGCGAATCTAAACTCGAAACATTTCCCGATAAAATTTCTTGCCGTACATCTGTTGTGAATAACTTTCTAAGAGGCAAAAATACGCCGATGGTTTTTCCGGCAAATTTCACCTCGACGTCTTCAACTTTATATTCGTTTTTACAAATTTCTTTAATTGCGCTTTCTACTTTCTCGGGCGGATACGTTGCCGTTCCGCACCCAACAATGGTAAGGGTCAAAAACCCTCCCAATAGGTAAAATAGGTAACTCCTCGAAAGTTTTTTATGCATTTGATTGATTGTTTTCATCCTATTATAAGAAAAGCGGAGCGTATGTGCCCCGCTTTCTCCATGCCGTGTCATTTGCCTAAGCGCTCTGTTAAAATCCAATCATTTCGATGAGGATTCTCCCGACTTGGCATCCTGACTCTTAAATTCACGAGGGTTTGCTTTCCCATATTCAGCAAAAATGGCCTCGATTTCATCATACTCAAGCTCCTGACGGACCAAAAGTTCATGCGCGAATCGTTCAAGAATTGTTTTCTCGCGCTTCAAAAGTTCATCCACTTCATCCATGCAACTTTTTAGAATTTTATTCGTATCCTCATTTAATTTCGCTTTCACAGTTTCCGAAAGTTCATTCTCTGGAATCGATGAATAATCTCCGATATAACCAGAAGGCCCCATTCCTAATTTCCAAACCATGAAATGAGCAATCTTCATCGCATTCGTAAAATCAGCTGATACACCGGTCGTGGTCACTCCCTTTTTGACTCTCTCGGCCACATACCCCGCAATCGCGCATTTAATATCCGCCAAAAGCTTGTCGCGGTCATGAGAAAAGTACTCTTCGCGAGGTTGGTGATGAACGACGCCAAGGCTTGTTTTTCTGGGAATAATAGAAGCTTTAAATACGTCGTCCGTCGGATGCAAAAAATAAATGGTGAGCAAATGCCCAGCCTCATGATAAGCGGTCATCTCTTTTTCGGAATCTTGCATCTTGATTTTATTTTTAACGCCGAGTTCAATTCGCTCAATGGCTTCCGTAATTTCCTTATAAGACACTACCTCTTTTCCGTTTCGAGTCGCAATCAGCGCCGCTTCTTTAATAATGCTCTCAATCTCAGCCGGTGATTTTCCGACGGCTTTTCGGGCCAAATGCCCGATATCGATAGAAGCCTCGTGTTTGACTTTGCCCAAATAATATTGAAACAGCTTCTCTCTGCCCTCAAGACCCGGCCGTATGATATAAACTTTTCGGTCAAAACGTCCCGGGCGAAGAAGCGCGGGATCAAGCACATCTTCCTGAGCGTTTGTAGCGCCGATGACGATCACATTTTCTTGATGGCTTCCCAAACCATCCATTTCGACAAGCAATTGGTTTTGGGTTGAATTGGTTTCGGAGCCACCGCCAAATTGATTGAATACGCGGTTACGCCCCATCGCGTCCAATTCGTCAATAAACACAATACAGCCGCCAAAACCATAGGCAAGCGAGCGCGCCTTTTTGAATAATTTCCGAACACGTGCCGCACCAACACCCACAAAAATTTCAACAAACTCACTGGCAGACATGGATAAAAACGGGAGGCCAGCTTCTGTGGCGATTGCTTTCGCAAGATAGGTTTTGCCGCAACCAGGAGGCCCGATCATTAAAATGCCGCGAAGGATTCTGCCGCCGATTGCTTTCAAGCGCGCATGGTCCTTAATTAATTGAACGACTTCCCAGGCTTCTTCTTTGGCTTCATCGATTCCTACCACATCAGAAAAGCGGATATTAACGTCTGCACCCTTCACACTTTTCTTATCGATCTTGGAAAAACCGCCCTGAAGAACGACGAGGTAAAGATAAACAAAAATGACGGCGTTCATCGCCACCATTAAAAGTTGAAGCGGCATGGTCGCTAAAGTGATATTCCGATAATAAGATTCAAGGGACATCATTCCCCAAATGGCGAGAATCACAAGAATCACAGCGGCAAAGGCAATGAGGATTTTTGCCCGGTAGTTCAAAAAATGCATCTTGAGGCGTCGATAAGAGTTACTCATGGCTATCCAAGTTTCCTTTTTCTACGTCCAGCAATGACAATAAGTTAAGTACCGTTACGTGTTTATTTTCAAATACACAAATACAATTTAAGAATACAGCTAAAGGATACAATTGTCAAGGGAAGCACAAATTTATGCAACCTATTTAACATCAATAGGTTCAGTGTCGGAATCTTCGGTATTGCCCTCCCAGAAAAACCATTCGTCTTCCCAGTTGCTGCTAGAGGAAGATTTTTCCGAGGGTTGGTTTGCTTGTTTTATTTCCGGTTTTTGATACGGTTTTTTAACCAAAAAATGCGCCGTATCAAGCATTTTAAAGGTAGGTGAAGCCGGCTGAAGTTCCCCTTCGCGTGTCAGCAGCTCTTCAGTAACGGCAACAACGTTGGATTGGGTATCTTTAACGGGATCTTTTTCATAGCTGGCAAAAATGAATTTTGAAGGATCCGCAAAGGAAAGCAAAAGAAAAAAATAAGCTATTTTTTTTAAAACCGAGGAATGGATCATGTTTTAACTTCCTTTATTAAATAAATAACTTCCAATCCGACAAAAGTCAAATATCTCTGGTATTATTAACAGATAAAAACTTAATGGTTTCTTTCCAAGTAACCCCTGAGGGCCCTTCCTGTATGCGAGCGCGGTTCTTTCAAAAGGCCATCCACAGAACCGGCATAAATCACTTCGCCGCCGCTTTCTCCTCCTTCGGGGCCTAAATCAATGACATAATCGGCACATTTGATAACTTCCATATTATGTTCAATCACACAGACGGAGTGGCCTCGGTTTAAAAGCGTCTCAAAAGCGGAAAGAAGAAATGCGATGTCATAATAATGCAGGCCGGTCGTAGGTTCGTCAAAGAGATAAAGAAGATTTTCACTTGCCGCATGAGAAAGCTCCGCCGCTAATTTTAATCGCTGAGCCTCACCCCCTGAAAGCGTGGGGGCTGCTTGGCCAAGACGAAGATAACCTAAACCTACTTGAGAGAGAATAGAAAGTGATTCACAAATTTTTTCTCCCCCTTTTCCGCCAGCCGCCGAAGGCGAGCCTCGCCGCGACTCTTGGCGGGAGGCGGATCCGCCTTCGGCGGAAAAAAAAATAAGCGCTTCCTCAATGGTTATATCAAGTACATCACGAATATTCTTGCCTTGGTAACGGATTTCTAAAATATGAGGTTGATAACGGGATCCGCCGCAAGCTTCACACGTGACATACATATCGGCTAAAAAATGCATTTCGATTTTTTCAACACCCGCTCCCTCACATTGTTCACAACGGCCTCCGGGCACATTGAATGAAAAATGGCCGGGTTCCAAATGGCGCATTTTAGCTTCTTTGGTCCGGGCAAAAATTTTTCGAATCTGATCAAACGCTTTGACATATGTGACTGGATTGGAACGCGGCGTTTTTCCAATCGGAGATTGATCGACAAGAAGAGTATCTTGTATATTTTTAAATCCCTCAATCTTGTCAACTTTTCCAATGTCCTGCGCAGGGCGGCCGCGAAAACGCTGATAGTTTGCATATAGAATGTCGTACAGAAAGGTGCTTTTGCCGGATCCCGAAACACCGGTAATCACCACAAATTGTTGAAGCGGAATCTCAACAGAAATCTCTTTCAAATTGTGGGCTTGAGCCTTGACCACGCGGAGGGTCTTGTCGGTCTGCAATTTGGTGCTCTGAGTTTTCCCGTTTCGTTCTATTTTTAACTCCCCTTGGAAATAGCGGGCCGTACAAGAATTTCGAGCGGAAGACAACTCTGAAAAAGGCCCTGAAAAAACAATTTCTCCACCGCGCTCACCGCCAAGCGGCCCTAAATCAATAATTTGGTCAGCAGCTTCAATCATGGTTCGGTCATGCTCAACCACAACCACGGTATTGCCTAAATTCCTTAATTTTCCAAGCAGCCGAATTAAAAGCGCATTATCACGTTCATGAAGGCCCACGCTTGGCTCATCCAAAACATAAAGCGTATCTACCAATGCCGAACCCAAAGAAGCCGCTAAATGAATTCGCTGAGCTTCTCCTCCCGAAAGGGTCCGGGAAAGCCGGTCCAAGGTTAAATAGCCAAGTCCTACTTCTGTTAAAAACGAGAGGCGATTTTTAATCTCAGACAAAATGGATTCGGCGATTGCCAACTCATGTTCTGAAAGCGCAAGCGAACCGAAAAATTTCTGAAGCGATTCAATAGTCAGCGCGCTTAACTGGGCCATATTGTTGCGATTAATTTTCACGGCGAGCGCTTCTGGTTTCAAGCGCGTCCCGTGGCATTTGGGACAAAGTTGAAAACCGCGGTATTTGCTTAAGAAAATTCGCACGTGCATCTTATAAGTTTTTTTCTCAAGATATTCAAAAAAATCGCGCACGCTGAAATAATCTTTATCTTCTTTCAAGCCTTTTAAAATCCATTTTCGCTCTTCCTCCTTCAGCTTTGAAAACGGCACATCCATCGGAATATGCTTTCTTCGGCAGAATTGTTTGAGTTTCCGGAATTCCCAAGAGGCGCTCGGTTTTGTCCACGGTTCGATCGCTCCTTCGGAAATGGAAAGGCTTGGATTGGGGATGACCAAATCTTGATCGATCGTGATGATTCGGCCAAAACCCTGGCATTCCGGACAAGCGCCCAAGGGGCTGTTAAATGAAAAACTATTTGGGTCGGGCAGGCGATACTCGATATTACAGTCGGCGCAGTGAAACCGACTGGAAAACTTTTTTTCGGAAAGCTTGCCTTCCTCCTGCGAAAAAATAGAAACGGATCCCTTGCCATATTGAAGCGCCGTTTCAAGTGAATCCAAAAATCGGCTGCGATTTGTTTGTTTTAATTCAAGCTGATCAACAATCACCAAAAACCGCTCAGGACTACTTTGCCGATCACCGTTTCCCTTTTTCCAATTTCGAATATCTTCCAAACCAACTTGTTTTCCAGAAACCAAAAAACTAAGGAATCCTTGCCGCTCTAACTCAGAACACATCTGGCGGCGAAAAGCGCGGCTATTCTTCTCTAGGAACAGAGGGAACGCAACGGTAACCTGATGGTTTTCGAACTTGTGGATTGCTTTTTCTAAAATGCTTGTCGGGCTGTCACTTTTCACTTCCTTTCCGCAAGAAGAACAATAGGTGACGCCGACGCGCGAAAAAAGAAGGCGCAAGTAA
>MHFM01000012.1:41974-75526 GCA_001804205.1 Omnitrophica bacterium RIFCSPLOWO2_01_FULL_45_10b
GGTTTGAGTTCCTACGGTCGAGCGAGCATTGGTAATTACATTTTTAACTTCAATGGCAATGGCAGGCAAAATACCGCTGACAAAGTCAAGATCTGGTTTTTCAATTCGCTCAAGAAATTGCCGCGAATAGGCGGAAAGCGATTCGACATAACGGCGCCTTCCTTCCGCATAAAGCGTATTAAAAGCAAGCGAAGACTTGCCCGATCCGCTTACGCCTGTAATTACGGTCAAAGTGCCGTGCGGAATGGTCACATCAATATTCTTCAAATTGTGCGTCCGAATACCTTTCAAAATGATGGCGTCGGCCGTCTCAATTTTAGATTTTTGAATTGGATTTGACACGTGGGTGGTAACCATGGTGAAGGATAAAAAGGGCAGGAACTAAAGCTGCCTGCCCACGACCTGAAAATTTTTCTGGACTAACTGCTAACGAACTGAGCTTGTTTTTCCCCTCTTAAATTGGCAGTGGCTTTCATAACGTCATCAATTCGTTTTAAAAGGGTGCCTCCTTGCTCAAGGCTCTGACTGTCGGGCTCAAGAGCCACCGAAGTTTTTCTGCGTGCAAGGCTTCGAACCGTAAAACGGGCGACCCATTTGTCCTTGTCAAACAAGTTCCCGTACTGGGTATTACGAATAACGATCAAACCTTTCCTTGCGTCGGTTTCTTCGACGGTCCAACCCGTGACGGTGTTAAGCGCTTCAAGCGTTCGTAAAAAAGTATAATCATATGGCTGTTCATAAATAAGCTCTTGGTCATAATGGGGAACATCTTTGCCTTCTCTAAGCGAAGAGCACCCAATGACACCAAATACAACAAGAACTGCCGTAGCTAAAATCAATTTTTGATACATGGGATACCTTCGTAATGTGGCCACAATGAATACTACCTTAAAGCTTTAAAGCGAGCAACTAGAATTTCCCGCTGACACGCGTAAAAAATCCATGAGCGCTGAAATCATTAAGCGAGCGCAAATCGTCGTCGAAATCGGTAAAATTGTAGCCAATTCCGAACCGAATATAATCCTTAATTTCCCTATCCAGCTCAATCAAAGCGCCATGTTTCATCGCTTCCAATAATTCAACATCCCAAAGCATCCTATACTCCAAAGCAAGATCCCATTTGCGAATGATGTGAAAGTTGAGGCGGTTGGCCCATAGAAAATTGCCAATGTAGAAGCGGTCGCCTTCTGCTTCAAGAGAAGTTCTCCGGTAAGCAAACTTTTCAACCAAACCTAAAAATGGCGGAAGCGCTTCAAAACCAAACTCGACACCGAAAATATGCGCTGATTCTTCCGTATCGATTCCGAAAATATCCGGCGTATCAAATTGGCTTTTGGCTCCAATTTCATTAAGCCAGGTATAACGAGTGAGCACATTCAAACGATTGTGGCGCACCGGCCGATACGCTAGGCCCACGTTTAATTCGGTAAAAGAACCATCCGTCACAAAAGCCGAATCGCTAAAATGATTCGTATCCGAACGGTTGAAACGGGCGGCAAAGCTATAATCTTGATTGATTTTCCAATCGATGGTATCTCTAAAAAACCAGTGAATCCTGTCTTCGCTCTGCCCGTCATAACGCAATTCATATCGGCTAATAATTTTTAGGAAATCTTTTTCCAAGTAACTCACTTCCGCTGCGGCGGCATTCCGATGTGAATTAATTTCGGTGATGTCATAGATATGGGCGCGTTCAAAACTAACTCCTACGCCCCATTGATCGTTCAGTTTCGTATCATAGCCTAAAATATTGGACTGGCGCTCTCCCTGCCGATAACTTGCGAGCTCACGCTCCGTATAAAATCGGCTTTTTGAATTCAACTGCTGGGAACTTCCAATCGTCGTGCTCATGGCTCGGCCGTCGCCTTGCGGATCCGGCCCCGTGCGAAGAGAAGTATAAACGCTAGCCGTCTCAGAAGTCTTCACGTCAAAACCAAGCAAGGTAGAATCGCCAATGGTGCCCGCTAATTCCTCTACTCGAACGGTACCCTTTCCTTTTAAAACAGTCGCCTCAACCCCTCCGCCAAATTGATGGTTTGGTTCATTCGTTCCGCCCCATGAAGTTTGAACCTTCGCATAGGGCATCAATTCGGGATAAACTTTATACCCTAATTTCCCGGCCGCAGCATTTCCGAACTGAACATCATCCAAAGCAGTTGTCAGGCTTCGTTCAGCGGCGGTGTAAGGATCCGCGTTTTGGTTACGAAATTCGGCGACGCCAAGATATTGGCCATATTCCGCTTTCACTTGCGCCGTATGGCTTTTGTTCTCCCGCGGACTCGTTACAAAAACTCCGGCCGTATTATCCGGATCCGTTGCCCTTTGACGATCAAAACGATAAGACGCTTGAACGTGCTCACCCACTTTTTGCCGGACTTCGATACCTGCTTTACGCGTTCCGGCTTGACGGATCAGATCGGAATTGGCAAAGCCGGCATTGACTTGTTGAGCGTATCCTGAAATTTCGGTCCCGGTTTTTGTCTTCGTCTGAGCCTTAATGGAATACGCATCATCAAAAAGCTGTGTGGTCTTTTTGATCACCGTAGCGCCGGTTGGAATGTCCGTAAAGGTAATTCCGCCGTTGAAGGATACGGAATTGCGTTGTGTGCGATCCTGGCTTCTCGCGTACTCAGCGACCACTTTGGTATTGCGTCCGAATTTTGAGGTAAAATCAACCCCGCGCAAATCGTAATCGCGCCCGTCACGCCGGTCTTCAATCACCGTGCCGCCCATCTTGAAATGGTCGCCCAAATGCGTAAACCCTCGAAGGCCTGAATTCCGGTCTGAAATAAAACCCTGCGCATCAAACTCATAATCCGCAATTAAATAAGTTTCGCTTCCGCTGAGGATATCGTTTGAGATGATGGTATCGCTGTAACTCACGGCGGAAAGCGGCTTGCGCAAGATGATTCGTCCCGCGGGATAATCAATTTCGTAATCCGTTCCCGAAACCAAGTCACGGCTGTAGGTAGCAATATTCTGAATTTTATCCCGAACTTCAACCCTTAGTTTTTCGCTTCCTTGAATCACATTTCTGTTTCGAAGATAAAAGAGCGACCCGCCCGTTCCGCTAAATTCATTATGATCCGCCAGCTGCTTGACATCGGCCGTATAGACTGCAAATCCTCTTTTCGCATCACCATAGCGGGTGGTGGAAAGTGTTTCGTGATACATTTTGAGGCCCGAAAAGGTGCGGTTGTGAGTCGCAAGTTCGGTATCGGTAAAATTGGTATTAAAACTTCCCCACTTCAAATGCGAGCGTTCCCATTCTACTAAAATATAAAAGCGGTGCTGTGTATCATAGGCATCATAATTAATTTCAGATCCATCCCCATAAACAGGATAGTAAAGGTCCGGGTCGAGATTAGTGAACAGTTCCTTTCGAGGATCGTCAGTATCGTAGCGGGAAGTGATGACAAATTTCCCTTTGATTTTACCTTTCAAATAATAGGCGAGACGGCCGTCCTGATAAAATCCGTGATGAAATTTGTTATCGCGGCCTACCACTTCCACATTTCCATCAATGATATTGCCGCCGAATTCCTGTTCTCCCAGCGCCACCATAAAAAAGTAGCTGTCTTTTACATTCACCTCTTCTTGATAGGTGACCGCGTTTCCTTCCCGGTCTGTCGCCGTGACTTGAACGGTTTGTTTGCCGGGCGGAATATAGAGCTCCGTTTGAAAACTTCCATCTAAATTTACCGTTGCGGGTTCGCCATTCACCGCGATCGTGTTCCAAGGTACCGTGGTTCCTCGCACATAAACCGTAGGCCTTCCGCTCACCGGAATGCTTCTTCTGCCATTTCGTTCAATCGACATATTTCCAACTGCCGGAACGTCTATTCTTGGTTCATCCGGCGCATTTTTATCAAGTTTGCTGATGACACGGAAATAGCGAAGCGGCGTCCAATCTTGACGGCCTTCTCGGTCCCGCACAATGATTCGATAAGAGTAAACACCGGGTTTGATCGGTTCGTTGTGTTTGGTTCTGCCGGTCCAGGGAGCTTCTTTAGGGGGAGCTCCAAGCCCATGGCCGGACCAAACCTCATCGCCAAATTCATCGCGAATTTCAATGCGCCAGCCAAAAATTAATTCCGCGTAATTGGTGTTCATTCGAAACGCAGGGTCTTTTTCGAAATATCCGATCCCCATGCGCAAAATATCCGGATCCAGTACAAGGGAAAGCTGCGCCTCAGACGTATCACTTCCTTGCGTAATGACCACGTTCAATTTGTCTCGATATTCCTTCGGAATTTGAGACTCCGGAAGTTTTACCGCAAAATTGACGACATTCAACATTCCATCGGTCGTTTTGGTTAAAACCGATTCCTCACTAACAAATTTGGAATTGGGAGGAAGCGTATGCCCGTCAATTTTCACGACATGCCGGCCTGGTTTAATCGCGGGGATGTGATAGCGGCCCTGAGGATCAGTGATCACGACAATGCCTTGTTCGGTCGCTAATTTAACGCCGGGAATTCCCTGCTCTCCTTTGTCTTGAACGGCATTTGCGTTTTGATCGTCAAACACTTTTCCGAGAATAGTGCCTTCATCAAAAAGAGGATCCGCGACCACGGTTAAAACCAATATCTTGACCGCTGACTGGGCGGCGCCGGTTGTTGACAGGCGAACGAAGAAAGAGACCTCATATTTTTTCCCAATTTGAACCATATTGGAAGCAACCAAAAGAAATCCGAGCTTTTTACTCTCACCCGAATTAATCGTACCGAGGGTAAAGATTCGCGAGCCGCGGCGGGAACTAATCGGCGCGCCGTCCAAACGCGATCCTGAATCGATAAAGGTAAACCCTTCCGGTATCTCCGCCACAAGCTCCAAATTATTCCGGACAAGCGCTGAGATATTTTTGATTCGGCTGCTCATATAAGTAGCTCCGCCGCGCGTGACGTTCGGTTTTGAAGCAAAAACATCCATGACAATCGGAAACTTGGAAATCGTACCAACTGCCTTGTCGAATTGGACTATCGCGGTACCGGTTCCGTTAATATCAACTCCCGTATTCAGCCGAATGGTGAACACAACTTGCTTCGTTCCGGCAGGAGCTGTTGCGCTTACAGTTGCCAAATTAAAACCTGCCGTTACGCCAAATCCAAAGTCGCCCGTATTCGTCGCCGCAATCTGAACGCCTGCGGCATTATTAAATTCAATTTGGAGTTGGCCGTCCGTACCGTCGAGATCGGCAGCAGTCATGCGGACAAGAGCACTGAAAGTGACAAAATCACCTTCTCCAACCCCTCTTGTGTTTTCGCTATCCTCTACAACTTGAAATGTAAAACCACCTGCCGAGCCAGCGCCAAGTGATGCTTCGGTCAATTGCAAGACTCTCGAACCATCTGGTGCGCCACCTACTACAGGTGTGCTCAGGCCGCGATTCGGGGTATTGTCCCAATTGCCAAGAAAAATACCGCTGTTTTCTAAATTGCTAACGCCCGAGCCGAGCGCTTGTTCAAAGCTTGGATTTCCGATGACGTTGACAAGCCCGGGTTCCACAATGGCGTAAGAAAAAGCCGGCCATAACAAAACGCTGAAATAACTGCTGATCAAAACCAGCGAAATAAATTTGCGAATGTTCAATTTCATTAAGGTTAGGACCTCTTAAATGATACGGCGACGCCTACACGCCAATCGGTATTGGGCACATCCCCCGGATGTGCACCCCCGGGAAAATGGGCGCCGCCGATTCCGACATATTCACCGAAGAATTTTGTTTTGAAAAGCCATTCGTTATGTTCAAATTGGTAACTTCGAAACGGCATCCAGCGAACGCCCACCGCCACAAACATCCTGTTTTGGTGGGAAAGATCGAGCCGCCGCGGGTTGGTGACATGCTCAAAGCGGAAATAAGGCATGAGAAGAAGTTCATCATTAACAGGATTTCTGGGAAGTGCAATCGAAGGCCATTTAATTCCAAGAACCACGGATGAATTGTAAAGCCAAGAATTATATCCATCGACCGTTGAAAAATCGGTTTTCTCCCACCGATAGCTTCCGTAATACTCGCCCCACACATAATCATGAACCCAATCGGCAAAGTGGTTGTACTGTATTTTTGCTTGGGGTGCATCCATGTCGATTCCCCATTCGTAAAAAATATCCACGCCGGCCCACAGGTCTGTGTCTGCGCTTCCTGGGATTTCATCGGTCAAGTTCTTACGCTCCATATATTGAACAAAAAGACGATAGTTGCGCATAAATTGAAGGATGTGAACGCCCTGAAAAGTAAAATTCTCCGGGAAAAGAGCCCGCCCAAGCGGCCGATATTCAAGGCCTGCGATTAAATCAAGATGCTTCGTAAAATTGGCTCCCTGAGTTTCCAAAGCGACGGTCGCTTCAATAAAAGGATCAATCGTAGGCTCTCCAAAAAATCGAATGCCCTTAAACACAATCCGGTTGGTGTAAAAACCCACTTGGTCATTAAAACCTCCGCGATCAAAATTCGTCCATCGGAAAGAAGTGTCGCCAAACGACTGCCAAAGAATGGCCTCGCCAAGCGCCGTTCCAAGCAATTGTCCCGGGACAAGCTGAAGTAGGCCATAACCTTTTTCGCCAATATCAAGCCAATCCAGCATTTTCAAGGCCAGTTCTTCCTCGGCTAAATAATTGGCGCGTACAGCTTCGGGTGTAGGGCCCGGTTCCTCCGGAAAAAATTCGGTGACGAGCGTAAGGGCTCTCTCGAAATCGCCTCCGTTGGTTTCGGTGGCTGTTTTGACTTCGATAATTTTTGCCTTGGCTTTATCCAAAGAAGGGAACGCGCGCTGCCCAACCCAGAAGAAAGAAACCGGTGAACCGCTTTTCGAAACTAAAGGGAGTTCTTTGATGGGGATGCGCTCAAAGAAAATTTTTCTGGCGTTTTTCCCGAAGAACATATTGGCATCATCAGCGGTGCGAATATTTTTCAAAACTCTGGCTTCTAGAATTGGGCCTGCAAAACCGGTGACAACGGAAAAATCGGAATTCCCACTTCGCTTGGTATCCCGCACAAGAAGAAAACCAGCTGTTTCATAGATATCGTATTTTAGCTTCAGGGAAGGCGGAACATAAAAAGTATCCCGAAACAGATAATTGATCGGCAGTTCTTGATGTTCTGTGGTTGTATGAAAAGAAGGCGTTGTTTCCTGAGCGGGGGCTTGCTTTTGCGGGGCGGCCCAAAGACATGCGGGAGCAACCCACAGACAAAGGAAGGCAAACAAACCGATAGAGATTGTGATCTTGAGACTTCGGTTCTTCATCACCTTTCCAGTGAAGGAGAGATCATCGTGAAGATAGGTTATAATCCAAGTACTTGCTGCATATTGTAGAAACCAATCTTCTTTTTGGCAACAAATTTCGCCGCCAGAAGAGCTCCCTGCCCGAAGGCCTCACGAGATGAAGCTTTATGGATTAATTCGACTCTCTCTCCTTCCGAAATGAAGGAAACTTGATGATTT
This sequence comes from Omnitrophica bacterium RIFCSPLOWO2_01_FULL_45_10b, assembly GCA_001804205.1. GTDB lineage: Bacteria > Omnitrophota > Omnitrophia > Omnitrophales > Danuiimicrobiaceae > 01-FULL-45-10b. The sequence goes on from MHFM01000012.1 coordinate 49,420, forward strand.
CCGACTACATCTCCGCCGCGCACCGCATGAATGCCAATGCTGCCCCGTTTGCGTTCACCCGTTAAACCTTTGCGGCCGTAAACGGCGTTGACTTGAAAATCAATTTTTCTTGCCTTTGCAATCAAACGCCCCAATTCAAGCGCGGTTCCGCTCGGCGCATCTTTTTTATGCTTATGATGCTCTTCCACAATTTCAACATCATAACGGTGATCTAAAGTGCCGCTCACTAAAGAAGCGAGCTTAAACAAGAGATTCACTCCGATGCTCATATTCGGCGCTTGAACAATCGGAATTTTTCGGGAAGCCGATTGAATTTTTTGAATCAATGGCTGGGTTAAACCGGTTGTGCCAATCACCATAGCGCGCCGTGTTTTTAACGCAATCTCGAGATGGTATGGCAGCGCTTCGGGCTGCGTAAAATCGATAATCACATTTCCAAATTGAACGCATTCCCTAAGATCCGGATGAACCGGAATATCAAACGGCACCGCTCCAATCAGTTCGCTGATATCGCGGCCGATTGAAGGGCTGTCTGCTTTTTCAAAAGCGCCGGCAATTTTAATTTCCGGATCTAGGTGAGCCAGACTTAAAATAGTCCGCCCCATTCGGCCGGCAGCGCCTGCAACAATTACTTTCACTGTTTGTTTGGCCATAACAACCTTCTGTCATTCTGAGCCCAAAGGGCGAAGAATCTCGCGAGAGATCCTTCGCTATGCTCAGGATGACCCTGTGGGGTCAGTTGGATTGAATAAAATGTCCTTCTTTCAAAACTCGTAGGAGCTCTTTCCGATTTTCAGGACTCATTTCACACAAAGGAAGCCGGAGCTCGCCCGTAATCAATCCCATGAGATCAAGGGCTGTTTTAACAGGAATAGGATTCGTTTCAATAAACAACACTTTCGCAAGCTCAAAAAGCTCATAATGGAGCTTGCGAGCTTTCGTCATATCTTTTTGAAGATAAGCCGCAATCATATCGTGTTCTTTTTGAGGAGCGACGTTCGCTACCACAGAAATAGCCCCTGTTGCGCCCACGGAAAGAAGCGGGAGCGTAAGACTATCCTCCCCGGAAACAACGGTCACATCACAAAGCGAGATAATTCGGCTTGCCTGTTCCAAACTGCCGCTTGCTTCTTTGATTCCGATAATATTCGGAATTTTGGAAAGACGCGCTACGGTTTCAGGCGCAATCGAAACCCCGGTACGGCTTGGAACGTTGTAAATGACAATAGGAATATCGACCTTTTTCGCCAAAAATTCATAGTGGCGGAATAAGCCTTCCTGAGTCGGCCGATTGTAATAAGGAGTGACTACCAAAACACCGCTAGCCCCTTCTTTCTTTGCATGCTGAAGAAACGGAACGGCTTCTTGGGTAGAATTCGAGCCGGCGCCACAAATCACCGGAAGACGGCCGCTCACATAATCGATCACAAAAGACATAACACCTTTGTGTTCTTCGTGCGAAAGCGTAGAAGTTTCGCCGGTGGTACCGCACGGAACAATCACGTCCGTCCCGTTTTGAAGATGAAAATCAAGCAGACGTTTGATCGCCTGCTCATCCACCTTTCCATTTTTAAATGGGGTGACCAGCGCTACCATCGAACCTTTTAAATTACTTCGCGTGAGTTTCATGTAATCTCTCCAGTAATGTCATGCTGAGCGAAGCGAAGCATCTCAAGATCCTTCGGCTCTGCCTCAGGATGACGGTATCGATAAACTTCCTTCAAATACAAATTCTGCTTTACCTTCTAAAAAGACATTTCGAGTTTCATTTTTAACACGATCGAAATAAACTTTAAGTGTTTCGCCACTTTTTGTTTTCACGGAAACCGGTATTCCAACGCGATCCGTAAGATTTGAAACGACAGCGCTCGCAACGGTACCGGTGCCGCAAGCCAGCGTTTCATCTTCTACGCCGCGCTCATAAGTGCGAATTGATAATTCATTTTTTCCCGTGACTTCCACAAAATTAACATTGGTTCCTTTGGGCTGAAAAGCTTTGTGATAGCGAATGACGCGGCCCAGCTCAACAACGGGCATTTTGTCTAATCCCTCCGCAAAAATCACAACATGCGGTACGCCAGTATTAATAAAAGACGCCCGTAAAGATTTTGATCCATTTTTTAAATCTTTGATCTCAACCGTTTCACGATAGTCAGACGGATTTGCCATTTTTGCTTTGATCGTACTTCCATTCACTTCGATTCCGATTTCCCCGGCGAGCGTTTCCGCGCGCATCGATTTTGAAAATCCAAGAAGTTGATGAGCATAAAGCCCAACGCAGCGGTAACCATTTCCGCAAGCTTCAGCCTCAGAACCATCCGAATTCACAATCCGTAGGAAAAAGTCGGATGTACGCGATGGCTCAATGAAAAGCACTCCGTCTGCCCCGACCCCAAAATGAGGCTGGCAAATTTTAACGGCAAGCTGTTTGGCGTTTGCAACCACACCCTTTCGGTTGTCAATGACGACAAAATCATTTCCCGAAGCCACCATTTTATGAAATGTAATATCACCCATTCTTACACCCAACTCGGAATCCGCTCGCCACGAATCAAATCCTTATAGGTCTCGCGTTGACGCACAATTTCAAAACGGGAACCTCGAACCAACACTTCCGCCACGCGCGGCCTTGCATTGTAATTAGAAGACATCGAAAAACCGTAAGCGCCGGCACTCGCAAACGCAATTAAATCACCGGGCTTAAGTTCTTGAATCGTTCGCTGTTTCGCCAAAAAATCACCGCTTTCACAAATCGGGCCCACGACATCGTATGTTAATCTCTTAGCCGTTCCGTTTTGATGAAGCGGCCAAATGTCATGAAACGAGTCATAAAGAGCGGGACGAATTAAATCATTCATTCCGCCGTCGATAATCGCAAAATTTTTTGCCTTGGTTCGTTTAATATAAATGACACGGCTTACAAAAATACCGCTATTGCCGGCGATAAAACGCCCCGGCTCAAAAATAATTTTGTATTTTTTACTCCTAAAAAGCGGCAACACGTGTTTGGCGAACTGCTCCGCCGTTTGCGGCCGCTCATCCGAATAAATAATCCCAAGCCCTCCGCCTAAATTTAAATATTTGATCCGGTGCCCTTCTTTTTCAAGATGAGTCAAAAAAAGAAGCACTTTTCGAAATGCTTTCACAAAAGGCTCACCCTTCACAATTTGCGAGCCAATATGAACATGCACTCCGCAAATAGAAAGATGAGGATATTGATCGGAACGCATAAAAATCAAATGGGCTGTATCCATATCGAGCCCAAACTTGGACTCAGCTTTTCCGGTGGTAATATGAGCATGCGTGCCCGGATCTACATCCGGATTAATGCGAAGCGAAACATTTGCCTTTTTTCTGAGCTTTTTGGCAATTTTTTGAATCCGGCCCAATTCTTGAATGGATTCCACATTAAAAAGCAGAATTCCGGCTCGAATCGCTTCCTCAATTTCCAAATCCGTTTTCCCTACTCCTGCGTACACAATTTTAGAAGGAGGGCATCCGGCTTTCTTGGCGCGGAACAATTCGCCGCTTGAAACAATGTCAAGGCCTGCTCCTTTTTTGACAAGAGAACGCAAAACCGCCAAATTTGAATTGGCTTTCATCGAAAAGCAAATCAACGGTTTTAAGGAACGAAACGCGCTTTGAATTTTCGCCAAATGTTCTGTAAACGTCTTGTGGCTGTACAGATAAAAAGGCGTTCCGACCCGCTCCGCAATGTCTTGAACACGGACCGATTCACAGTAAAGTTCTCCATCTTGATAATGGAAATCATGCATTTTGCTCATAGGTGATTTCATTTTAAATTTTGTTTTGTTTATCTTGACAATTGTAGGGGCAATTCATGAATTGCCCCTACTACTAACGCTGTTGATGCCGCATTTGCTTGAACCGTTTCGACTCGTCTTTCAAGCGCTCTTTTGCCAGACGGATTTGTCTCGCTACTAATTCCGGCTTCGTGCTGCCGAAAGACTGCTTTCCTGCCGCGGAAACTTTTGGGTCAAACAGATCAAAAACATCCTTGCGGAAAGCGGTGGAATATTTCCGATAAGTTTCGAACGAAAGCCCGCTCAGCGTGCTGTGAGAATCAACAGCCCGGCGCACTAAACTTCCCACAATGGAATGCGCTTCAAGAAATGGGACTTTTTTCTTCACCAGATATTCAAGCACATCGGTTGCGAAGAGAAAACTATCCTTCGATGCCCGTTCGCAATTAGCTTCATCGACTCGAAGCGTGCGAACAACTCCGTTTAAAACTGAAAAAGCATTCGCCGCCAAATGAAGCGAAGCGAAAAGAGGTTTTTTATCTTCCTGCATGTCTCGATTGTAAGCGAGCGGAAGCCCTTTCATCGTCACAAGCAACGAAATCAAATTCCCATAAGCCTCTCCCGATTTGCCTCGAACCAACTCCAAAATATCCGGATTTTTCTTATGCGGCATCAGGCTTGAGCCGGTTGAAAATTGATCATCCAGCACAATGAATCCAAACTCTTGTGAATTCCATAAAATCAAATCCTCCGCCAAGCGCGAAAGATGAGTAAATAAAATCGCAATGGCGGCAAGTGTTTCCAGCGCGAAATCCCGGTCGCTTACCGAATCCAAACTATTGGCCGTTGGTTTTTCAAAACCCAAAAGTTTTGCGACGAACATCCGATGAATCGAAAGGCCGCTGCCGGCCAAAGCCCCTGCCCCAAGCGGGCATTGATTCATCCGTTTTCGTGCATCCAACAGGCGCGATTTGTCACGTTCCAGCATTTCCACATAAGCCAGGAAATGATGCGCAAGCAATACCACCTGCGCCCGCTGAAGATGAGTGTATCCGGGAATGATCACGCTTCGATTTTTCTCAGCTTGCGTCAGGAGGATAGCTTGAAATTGGGTAATTGCCTCAAGAACCGTCACGATTTTTTCTTTCAAATAAAGCCGCATCGAAGTGGCCACCAAATCATTCCTCGAACGGCCGGTGTGAAGCTTCCGCGCCAGTTTTCCGACCTTTTTTTCAAGCTCTGATTGAATCAATGTATGGATATCCTCATATTCATTGATCATGTGGCAGATGGACTTTTTCTTAAGCGTGGCCAATACTTTCCAAAGGCCGCTCACAAGAACGCGAGAATCCCGCTGTGAAATAATCCCGACTTTGCCGAGCATGAGCGCATGAGCCATACTGACTTTAATTTCAGCGCCCAATAATTCATGGTCCACACCAAGCGAATACGTGAATTTTTTGGCGGACTCATGCAACTCGGCTTTAAACCTGGCACCCCAAAGTTTTTTCATACGTCACCTCTTGGATTGCTTCGCTCCGCTCGCAATGACGTCATTGCGAGGACTGCCGCCGAAGGCGGCGGGACGAAGCAATCTCACTTTTTCGATTTCCCTTCATAAGGCAAACCCCAAATTTTCATAAAACCTTCCGCGGCATTCCGGTCAAATTCATCTCCTTTAGAATAAGTCGCAAGCCGTTCTGAATACATCGAGTACGGCGATTTCCGGCCAACCACCGTTGCCGTGCCCCTGTCTAATTTGATTCGAATCGTTCCGGTTACCCGTTTCTGTTGAGCTGCAAAAAATTGATCCAAAGCCTCCCTGAGCGGCGTAAACCAAAGGCCGAAATAAACAAGCTCCGAATATTTTTCGGAAAGTACTTTTTTGTAATGAATAAACTCCCGATCCAAAACAAAACTCTCTAACTCAGAGTGCGCCAAATGCAAAATCGTAGCGGCCGGAGCTTCATAAAGCTCTCTGGATTTAATTCCGACTAATCGATTTTCAATGTGATCGACTCGTCCGATACCGTAACGGCCGCCTAACTCGTTTAACTTCTCAATGAGCGGAACAAAAGCCATCGCTTTTCCATTGAACGACGCAGGAATTCCAGCTTTGAAACCAATCACAACATAAAATGGTTTTGCGGAAACTCGGTCTAAAGACCGTGTCATAAAATAAGCATCCGCAGGCGGTTCTTTCCAAGGATCCTCCAGAATTCCCGCTTCAATCGCAGCGCCCCAAATATTTTTGTCAATCGAATACGGGCTTTTCTTAGTAGCTGAAATGAGAATGCCGTATTGATGAGCGTAATCGATTTCTTCTTCGCGCGAACCAAATCCCCATTCTCTGAGGGGTGCAATAATCTTAAGCTTCGGATTCAGCGATCTCACGCCAAGTTCGATCCGGACCTGATCATTTCCTTTTCCGGTACAGCCGTGCGCCACATAATCCGCCTTTTCCTTAGCAGCAATTTGAACCAAATGCTTAGCAATCAAAGGCCGGCCGAGCGCTGTCGCAAGCAGGTATTTTCCTTCGTACTTCGCATGGGCCCAAAGCGCGGGTGTTACGAAGTCGCGTACGAATTCCGTTTTCAAATCTTCAATATAAATTTTCGAAGCGCCGGCGGAGCGCGCTTTCTTTGCAAGCAATTTGCGATCGGAAACTTCTCCGATAAAGGCTGAGAAGCAAATGACTTTGGCTCCGTACGTATCCCGAATCCACCGCACCGCACAGGACGTATCCAATCCACCCGAATAAGCAAGCACGACTTTTTTCATTTTTAGGACCCCGCTCTTTCAGACCTCAGTAAATAAACGATAATCGCTTTTTGAACATGAAGCCGATTTTCGGCTTGATCAAATACAATGGAATGCTTTCCTTCAATCACATCATTTGTAATTTCTTCTCCCCGATGCGCCGGAAGGCAATGCATGACGCGAACCTCTTTCGCCGCTTTTTTCAAAAGGGATCGATTCACTTGAAAACCTTCAAAACAATTCTGCTTTTTTGTTTTCTCTTCTTCTCCCATGCTCACCCAAACATCTGTATAAATAATATCAGCGCCCCGTACCGCTTCTTGAGGTTTGGTCGTCGCCACCAATTTTGCCTTTGTTCGTTTCGCTTCTTTTAAAGCACGTGTCACGATTGCCGCTTGAGGCGCACAGGACTTTGGAGTCGCATAATGTAAATGCGCACCGAGCTGCGCGGCCAAAATTAAAAGCGAATTGAGCACATTATTACCGTCGCCGATATAAGCGATTTTTTTATTTTTGAAATCTCCCAATGCTTCCCCAATCGTAAAAAAATCAGCCATGGCCTGGCATGGATGTTCCAAATCGCTTAGGCCATTAATCACGGTTTTCTTAAAATGGCTTGCAAACTCCAGAATCAATTCATGCGAATAAGTGCGCATCACAATTAAATCTAGATAACGCGCCAAAGTTCTTGCCACATCACGCACTTCTTCGCGCACACCCAGCTGAATATCGTCGGGGCCCAAATAAATGACATGGCCGCCCATGGTCGTAAAACCAACTTCAAAAGAAACCCAGGTCCGCGTCGAAGGCTTTTCAAAAATAAGCCCAAGCGCTTTGCCATTAAAAAGATCGCGATACGAAAGCGGATTTTGCTTCATCCGTTTGGCAAGGCCAAAAACGGTTTTAAGTTCCGCTTGATCGAAATCAAAGGCGCTGATTAAATTTTTCATCCCACCACCGCTTCGCTAAACACTTGATCCAAAATTTGAACCGCTTTATCAATCAAGCGTTTGGTAACGATCATCGCAGGCATAATTCTAAGGACCCGCTCCTGCGTGCAATTGATCAAAAGCCCTTTTTCCCGCGCCTGCTTTACCAGTTCGGCGCCGGGCCGGTCCAATTCCATTCCGAGCATTAAACCGATCCCTCGAACCTCTTTAATTGATGAATACTTTTCTTTTAAAGCCGTGAGTTTCGATTTTAAATAAGCCCCCATTTCTTCCGCATTCCGAAGCAACTTTCCCTGCTCAATGGCTTTGAATACGGCCAAGCCGGCCGCCGTCACCAGCGGATTGCCTCCGTACGTAGACGCATGGGTTCCCGGAACCAGCACTTCTTCTTTAATCCTTTTGTTCACCACCAAAGCACCAATCGGAACGCCGCTTCCCAAGGATTTCGCAAGCGCCATCAAATCAGGCTCCACGCCGTAATGCTGATAAGCGAACCACTTTCCGGTTCTGCCGATTCCGGTTTGAACCTCATCAAAAACAAGTAATAGTTTTTTTTCTTCGCAAAGCGCTTTTATTTTCCGAACATAATCAATCTCTGCCACCTGAATGCCGCCCTCACCCTGAATCAATTCCAACGCAATTGCTATCGTCTTTGGGCCTACCGCTTGTTTCAGCGCTTCAAAATTATTAAACGGCACCTGTTTGAACCCCTCCGGCATCGGCTCAAACCCTTTGTAATACTTCCCCGTCGCAGCAAGGGCCGCTAAAGTCCGCCCGTGGAAAGCGCCTTCCATCGTGATCATTTCATAACGGCCGGAAGCGGATCCAAACTTTCGCACAAATTTAATGGCCGCTTCCATCGCTTCGGCGCCGCTATTGCAAAAAAATACACGCCCGGGAAATGACCGCTCGATAATTTTCTCGGCCAATTGTAATTGCCTCAAGCCATAATAATTGTTCGGAATATGCAATATTTTCCGCGCCTGATTTTTAATCGCATTAATCACGGCCGGATGGCAATGCCCAAGCCCCGATACCGCCCAACCCGGAAAAAAATCGAGATATTCATGGCCTTCAATATCCCATACCTTCGAGCCTTTTCCCTTGACCAGGCAAAGGGGCGAACGGACATAAGTCGGCAGCACAAATTGTTCGTATTGAGATGCAACTTCTTGATTATTCATACAACAATTTCCGTTCCAATTCCTTTGTCGGTGAAAATTTCAAGCAAAAGCGAGTGCTTAATCCGCCCGTCCACGATATGCGCTTTTGGCACGTTTCCTTTAAGAGCGGTCACACACGCATTTACTTTTGGAATCATTCCGCCCGTAATCACTTTGTCGCGAATTAAAGTTTCAACGCCATCCACATGGAGCGAGGGAACTAAAGATTCAGGATCGTTCTGACGCGCTAGAATCCCCCGGACATTGGTTAAAATCATAATTTTTTGAACGTCCATCGCAGCCGCAATTTTGGCGGCCGCTTCATCTGCATTGACGTTATAAGCCTCTCCTTTTTCATCAATTCCGATTGGGTAAATGACGGGAATAATATTCAGGTCCGTCAATTCCCGAATCGGGCGCGTATTGACCGACACCACTTCGCCCACATAACCCACATCTCCATTTGCGCGATGTTGCTTCACATGTAAAATCTCAGCGTCATGGCCGGAGAGTCCTACAGCTTGAGCGCCGAGTTGACTTAAATCATGCACCATCTTTTGATTCAAATCCGCCAGAGTCTCGATGACAACTTTCATCGTAGCTTTATCCGTCACGCGCAACCCATTGACAAATTGAGAGGCCACGCCGGCTTTTTTTAAATTCTCCGTAATCGCCGGCCCGCCGCCGTGAATCAAAATGGGGCGGATGCCGACGTAATTCATGAACACAAGATCATGAAGCACATTTTCGCGGACTTCTTTATCCAGCATCGCGGCTCCGCCATACTTGATTAAAATCTCTTTGCCGCGAAACCGTTTGATATACGGAAGCGCTTCAATCAAAATATCTGCTTTTTCAACCAATTGATCGATCATCATAGTGTTTTATGTGGAATAACTCGCATTAATCCAAACGTAAAATTTGGTTAAATCCGTCGCCCAAAATCGTTCCTGAAACTTTCCCGATTTCAAATTAACTTCCAAGCGATACTCCTTTTTCTTCAAAATTCGCCGGATCCGGCCCTTATTTCGAATTCTTTCCCGGCCATTTTTCAAGATTGGAATACCATCAAACATAATGTCAAGTGAAGGCGAAAAAGCCGCACCGCTTGCTCCAATCGAACCCATCAAACGCCCCCAGTTGGGGTCGCCGCCGGCAAGCATGGTTTTGAACAGCATCGACGATGAAATTTGCCGGCACACCCTGCTCCCTTCTTCTGGAGTATGCGCTCCTTTCACTATAACTTCACAAACATGGGTGACTCCTTCTCCATCACGCACAAGGCCGCGCGCAATAAAATTGCAAACATAAGTAAGCGCCTCTTGAAACAAACGGAAACGGCGATCTTGCGATACGATTTTTCTATTTCTCGCTTTACCGTTTGCTAAAATCAACACCGTGTCGTTTGTGCTTTGATCGTTATCAATAACCACCTTGTTAAAAGTTTGATCCACCGATTGCGAAAGCGCTCTTTGAAGCAAGGATTTCGAAATATGAACATCGCTTGTCAAAAAACAAAGCATGGTGGCATGCTTGCCTTTCAAAACTCCCGTCGCATTCATATCGGGGCAAACCATTCCGGCGCCCTTGGCCATCGCAGCAAGGGTTACGGTTTTTCCATCAATGGAAAACCGTACTGCAATTTCTTTCGGATGCGTATCGGTCGTTAAAATTCCGCGCGCGGCATCGTGGCCGCCTTCTTTCGACAAATCTTGAACAAGTTCGGGAATCGCTTTTCGAATCCGGTCAATCGGAAATGCCCTGCCAATAATTCCGGTCGACGATAAAAATATTTGCCGTTTCGGAATCCGAAGTTTCCGCGACAAAAGATTCAAAGCCACCGAAACGGCTTGCTGTCCACTTTTGCCGTTGAAGCAATTGGCATTGCCACTATTGGAAAAAATAACGCGGTGAATACGATTGCGAATCACCTTAAGGTCATGCAAAAGCGGCCATGCTTTAACCCGATTCGTCGTAAATGTTCCGGCGCTCACCGCTGGAACTTCGGAATAAATCAATGAAACATCAAATTTCCTGAAACTTTTTTTAATCCCCGCGTTTCGTCCGGACGCAACGAAGCCCTCCGGGCTGGTCATGCTGCCATTCGGAACAATTTTAAATTTCATCCCCCACCACTTTCCTTAAAATCAGAAATAATCTAGTACCGCGTTCGTTAAGTCCGTACTGGGTTTCCTGCTTTGTCATCCCCGAATGCTTTAATCGGGGATCCATGGATTCCCGCTTTCGCGGGAATGACAAACCCCTCACGGATTTATCGAATGGTGTACTGGATAAGTCAGAGATTGTTTTCTGCTGCCAATTTGCTTTTTCTCGCTTCCCAAAAAGTGGTGGGGGATCATAGGCTGAGCAATCCCGCTTCTTCTGCAAAACCGAGGCGAATGTTCATGTTCTGAATCGCTTGGCCGCTTGCGCCCTTCAGTAAATTATCAATGGCGGTGATCACAATCACCTGATTTGATTTGTCATCAACAGAAACGCCGATGTCGCAAAAATTCGTAAACTGAACATTTTTCAAAGCCGGGAACCGATCGACTCCTAAAAACCGAACGAACGGTTCTGCGTCAGCAAAAGCCTGAAAGGCCTTGGCCAATTTATCTTTTTTGACTCCTGATTTTCGCTTCACATAAATCGTCGATAAAATTCCTCGATTCACCGGCAAAAGATGAGGCACAAATGTAATGTTAATTTTTTCCGCCGCTATTTCTGAAAGCGTCGGCTCCATTTCAGGCGCATGTTGATGCCGATTCACTTTATAGGCCGCGAAATTTTCATCCACCTCGCAAAATTGCGTTCCCATAGAAAGTTTGCGCCCAGCACCGCTCGCACCGGATTTAGAATCAATAATAATGGAATCCCGTTGAATCAAATCGTTCTTAAGCAAAGGGTATAATCCCAAGACAGCGCCTGTTGGATAGCACCCGGGATTGGCAATTAAATTTGCATGCTTGATCTGCTCACGATAAATTTCAGGAAGACCATAGACCGCAAATTTAAGCAACTTCTTTTGTTCATGCCTCTCGCCATACCACTGTTCATAAATTTTCGCATGACGGAGACGGAAATCAGCGGAAAGATCGATGACGATCTTATCGTGCTTGTAAAAATCCCCGGCAATGTTCATCGCCAGCGTGTGCGGAAGCGTAATGAAAACAACATCGGAATTGCGAAGCACTTTCCGAAAGTCAAATTTTTCGATGACAAGGTCATTGGCCTTGCCCAATGTGGGCACCACGTCTCGAGCCCGAATCCGTTCTTCAGATCGAGTGGTTAAAGTCCCGACCTTAACATGCGGGTGCCTTGCAAGAATTCGAATCAGTTCATTTCCGGTAAAACTGGTAGCGCCAACAACAGAACATCTGAGCATATTTGTCTCCTAAAATAAAAACTTTCTAAACACCATCCGGTGCTTAGAAAGAAGAACGGGCGTCCTTTTCCATGAGGACAGGCATCCCTTTAAGTGAAAAATAGGGGATAACAACGAAAGTGTTATTATAAAGGCAGGCTTATCCTTTGTCAAATGAATAGGTTAGGTAAATTTCACCCCGTTAGACCTACTATTACAAGAGCTTATTTAACGAGGGGTTACGCGGATGAAAAATAAATTAGCCAGAGATTCGCTTTTCAAGTCCGGCAGAGGTCTAACGGGGTTTATGCTTGACTTTCTAGTCGAGTCATCCTATTTTTGGTTTAAAAATAAGGTGGAGAATGATGGCAAAAACATACCTTGAGCGAATGATTGGCAAGCCATTTCGAAACAAAAAATGGCTCCATGCTGCCCTCACCCATCCATCATATCAAAATGCTGGCCAGCCGCTTAAATCAGGGGCACTGTTTCAACGCCTCGAATTCCTTGGGGATTCAATTTTAAATTTATTCATCGCCACCCGCTTATACGATCTTTTTCCAAATGCAAATGAAGGCCTGCTCAGCCGTTTGCGGTCCACCCTTGTCTCTAAAAAGCTATTGGCGCGAATTGCCCGCACCATTCGCCTCAAAAGTCATCTTTTGCTTGGGAAACATGTCGAACAACATCACGAATTAGCGCGTGAAAAAATATTGGCGGACGCTTTTGAAGCTTTAATCGCTGCAATTTATTTTGACCGCGGGCGAAAAGCGATAGAACAATTCCTTACCAAATGTTTTGAACCTTATTTCAATCAAAAAAAACTCTTTCAACTAGACCCGAATCCAAAAAGCACTTTGCAGGAACATACGCAAAAGAAATTCGGCGTTCTTCCTTCTTACCGAGTTGCATCCCAACGAAACCGAAGCGCCTTCACCGCTTGGGTCACCATTAGAGGAAAACGAAAAACAAAGGGCGAAGGCAGAACCAAGCAAGAGGCAGAAACACAAGCTGCCGCGAAGTTGATCAAAAAATTAAAAATTAATCCTCTAAAAGTTATGGGGAAGAACTAAGAGCTTCTGACAAAAAGTGTCATTCTGAAGGCGCAGCCTGAAGAATCTAATTGTAGATCCTTCGCGGAGTTTACCCTGAGCCTGAGATCCTTCACTTTCCGCCACCCGAGACGGCGGATCCGCCGTTCTGCTGGGCGGACGTTCAGGATGACAGACGAAGGGCTCAGGATGACAAGGTTTTTGCTGGTGTTCTAAGAAGAAGATTTCTTTTGGGAAAGGAATTGCTCCAACAGATTGAAGCCGCTGTCCAAAAGAGCTTGTTCTAAACTTGCGGGTTGAGCAGTTGTTGATTTTTGAGGAACCTGATTTTTAGCGTTTTCTTGAGTGGCCACACTTGATGGCGCGAACCAGCGCGACGTAATTTTAGAAAATTGATCCCGCACCAAGCTTTCCAAAAAAGTTTGAATCAGCATCGGATCTTGATGAATCGATGGATTGGAAATTGGCCCGGTAAGCAGAATGGGGATGGGCCCAAGCCGAGCGTTCTGAGGCAAATTTGAATTAACGGATTGTCCCAAAGCCGGGGCCAAATAAAGCGAAAGCCTAAAATTAAGATTCCCGTCAAATCCAATGTCACCGGCAGCCTCCACCTGAAAATCATCGGAAACAAGAAGTAAATTTCCTGTTTTTATCTTTTTGCTTTCGATTTCAAAATCGCCCCGGACATCGCTAAAACGCGTTTTCCCAGATTTAAAACTACCTAAAGGTGCGAGCTCGGCAATCTTACCCAAACCGCCCAAAAGATCGAAAGAATGAAACTCCCCGTTCGCCACCGCAAGAGAGCCCGTTCCCTTCAGCCGGTCCAACCAACCGGCATCAAAAGGTCCGTCGCTTTTCAATTGAGCAGTTGCAAAAAGATTTCCTTCGATAACGGGTTGGCCTTGTGTGGCATACATCCGTGCAAAACTCAAGCGGTCAAGTTCAAATGTGATCACGCTTGAAGGAGCAGATTTAAAATCAAACATGGCCTGGCCGGAAACCCGTCCTCCAAAAACATTGAAATACAAATCGGGGATCATCAGATGGTTCTCCGAAAAAGCAATATGTGATTCAAAATCATCCAGAGATTCGTCGGGTGAAAATACGCCTGTAACCGCCGCTTCAACGGATCTCCAATCTACTTTCTTTCCGCTGAGTTGAAGGGCCTCATCAATTTTACGAAGTTCGGACACCAAATCTAAAACTTTGAGCTGCTCGGAACGGAGAATAACAAGCCCTTTACGGTTTGGCTCCCAAAACATTTTGCCATCCAATGAAAATTGCGAATGCCCTACTCCAAAACGAACACCCTTAAGTTCGGAATCTAAAGGGCCAAAATCAATTGATCCATTTACGTCATAAATGCGTGCGCCTGTTTTTGAGCGGGCTTCCAAATGATCCAGGCTGATATTATTCATCACCCGCGCTTCTTTAAAGCGGTTAAAATTTCCTTTTACACTCGTCAAAATTTTCACCGCGCCTGAAAGTTCAAACTGGCGCAATAAGGGAAAATACTGCTCCCATCCCTTGATTGAAAATTTATTCGTTAAAATGGTCATTTCGCCTTGTCCCGTGGCAAGATCTAGCCCCACAAGAGAACCCTTGAGGGAGGCTTGCTCGAAATCGGCCGAAAAATCACCGCGAAGCCCCCGACCGATAACCAATTTCATATCGCTTTTCAAAAAGAGCGGGACCCCACTAGATTTGGAAAAATATTTGGAATAAGCAAGAGAGGCCTTGGTTAAATCAATTCGAGAATTAACAACCAAAAGCTCAGGTTGGCCTTTGACAAAAAAATCCAATTGGCTTTCTCCTGAAAGTCCCAAATTCACAGGAATAATTTTTTCGAAAGGAAGAATATATTGAGGAAAAGTTTCTAAATGGAGGGCGTTGGATTTGACGAGCACTTCCTCGACGGACGTTTTGAATACATTAAACCGGCCTTCCGCTTCAAAAGGCCCAAACGGTGTCGCAAATGTAGTGCCCTCATTTAAAATGAGCGCGCCGCTTTCTAAATCAATCTGAGCTTGGTACTTCACTTGATAATCACCCTCTACGCTCGGGGCAGATTTCGGGGACATTTCGTATATCAAATCCTTAAGAACGGCGGAACCTTTAACGTCCAGCTGCGAAATTCCTGCGCGTTTAATAATTTGTGTTGAACTTGAAAATGTGCCTTTTTTGAAGTCGATAGGGAGCGGAGACCGCCACCAGGAAGCTAATTTTGAAAGCTCAAGAGCATCGATTGAAACTTGGGCTTTGGCGATCAAATCTTTCGGCCTAAAATTTTTGAAATCAATGGTGAAAGTCCCTGACAAATTAACGTTGTCCGAATCGCTCAAAAATTTGGCTTTTACTCTAAAGCGAATGGGCTTATTGGAACGGAAGTTCCAAAGGTCAAATGAAACATGTTCAAAAGAAACTGTTTTTGCGAAGTCACTGCCCGGTTCACGCCAAACGTATTGGATAGTCGCATTGCTTAATACAACATGCGCCAAGGATGGCTTGCCCATCAATAATGAAAAAAGAACGGGGCGAAAGGTAGCCTTGTCCGCTTTGATCGAAGGAATATTGGAATCCGGGCCCGCGGGTTCCAAACTGAAATGTGTCAGATGCAAGACGGGGGTCGGTAAAAAAGAGACCCGGACCTCTTTAAAAGTAGGGGTAGAACCTGTCTGTTCTTGAACCGCTTGGCTCATCATCCGCTGCAAAGATTCTGATGGAATTAGAAGAGGCAGCGATGAGAAAAACGCGGCGATAAAAATAGCGGCGATCGTCAAAACCAGCGGAGCATACCGCTTGAACAGTTGGGTTTTTATCATGACAGAGGGCATATTGTACCAGCGAGAGGTGAGAACTAGTAGTTGCTATTTAGCTGACTTGATCCAACCGGCCTGTAATTATAATCTTCAAGGAAAGCAGCGCAGCCGGAACATTGAATCAAGAGAATGAGTGTAATCAACCACCGAAGTGCTAACAAAAATCGATTCATAAATGTACGACAACGATTACCGCTTCGTATATTGAAAACTGCGCCGTGCACCTTTATGGCCGTACTTTTTGCGTTCTTTTTTGCGCGGGTCACGCGTGAGAAACCCGCCCTTGCGCAAGAGTGAACGAAGATTTGGGTCAAACTCAAGAAGTGCCCGGGAAATTCCGAGCCGAACTGCTTCTGCTTGACCCGTCAAACCACCGCCGCAAACTTCAGCTCTAATGGCAAAGCGATCCATCAATTTAGCGGCTTCGAGCGGTTGTTGAATAATCATTCGCAGTGTCTCGCGTGGAAAATAAGTTTCTTGAGTTTTGGAATTCACAACAATTTCTTTTCCACCATCCGCAAGCCAAACGCGGGCGATGGCGCTTTTGCGCCGGCCCAAACCGTAAAAAGAATTTGTTTTGATTTCTGCTTCAACCATAATTTGAGTTTACGCCGGAAAAGGTACGGGTTTTTGCGCCGCTTGCCGATGTTCGGCACCCGCATAAATACGAAGCCGCTTTAACATTTTATCGGCCAGCCGATTTTTCGGAAGCATTCTGCGAACTGCTTCGCTGATAATAAGTTCCGGATTTTTCGCCTGCATCTGTTCAAACGTAGCGGTGTGGCGGCCTCCCGGATAACCGGTATAATGTTGATAAATTTTTTCTTTGAATTTTCGCCCCGTCACGCGAATTTGTTTTGCATTAATCACAACCACTTGGTCTCCGCATTCAATATGAGGCGTATAAAAAGGCTCGTCTTTTCCCATGAGAACCGTTGCAATCCGGACGGCAAGCCGGCCTAAGATTTGATCTTTTGCGTCAACCAGGTAACACTTCCGTTCAATTTCGTTTGCTTTTGGTAAATAAGTTTTCATTGTTATTCCTTATCGGGAAAAGAGCGTGAAGTATATCAGAACCCCTCTTTGTTGTCAAAACGATTAAACATGAACCGGAACTTAATAGATAACTCGTTTAAGTACAAGGCCTTGTGGTGGAGCCGTGGCGCCCACAAGCTCACGCTTTTTTAAGGTGAAAATCTGTTTAAGATCGGTGAGGCCAAGCTTTCCTGCGCCCACCTCAACAAGCGTACCGACCATGCTGCGGACCATCTTATACAAAAACCCATTTGAGGTTACCGTCAACACGATTTCCCTTCCCTTTTTTTGAACGCTTAACTGCCGGATGGTTCGAACGGCGCTCTTCCGCCTGCTTCCGCTTGATTCAAAGGCGCGAAAATCATGCCTGCCGCAAAAGAGCCGTGCTGCGCGTTTCATTTTGAGAAGGCTGAGCGGATGAGGAACATGAAATGCGCGAAAGCGTTCAAGCGGCGAGCGAGTTTTTGAATTCAGAATACGGTACTCATACACTTTCCATTTTGCAGAAAACTGGGCATGAAATTTAGGTGATACTTCTTCGGCAGCAATAACCGCAAGGTCATCTGGCAAATAACAGTTCAGGCCCTGTTCGATTTTAAAAAACGGAATCTTGGAATTAATATGGAAATTAACAACCTGGCCTTCCGCGTGCACACCCGAATCTGTTCGGCCGGAAGCGATCGTGTGAATATTTTTTTGGAATAATTTTTTTAATGCTGTTTCAAGCTCATTTTGAACGGTACGATGGCGCTTTTGTTTTTGAAATCCAAAAAATGAAGTGCCATCGTACTCTAATGTGAGTTTAATATTCCGCATTATGAAAATCGGGCATTCTCGATACGGGCAAGGCTTTCTTCCTTGTGAATCCGCTCGTCAATTCCGATGCGACGGAAAAGATCGGCCAAAGACTTAAAAGACCCGTAGTCCTGCTCGAAGTCACTTTCGAAAGGCTCGGTTTCAAAGTTTGGGTTTTCCAAAACAAAACCCATATATTCATGTTCTGCGTGGTCTTCAAAGTCAGCATTAAGGCCATAACTCCAGGCAGGCTTTACGACATACATAATCCAGCTCAGGTGATAATAAAAAAACGCGATGATCTGCGGAAGGATGCGGTACATAAAGAAGTTTTCATGAATTCCCTTCTTCTGGACCATTTCCTCTAACATAAATAAATGCCATTGTTCATTGTCCTGTTGGAGGCGCGCTTCTTTAACGAACTCAAAAATCCGTCTCGCGAAACCTGGTTGTGAGTACGTGTGCGTCATCGCGATATAAGCCACCTGCTCCCAGGACTGATACGGAACGCGGGCGATGATTTCAAGCACCTTGAATTTGGAAAATGTCTGCTTCTTTCCATAAAAAAAATCCATCATGAAAAAAAGCGTGCTCGCAAAGAAACCGTATTTCCTGCGTGGAGCCTTAAGCGTCCTCTCCTGCTCAGATTTTAGCGATGAAGTATCTTTCGGACTTTCAAGCGTAATCGTAGTCATGCTTTATTATATCAGTGGATTAAAAAAATGGAAGATGTCCGTCTGCAGGACGTCTGCGATTAATGCGATTATTTATTTTATAGATTAGGACAATCCTTTGATCAATTCATTCATCCGGCTAGCTCGGGCATTTAAAAAATCTTTGTACTCCTGATTCTGCCAACTAACAAGGTTAGAAATAATATTCTCCAGAGACAAGACATCGTGGAGCCTTCTCTCTTTCATCAAAGCACTCCTGCCAGATTCAGAAACTGAACCCCAAATAAGAATCCCTCCCGAAATACATACCGATTCAGAGTCTATGAATACTTGGCAAATCCCGTTTCCCTTTGAAACCTCCAAAAACTTATCGAATGCTGGATCCCCTTCAAAACAATCAAGAAAGGAAGGTGCAGTTAAAGAAAGATACTTGTAATTTTGATATTCTAACCAGCATTTCATTTCAACAATATATATGAGACCGTTTTTCAAGTCTTGAAAAGAAAAATCCAAAGCATGCCCTCTTGTTTCACTTTTTCTTCTCAATGTCGGCCTTCCTAAATCTTTATAAGGGGCCCGACTATCACGGCACCATATTCTGACAATTTCTTCGTTGAAAATACCAAATACCCGAGCCAAAAACTTGCCGTGGGAGGGTTGGACTGTCTTGAATAATTCGATAAACTTCATTGTCTTATTTTATAAAATTAGGTAATAAACTCATTGAGCGCTTGCTTTTAGCTTTTCGGGCATGTTGATTTGTCTGATTAGATTCACATAGGCATGATAAAGCTCGCGGGTTGCCCGGACGTCTTCAGCTGCGTCATGCGCCTTGAGTTTGATTCCGAAATAGTCCGCCATTGTTTCAAGCCGCATATTTGGCACCTTAATTTTTCCGGCGGATTGAAAAAGCGCGGCGGCCGCGATCAGATCGATTAAATAATATTGAATATAGGCGTATAAAAATTGATTTCCGTTTTTCTGAAAAAACTTTGTCAGAAAATTATAGTCAAAACTTGGATTTTGCCCCACCATATAAAACTTGTCGGCTTTATTGTGGCGGTCAATGTATTGGTCAAAAATGCGGA
Organism: Omnitrophica bacterium RIFCSPLOWO2_01_FULL_45_10b; assembly: GCA_001804205.1. GTDB lineage: Bacteria > Omnitrophota > Omnitrophia > Omnitrophales > Danuiimicrobiaceae > 01-FULL-45-10b. The sequence continues at coordinate 68,884 of MHFM01000012.1, forward strand.
TTAATCCTTGATAAGCTAGATGTGGTTCAGGATAGCTTGCAATTTCTTCTTTGGTTTTACCGATTGTCTGAAGCGCTTGCAGTTCGCAAACCTCCTCGGGAAAAGGACGGCTCTTAAACTCGAATTCTTCTACGACCTTGCCGTCAATTTCAATAATGCCCGCGGTCTGGACCACGCCATGCTTGCCGGGTTCAGTTCCTGTAGTTTCAAGATCAATAAAAAGAATCTTCATTTTTTATTTATATTATTTCGGTACCGGTTCTGGGAGGGACAGGTTTGATAACACGGCTTTACAATCAGCCGGTCATTCGCATATCATTCCGGGCTTCGCGGGTGAGGCCATCCGCGATAAAAATTTTGATCATCTGTTGATAGCCAACATCACCTTTTTTTATGGCAACATTCCTAAGTTGTTCGATCATACTCATAGGCAATCTTATAGAAATGAGCTTGCTCTCGCTTTTCTTTGCCGGGACATGAAGCGCTTGCGACTCATCAAAGTCTGCTAAAAGCTCATCTTTGGTCTTCGCTTCAAGTTCGGCGTCTACTTCTTTCTCGATTTTACTTCGGATTCGTTTTGTCATCGCAGTCTCCTATTCCTCCCACGCTGTAATAACTCTGACAGTAGTTCCTGCTTTATGTTGAACAACGACGAGAAGTTTTCTCCCGCCCTCAGTAATCCCCCGAACAATAAATCGATCCCTATATTTCTCGGGCTGGGATTTCGCTTTGGGGTGAGGCACCACAAAATGCTTGTTTTCGAAACATTCTTCAGCTTCAAAATCACGAATTCCATGGATCCATATTTTTTCCTGATTATGCTCATCCCATTCAAAGATCGGGTCGTCACCCCAAGGTTCAAATTTTAGTACCATCGTGCGCCGCTCTTTTGATTGACAGATAATGGGGTAACGTATTTCTTATTAATGTATATACCATATATATACTATTTGTCAAGTTTTTATCCTCAGTTAAAATTGATATTTATTATATAATATTTTAATTTTTAATCAATATAATTCTTGCAGTTCTCTCAACAGAAGAATTAAGCGGTTATGTTTTAGTGTTAGTACCGCTTCTGGGAGGGACGAGTATGGACAGGATCACAACCTGTTCCCAGGAGAACCGGCACTAACTTCTCTAACTTCTGCAGGAGTAAAACGAGTAAAATTAAAATGTTAAAATGGAGGCGTTACTATCAGTACCAGCCTAAAAAAAGAACTGTACAGACATTCGGTCTAGCGCCTTCATGGAGATCTTCTAATTTTTCTGAATTAATTTTTCGGCGATTTGAATGGCGTTTAGCGCCGCACCTTTGCGCAATTGATCGCCTGAAACAAAAAGTACGAGGCCATTCTTGCAGGACAGATCTACTCGGAGGCGCCCCACCAGCACATCATTTCCGCCGCTTGCTTCAATAGGCATCGGGAAATGATTGCTTTTCTGATCATCTACCAGTTTAATACCAGGCGCTTTACTTAAAATGTTATGCGCTTGTTCGAGAGGCATCTTTCTTTCAAACTCAATATAAATAGCTTCCGAATGAGCACGAAATACCGGTACGCGTACGCAGGTAGTTGCAATCCGGATGGAATCGTCATGAAGAATTTTATGTGCTTCCTGAATCATCTTAAGCTCTTCCTCGTTATAACCATTTTCTTCAATGGTACTGTTATGAGAAAAAAGATTGAACGCAATCTGATGGGGAAAAACTTCTTTTTTAATGGGTTTTCCGTCCAGAACATCACGGGTCTGGGTTTCGAGTTCGCGCATGGCTTTTGCGCCGGCGCCGCTTGCGGATTGATAAGTAGAACAAAGGATGCGCTTGATGGGGTTTTTTCTATGAAGCGGTGCAACGGCCATCAGCATGATAATCGCGGAACAATTTGGGTTCGCAATAATTCCCTTATGTTTCTTGATGTCCTCCGGATTGATTTCAGGAATCACCAACGGAACTTTGGGATGCATTCGAAAAGCACTTGTGTTGTCAATAACGACTGCGCCGGTTTTGATTGCGTGGGGCACAAACTTTGTGCTCACCAAAGCACCGGGACTTGATAAAACGATATCGATTCCTTGAAATTCATCAGGCTCAAATTTTAATTCCCGAACTGGAACGTCACGGCCTTGAAAACGGGCGGAAGTTCCTTTCGATCGAGCAGAACCAAATAAACGGAGATCGGCAACCGGAAATTTCCGCTCTTCCAAAATCTTGATCATTTCACTGCCGACGGCACCCTTGGCGCCTACTACGGCAACGTTATATGAAGACTTTTTCTTCATGAGCGTACAGCGGATAGCGTAGAGCGTTCGGGATGGGCATGCGAATTCTCGGGGTCGAGATCCCATTTCAAATGATTTTCCTGAACATAACGACGGATTTCAAACAATTCGCTCTCGCTTCGGATGACCCGTTCGTAATAATTGCGCTGCCAAACAGGAATGCCCGGGGTATTTCGCAATAGGTTGATTCGTTTTGCGGTGTTCATTTTGAAATAACCAATAATTTCGGGCAACAACATGCGACGACGTTGTTTTTTGCCTGACGGTAGGGGCAATTCATGAATTGCCCCTACGTTCGATGGATTGACCATAATAATTCCGTGCACGTGATTTGGCATAATAACAAATTGGTCCGTGGTAATGTTTACAAATCGTTCGACCAATTTATCCCAAATGGTTTGGACTATTTTCCAAAACTCATTCAATCCCATTTGCCCACCCTCGATTTCCCCGAATAGATATTCCCTGTCATGCGTACAAACCGTGACGAAATAGGCCCCTTCTGACGAATAATCATGACCCTGCAATCTCAATGGTTTCCGTCTTCCCAATTTCATACCTTTATCTCTTTCGCCACTAAATTCCCCATTTCCGAACAACTCGTCAAATTCACCCCATCTTGACAAATGTCGGCTGTTCGGAATCCTTCCTTCAGCACTTGTCGAACTGCCATTTCCACGGCAAGCGCCAAATCATGAAGCTGAAACGTGCAGCGGAGCATCATCGCAACGGACAGAATGGCCGCGATCGGATTGGCTTGGCCTTTGCCCGCAATATCGGGAGCGCTCCCATGCACCGGTTCATACAAAGCGTGATGGTCGCCCAGGCTTGCCGAAGGCAGCATTCCGATGGAACCCGTGAGCATCGCCGCTTCATCGCTTAAAATATCGCCAAACAGATTCGTCGTTACAATCACATCAAACTGCTTCGGATTGCGAATCAGCTGCATCGCGCAGTTATCCACATATATATGAGATAATTGAACATCCGGAAAACGTTTGCCTATTTCAGTCACAACTTTGCGCCAGAGAATGCTTGATTCCAGAATATTTGCTTTATCGACTGATGTGATTTTGCGTTTACGCTTGCGCGCTAATTCAAAAGCTTTTTTTGCAATCCGCTCAATTTCATGAGTGGAATAAACTTCCGTATTAAATCCGCGCTCTGAACCGTCTTTATTTTTCTCAATTCCCTTCGGAGTCCCAAAATAAATACCGCCTGTCAGCTCACGCACCACCAAAATATCAACGCCTTCAATCACTTCACGCTTAAGGGATGAGGCATCCGTCAAACTCGGGTCAACCGCAACAGGCCTTAAATTGGCATAAAGTCCGAGCTCCTTGCGAAGCGCAAGCAGCGCTTGCTCGGGCCTGATTTTATATTCTAATTGATCCCATTTTTGGCCACCCACCGCACCCAAAAGAACGGCGTCAGAATTTTTTGCCGCCTTAAGAACATCTTCAGTAATTGGAACGCCGTTCTTATCAATCGAAGCACCGCCCACAAGCGCTTCTTTGGTTTCAAATTTGAGATGGGCGATGGATTCCACCCGCTTGAGCACTTTAAGCGCTTCGCAAACGACTTCTTCGCCGATTCCATCTCCAGGCAATACTAGAATTTTGTACATAGGTTGATTGATTTTTAATCGTCATTGCGAGGAGGCCGTAAGGCCGACGAAGCAATCTACAAGCTCTGAGATTGCTTCGGCCTCGCTTAGGATTTTGCCTCGCAATGACGTGCGAGGTTAAACTAACCTTTAACCGCCAACCCCTCTTGCGGGCTTGAAGCAGAAGCATAATCTTTCATCGGAATCCGGCCGGCTAAAAATGCTTTCCGGCCCGAAATCACCGCTTCTTTCATGGCTTCCGCCATCAGCACGGGATCTTGAGCGCCTGCAATTGCCGTATTCATTAAAACGCCATCAACCCCCAACTCCATGCAAATTGCGGCATCGGAAGCAGTGCCCACGCCCGCATCGACAATGACAGGGACGGAAACAGCTTCTTTAATGAATCGAATGTTCAGGCGATTTTGAATTCCGCGCCCAGAACCAATCGGCGCGGCCAAAGGCATCACGCACGCGGCTCCAAAATCTTCCAATTTTTTGGCCACAATCGGATCATCATTTGTATAAGGCATTACCACAAATCCTTCCTTGACCAAAATTTTTGTCGCTTCAAGAAGAGCCACAACATCCGGAAGCAGTGTTTTCTTATCTCCAAGCACTTCAAGCTTCACCAAGTCGCCGATTCCGGCAGCCCGCCCAAGGCGCGCAATCCGAACGGCGTCTTCAACTGTGTAAGCTCCTGCTGTGTTGGGGAGAATCGTGAAACGATTCCGGTCAATATAATCCAAGAGCGTTTTCTCACCGTGCTGATCCTCCGCCAAAGGACGCGGCGGATTCGTCCCAAAGCGTTGTTGGACGCCTGCCTGCCGGCCAGGCAGGGATTCGCCAACGCTGTGTGGCGAAAGATTAACACGCGCAATAGCAACGGTGACAAGATCGGCCCCTGAAGCCTCATGAGCCCGAACCATCACATCAAAGGAACTATACTTTCCTGTTCCCACGATCAACCGCGATTGAAACGCGAAACGTCCGATTTTTAATGTATCGCTCATTGGTATCCTCTAAATTTTGACTGATTTGCGCTCGGCACGCTCATAAAGCATAATATAGCGCCGCGCTGATTTAGCCCACGAAAAATCGCAAATCATTCCATTCCGGATCAACTTCGTCCAGGCTTTCTGGTTTTGATAAACGCTGACGGCACGGCGCATGGTTTCCAAAAGGTCGCGCGATTCATAACCGGAAAAAACAAAACCATTTCCATGCCCGCTTTTCGGATTAAATTCCTGAACGGTATCCACAAGCCCGCCTGTTTCTCTAACAATGGGGACTGTCCCCAAGCGAAGCGCAAACATCGGGCCCAAACCGCAAGGCTCATAACGCGAAGGCGTTAAAAACAGATCGGCGCCGGCATAAATCCGTTTCGCCATTTTATCATCAAAGGTAATATTTAAGCCTAAATGCTCGGGATGCCGTTTCTGCAAAACGCGAAGCGCTTTGTGATATTCCTCAGCGCCGGTTCCTAAAATGATAAGCTGCCAATTTTCTTTCGCCATGTCCTCAACGATTGGCGCAAGAATGTCGAGCCCTTTTTGATCGACAAGCCTGCCGATGAAAGCAAAGAGCGGAATTTTTGGGTCCACTTTCAAATGGTTTTCCTTTTGAAGCGCTTGCTTGCACAGTTTTTTCCCTTCCAAATCTTTGGCTGTGAAATTGGCTGGAATTTCCTTTTCATGTTCGGGATCCCATTCGCTCGGATCGATTCCATTAACAATCCCGAAAAGGTCCCCTTTGCGCCTGGCCAACACTGCTTCCAATCCGCATCCAAAACCCGGCGTTTGAATTTCTTCGGCATATCGTTCACTCACCGTTGTTAAAGCATCCGAATAGACAAGGCCGCCTTTCAAAAAGCTAACCTTGCCGTAAAATTCAAGCCGCTCAAATCGAAACTCATCCCATGAAAGTCCGGTTACCGGCATTGAATCCGGAGGGAAATTTCCCTGATACGCCAAATTGTGAATTGTAAATAATGTTTTTGTTTTCTTAAAAAATGGATCGCCTTGGTAAAGCGTTTTCAAATAAACGGGAATCAAACCTGTTTGCCAATCGTGGCAATGAACGATGTCGGGTTTTATTTTAAGCCGCTTCAATGCCTCAACGGTAGCGCGCTGAAACAACGTAAAGCGGCGGTCATTATCCGGATAGTCACCCATCGGAGTTCCGTATAACTCGTCTCGGTCGAAATATTCATTGTGACCGATAAAAAAGATTTTAAGTTCTCCGAATTTCAAAGAAAAAATAGAGGCGGTCTCTACTTCAGACCCGAGCGGAACGTGAATCTTCTCGCCAACCGGTTCTAAAGTAAAACCTTTTTTGGTAATCCGTTTATATTTAGGAAGAAAAACGGAAACGCGGTGCCCAAGCTTTGCGATTTCCTTCGGCAGGCTGCCCAATACATCTCCGAGCCCTCCCGTTGTCGCAAACGGCACCATTTCGGAAGAAACAAATACAACGTCCATAAACCCCGTTAGAGATAGGAAATGCCTTCGGCATTTCCGTGTATTCTCTGTAAAATTTCTAACTTGTTCATCGTGTTTGTCATATCTTTACACTTGTTATTATGAAGACGCATTATCTCTAACGGGGTAAACTCCTCATGTAATTTCAATGACACAATTCCAAGTTCCAAACGCGTTGGGAACGCAAATGACCGGCCTTTGGTCATTTTCCCAATTTCCGTCTACAAGATAGCGATATTCATAGCGCCCCGGCTTTAATTTAAGGGACAAACGC
>MHFM01000012.1:75600-84428 GCA_001804205.1 Omnitrophica bacterium RIFCSPLOWO2_01_FULL_45_10b
GCACGTCTTGAGCTTGCGGCGCAAAAAATTCAAAAACTGTGTCTTTTTCTAACTTATTTTTGTAATTGATCTTACGACTTTCAGATGGTTTCACAACCTTCGCCCTCCTACAGTTAAATTAGAAACAGTGGGAAGGCAGTATATAATGCTTAAGGTGTTAATTCAAGGGATTCTTCCCCGTTGAACGCGAAATAATCATTGTTTTTTTACGGTATCTCACTATAATGCGATACCTTACCCCGTTAGAAACAATCAAACGTGATAAATTTCTAACGGGGTTTACAGGGAGTGTCACGATGAGAATCTGTTCCGTTTGCGGTAAACGTCCTCTCAACGGAAATTCAATTGCCCGCAGGGGTATGGCCAAAAAGGAAGGTGGCGTCGGAAAGAAAATTACCGGCATTACCCGAAGGCGTTTTTTCCCGAATCTTCAGAAAATAAAAGTGGTCTTTCAAAATGGTACGGTTCGGAGAGTCGTAGTTTGTACCAGTTGTATCAAAGCGGAAAAAATTCGTAAAGCCGCTTAAGGCTCCTGCCTCGCATCACGAATTTCCAAAGTTAAACTGTCAATTCCATCCCAGCTGTTCAGCTTCGGGGAATAAACAATCGTATAGGGTTCTGACTCTGGAAATGACAGGGCGGGACCGCGCGAGCGCCAAACCGCTTCAAACGTCATCGCGCCGTCGCTTACCCACCAACGCAAACCATTCGAACCGAGACGTTCCGGAGGACGTTTGGTCCAAACATTTCGCGTTAAAAAAACAGGTTTTGAATGGCCGGCGCCGAACGGCTCAAGAAGGGCAAGCTCCCTTACAAATTGAGGCGATAATTCTTGGAGCGAAATTTCTAAGTCGATCTGAATCGATTTCATAAACGCGTCGGGCGATATGGTTTTGGCATATTCGTTGATTTTTTCGCGGAAGGCCTGAATGTTTTTCTGTTTGATCGTAACCCCTGCGGCCAATTCGTGGCCACCAAACTCCGCCAGCAATTCTTTGCAGTATTCCAAGCCATGAAATAAATGAAATCCTCTGATCGAACGGCCGGATGCTTTTCCGGTTTCTCCGTCAAAAGCAACTACGACTGCCGGGCGCGAAAAATACTCAACCAATCTTTGAGCCACAATACCGATGACACCTTCATGCCAACCGTCTCCCCAAACGACGATCACGCGATCGCGATTAAAATTAATTTCGCGCTCTACGGCCTGAAGTGCGTGTTTCAAAAGCGAGCGTTCTTCTTTCTGCCTCGCTTTATTTTCCTCATCTAGAAACTTGGCGAGCTGTTCTGCTTCTCCGGAATTATTGGTGGTCAAAAGTTTAAGCGCTGTTTCGGGTGAGCTCATTCTTCCTGAGGCATTAATCCTCGGCCCTAAGATAAAACCAAGATCGGCCGTTGTCATTTTCCTTCGCCTGAGGCCCGCGACTTCGCATAAACTCTTGAATCCAATTTGGCTGCGCGCGCCTAATTTTTGTAAACCGAAAGCTACCAGAATTCGATTCTCATCCGTAAGAGGAGCGATGTCGCACACGCAAGAAAGGGCGACCAAATCTAACAGTTCATAAGCTCCTTGGCCCAAAAGCGCCTGAGCCAATTTAAAAGCCAAGCCGCAAGCCGAAAGTTCCTTGAAAGGGTACGGGCAATCTTCTTGAAGCGGATTGATAATTTCAAACGCCTCCGGCATAACGCCTCCGTGAATCCTGTGATGATCAATAATAATGACATCGATTCCCGCCTGCTTTGCTTCTTTGGCTTCCTCAAATGCCGTAATTCCGCAATCTACGGTAACGAAAAGCGTGACTCCTTTTTCCTTGGCCAATTTAATTGCTTCTTGGCTCACGCCGTATCCATCCCGCTTACGAATGGGTAGAAACGGGATAAACCGGGCGTTTAATTTCTGAAACGTGCGGCTTAAAAGTGAGGCGCCTGTAATTCCGTCCACATCATAATCACCATGAATCAAAATCATCTCACCACGATCGATCGCAGATAAAATTCTTTTTACAGATTGCTTCATTCCTTTCATCAAAAACGGATCGTGGAGATGATCAAGAGAGGGGGAAAATAATTTTTGAATCGTTTCTTCTGTCTGAAATCCGCGCAGGTGAAGAAATTTCCGCATTAGTTCAGAATAAGGAAGCTCAGAAGTAAAAAAGGCAGGGCCTGTGGAAGGCTTGGTTTGTTCCCAAATAGTTGGCATGATTAAACGGTAATGACTTTCCTATTCTGAACTGCGAGCGAGCAAATTAAACTTTTTTGCCAGACCAATCAACGAGAATGGGCCCAGCAACAAAAATGGTCGAATAAACTCCCGAGATAAAACCGACCAGCAAAATAAAAGCGAGATCATTAATGGCAGGCCCGCCGAATAAAAGAAGTGCGATCACTCCAAAAAGCGCTGTCGCAGAGGTGATCACGGTACGGCTAAACGTTTGATTGATACTTGTGTTAACAATTTTCGAAAACGCTTCTTTCCTGAAAATTTTGACATCTTCGCGAACACGGTCAAATATGACAATCGTGTCATTGACTGAATAACCAATGATCGTAAGAACCGCCGCCACAATCGGAAGAGAAAATTCTCTGCCGGTGAGAAAAAAAATCCCGAGCGCCATAATCACGTCATGAAGCAAGGCGATGATGGCACAAACAGCGTATCGAAATTGAAACCGCCAAGCCATATAAATCAGAATCGCAATGAGGGAAATGCCAATGGCTTTCAGCGCTTTGCTAAATAATTCTTTTCCTGCCGCCGGTCCCAAAGCTTCGGAACGCCGAATTTCAAATTGCTCTTCCCCTAAAAGACTGGTGAGCGCCTGCTGAATGGTTTTGGTGCTTTCCGTTTTTGTGCGGATTAAAATATTTTGCTCATCCGGGCGGCCATAATTCTGAAGTTGGGCGCCGGGAAGGCCTGCTTTTTCAAGAGCGCTTCTAATTTTACCGAGATCGATTGCTTCCTTTAGATGAATTTCCTGGACCGTTCCTCCTGTAAAATCAAGTCCAAGCTGATGCGGTCCTTTGAATATAATGGCTGCAATCCCCACCAAAGTTAAAATTCCTGAAAAAGTATAACCAAACCATCTTTTTTTAATCCAATCAATTTTTTGTTCCGGAATCAAATGGAGCATTCGAAGGCTGATTTCACGCCGCTCGCGCGTTAAGTAATCAAAGATCATACGGGTCACGATAATGGCCGTGAACATACTCGCCGCAAGGCCGATGGAAAGCGTAATCGCAAAACCGCGGAGCGGACCAGTGCCAAACCAAAGCAGCATTAAAGCAGACAGAATGGTCGTCACATTGGAATCCAAAATTGCGCTAAAAGCTTTATGATATCCTGCTGAAATAATGGAGCGAATGGCTTTCCCTAATTTTTGTTCTTCGCGCATTCGTTCGTTAATCAGAACGTTTGCATCAACCGCCATGCCCATTGTCAGAATAATGCCGGCAATACCCGGTAACGTCAGCGAAGCTCCCGTTTTGGCCATCACACCCATTAATATGACGACGTTGAGCAGAACGGCGAAACTTGCCACCGCTCCCGGCAGAAGATAATAAATGATCATGAAAATCACAATCAACACTGCTCCGCCGAGTGAAGCGTAAATTCCGCTTCGAATTGAATCCTGACCCAAAGTAGGTCCTACAACCCGCTCTTCAATGATTTTAATCGGGGCCGGGAGAGCGCCGGCATTCAGAATCAAAGCAAGATCGCTTGCTTGTTCCACCGTAAAATTTCCTGAAATCTGACCATTGCCGCTCGGAATTCGGTCTCGAATGACAGGCGCTGAGTGGACTTTCCCGTCGAGAACAATGGCAAGCCGGCGGCCGATATTTTTAAATGTGGCGGCATCAAAAATTTTGGCGCCTTCTTTATCAAATTGAATTTCAACGGTAGATTGGCCGTATTGATCGAAACCGACGGAAGCGCTGGTCAGGAGATCGCCGGTCAAAACTGGTTCCGTTTCCAAAACAATGGTATCAGCGAGGCGGCCTTCTTCGTCCATCTGTTTGACTTCATAACCGGGAGGTGGAGTACCGGCCAGGCTATCCTTAATCACTTTCTCATCATCCGTTACCAATTTAAATTCAAGATGGGCGGTTTTGGCAACAATTTCACGCGCGCGGTCTTGGTCCGTCAAGCCCGGAAGCTGAACTACAATTTGGATTTTCCCCTGCCGCGTAATCAAAGGCTCTCGAACGCCGAATTGATCAATGCGGTTTTTGATGATTTCGGCAGCGCGATCAACGGCGCCTTGCTTTTGCTTTTCCGACAATTTGCTCGCGTCGACCTCAAGCAAAAGATGCATTCCGCCTTTTAAATCAAGGCCGAGATTAATTTTCTCCTGGGGAGGGTACGCAAAATAAATAGAAAGGCCTACCACCAAAAAAGTAAGCGCGGCTTTCCACTTAAAATATTTGTCCATCCCGTTAGATCTCCTTCACAACGAAATATTGCTGATTAAAGATTAAAACAAAATGGTAATATAATTGCATTTTAACCGTCCTTATTATTTTAGAGATCTAACGGGAACCATTTTTTACGATTTCCTTAACTCCTGAACCGCGCTGCGCAGGACCTCAATTTTAGTATCCTGATCGCCTACTTTTAACACCACATAATCATCCTGAAGCGTATGGATGGTTCCAATGATCCCGCCTGAAGTCGCAATACGATCGCCTTTTTTTAAATTCTTAACCATATTGGCGTGTTCTTTCTGGCGTTTTTGTTGCGGACGAATCAACAAAAAATAGAAAACAACAAACATCAAAATGAGCGGCAAAAAAGAAAGAATCGGATTTGCTTGAGCAGACGGCATATTAAATCTCCCGGGTTACCTTATGGATTCATCGTAATGAAACAAAAATTCTTTTTTCAGTTGAACAAATCGGCCTTCACGGATGGCTTCGCGAATTTGCCGCACAAGCGAAACAAAAAAGTAAACATTGTGATACGTCACAAGCCGATGGCCCAAAATTTCTTCGCAGTTAAACAAATGACGAAGATAACTCCTCGAGAAATTCAGGCAAGTATAGCATCTGCACGTCTCATCGAGCGGCGTTTGATCCTTTGAATATTCGGCATTTCGCACCACAACCTTACCAAAACGTGTGAAGGCTGCCCCGTTTCGGGCGTACCGGGTAGGGTTGACGCAATCAAACATATCAATGCCCGATTCTATCGCCCAAAAAAAATCAAGGGGCGTTCCTACCCCCATCAGATAACGCGGTTTTTCAGAAGGCATCAAAGGTGTTATTTCACCCACCACTTCTTCCATCTGCTCTTTCGGCTCTCCTACGCTGACGCCGCCCACCGCGTAACCATCGAAACCAATAGCGACCGTTTGTTCCAATGATTCTTTGCGCAAATCAAGAAAATTGCCGCCTTGAATAATTCCAAAAAGAAGCTGATCCTCGCGATGATGAACTTTCTTCGCGCGCCGAGCCCAATCGACGGTACGGCGTACAGCCTCTTGGATTTGAGTACGCGTTGCATCATGAGGCGGACACTCGTCAAAAATCATCGCGATATCCGATCCCAATTTTTCTTGGGTTTGGACAACGTTTTCAGGCGTCAAAAAAATTTCCCGGCCGTCGAAATGAGAATTAAACCGCACGCCTTCCTCTGTAATTTCCCGAAGCCGTGCGAGCGAAAATACCTGATAACCGCCAGAGTCCGTTAAGATGGGCTTCGACCAACCCATAAACTTATGGAGCCCTTGCGCTTCACGAATTATATCGATTCCCGGCCGGATGTAAAGATGATAGGCATTAGACAAAATAATTTCCGCGCCGCATTCTTCAAGATCTTTTGGGCTTAAGGCTTTGACCGTCCCTTGGGTCCCGACCGGCATAAACACCGGTGTTTCGATTGGCCCATGTGCCGTGCACATAATTCCGGTGCGGGCATGAGTCTTGGAATCACGTGCAGTGATTTGAAAATTAGATGTAGCGTTAGGAATAAAGGTTTTCATATCAGCATAGAGCGTATAGCGTAGAGCATATAGGAATTCTTTAAAAAAACCTAAAAATCGCTTTTTAAGCTTTTCTATCCGCTATACGCTGTACGCTGAACGCTATAAAATGAACATCGCATCGCCATAAGAATAAAATCGATATTTTTTCTCAATCGCTTCCAGGTAAGCCTGCATTAAAAAATCATAACCGCAAAAAGCGCCGGTTAACATTAATAATGTGGTGCGCGGTAGATGAAAATTAGTAATCATACTATCTACAATCTTAAACTCATAAGGCGGATAAATAAAAAGTTGTGTTATGCCCTGTTTTGCTTCTACTTCAGAGGGAATTGAATTGGTGGCAACCGACTCAAGCGTGCGAACCACGGTTGTCCCGCAGGCAATGATTCTCCGGCCATCGGCTTTGGCAAAATTAATGCGTTCGGCGGTTTCGTCTGAAATTTCAAAATATTCCTGATACATTTGATGCTGAGTTAAATCCTCGCTCGCCACCGGTTGAAAAGTGCCATAACTCACATGCAAGGTCACAAAAAGAATTTCAACGCCTTTGGCCTCAATTTTCCTCAAAAGCTCCTCATCAAAATGAAGCCCTGCCGTTGGGCTGGCAACAGCGCCCGGCCGTTTCGCAAATACCGTTTGATAAAGCTCCCGGTCGATGAGTGCATCCGGACGATCAATATAGGGCGGAAGCGGGATATGCCCAATCCGGCTTAGAATAGACTGGACATCTTTTGGTGCACTGAATTTAATTTGCCGAATCCCCGTTTGATGGTCTGGTGAATCTAAGACGGTACCAACTAAGGTTGAATCGTCGGAAAAAATTAATTCTTCTCCTAATCGGACTCGTCCTGAAGGTTTAATTAGAGCTGTCCAAATATCATCGTGAAATAACTTGTCATTCTGAGCGCCCTGCCTTCCGGCAGGCAGGGAGCGAAGAATCTCAGTCTTAGATCCTTCACTTCGTTCAGGATGACACGAAGCATCGGATTGCTTCAGAAGTAGTATTTCGATTTTGGCACCGGTTTTTCTTTTCGCGAAAATCCGTGCGGGCAGGACTTTTGTATCATTCAAAACAAGAACATCGCCTTTTTCAAAATAATCAACAATGTCCTGAAATGCGTGGTGCTCCATTGCGCCGCTCTCGCGATTCAATATGAGAAGACGAGCTTCTGTGCGTTTTGAAAGGGCGTTCTGCGCAATTAACTCTTTTGGAAGTGTGTAGTCAAAATCGGAAAGTTTCATCAAGGAAGACTGATTAAGCACGGGATAATGCTTTCGTCAGATAGGTAATGGCCTCTTGTGGACTAGATACTAATTGGAAACCTTCTGGAATTTGGACTTCCGGATTTCGTTTAAACAATTCGATCATCTCCCGCATTTGTTTTCCAATCACCACAATCGGTTTTACGTGCAAACTTTTATTATTCATTTCCCACGTGACTGCAAGCTCTGTCAGCGTTCCGGTGCCCCCGTCTAAAACAATAAATCCATCCGCGCCGTCAATTAATTGATAAAGCCGTTCACGCCAAGTAGGTTTGCGAATTTCTCGATCGATAAATTCATTCTTTGCCGCACCGCGAAATTCATCTGTTGTTATTCCAATCGTAGTCCCGCCCGCATCCTTTGCTCCTTTGGCCGAGGCCAACATCGAACCGCCATAACCGCCATTGGCAACGACGAACCCGGATTTTGCCAAAAGAAAACCTGTTTCATAAGCCAGTTTGAACTTATCTGAATTTTCTTTTATTTTCCCGCTTCCAAAAACAGCGACGGTCTTTTTCTCATTCCCCATTGCTCATTCCATTTATGAAAGATTAATTTGCGCCTATCGAGGGTCTCCGCCAAACTACGCGGCGGACTCGTCGCAAAGCGCAGATGGACGGACTTCGCTGCGCTTTGTAGCGAGGAACTCGAAACCTTCAGCTCCGGAGGCTGACGTCCTCGTGCCGATGCGCGAGGACGGCTTCGGCACCAACTTGTCGTTGGTGTCCGAGCCGCTCTATTAATAATGGTGCGCCCGTCGAGATTTGAACTCGAAGCCTCTACCTCCGGAGGGTAGCGCTCTGTCCCTCGCCACAAAGCGTTGGCGAGTCCGTCCAAAAGCGCTTCAGTAATACGCTTTGTGGACGAGTCCGCCGCGCTTTTTGGCGGAAATTGAGCTAGTTCCCTGAAATTTGCGCCTATCGAGGGTCGAACTCGAAACCTTCAGCTCCGGAGGCTGACGCTCTGTCCAATTGAGCTATAGGCGCACAATCAAATCTAAATCTTCTTAATCTCACTTCCCGGAAAATAAAACTTGAGGATTTGGCGATAGGTTTTCCCGGCTTCGGCCTGCCCTTTTGCTCCCCATTGGCAGAATCCGATGCCGTGGCCCCAACCAAAACCGTAAAAATTTGCCTCTCCATCTTTTACTTCTACATCACTTTTTAAACTCCGCAAACGGTCGTAGCCCAGCAAAGATCGGAAATCGACCCCGGAAAGTTCCGCTTTTGAACGTTTGTATCCAAGGCGCACCTTCGAAACGCGACCGGAAGAATCACGTTCAACAAAAAGAACGTCTCGCAAACCTTTGGCGGGGAAACCGTGTTTCTGCATCAACTTTTCGATTTCCTTAAGAGGAATTTTATAAGCCCATACCCAATGTTTGGTTCCTTTACAAAAAGAACACGCCACTCCTTTGAGGGCAGAATTGGGTGTTACGCGCCAAACTTCATCGGCGCGCGCCGTCTGGCCTCCGCAATTAGCGTGAAAGTAAGGTGGGAATATTTTTCCCTGAACAATTAAAATTTCGCCGCGCGTCGCTTCAATGGCTTGGTCGGTTGTCTCCTTATGAAACAAAGCCCCGCCATA
>MHFM01000013.1:0-7991 GCA_001804205.1 Omnitrophica bacterium RIFCSPLOWO2_01_FULL_45_10b
GGTCTTGGCCACCTTGCGGGCGCCAAGAATTCCTCCGATTGCCATAACAGATGCCACCAAAAACATGTTCCATCGCAATCCAATAGCTCCAGCGGCGACAAGCAACGCAACGATTTTTGGCGTATCGTTAAGCCCCCGCGCAAAACTGACCGCTCCAGCGCTCAGAAAATGAAGGGGATCAAGGATTGTCTGGGCATTGACTCCCAAAAATTTTCCTTCATAAATCTCAATCGCCTTTGCCTGACAGCTGGTTTCATTCCCAACAAAAACTTCAGGAATTTTGATTTCCGAAATAGTCATCGTTTTGCCGTTTTCTAGTCCGAGCTGTACCAACGGAATAACTTTCTCTCCGACACAAAGACAACTTTTACGTGTTATCCCAAGCACCTTTCTTGATTGGTGCATCACGAAATAAATGGAAGCTGTGAAAATAATAGCCAGAAATGGACTGACAATGAGCGGCATGAAAAAGTTCTTACCAAGCGTACTGAATCCAAGCTGCGTTCCAATCGCCATAAATCCCGCGCCCACGAGCGAACCTGTAAGTCCGTGAGTCGTTGAAATTGGAATACCGAACCGCGCAGCAACCAGCACGGTCAAGCCTGTTCCAAGCGCCACAGCAGCAAGAAATGCCGGATGGCTGATCAAAACATCGGGGACAAGCCCTTTTCCTGTAAAAGTTTTCACCAAGCGAGTCGCGAGGAAGAATGCCGCACCTGAGCCGGCAAAAGTCGTTACCGTCGCCCAGCTTAAGGCCTTGCGGTAATCCGTAGTTCCACTTCCAAATAATGTCGCCACACCTTTAAAATTGTCGTTTGCGCCGTTGGCATAAGCAACAAACAAAACCGCCAAAGTAACGGCCAATAGCCAAATCATGTCCCACTCTCCTTCCTGGATAATCGAAGCTCCAGCCTGCAGTCTTTCAATCCAGAGCCTCTCATTAAAATATGGCCTTCACGCGCAAGCCACCCCACGGCCATCAGAATTGTTTCTCGCGGGGCGTCAATTTCCGCAAGAAGGCTTTTCAATGAGGTCTTTCCATCATGGGTATCAAGATATTTCCAAACTTCTCCCGCACAAAGTCCGATCCACGTAATCATCAGCAGCATCCTCCATCCATACAAACCGATTTCATCGAAGATGGCTTTGTGTATTTTTTCCCCTTCGTCTCCCGGGGATCGCGTTCGTCAGTCCGGTCACAATCAAAAGGCTTGGCTTTTGAAAGAGGAACATCTTTCGTGGGAGGCACCAGAATAAACTCGTTCTGATAAGGTGTTTTTGAATAAATCTGGAATGTCTTGTCGCAAACAGCCGTCCGAACCCCG
Source organism: Omnitrophica bacterium RIFCSPLOWO2_01_FULL_45_10b (assembly GCA_001804205.1). Taxonomy (GTDB): domain Bacteria; phylum Omnitrophota; class Omnitrophia; order Omnitrophales; family Danuiimicrobiaceae; genus 01-FULL-45-10b. The sequence continues at coordinate 1,326 of MHFM01000013.1, forward strand.
CGCTTCAAAATATGGCCATCATCATCCACTACCTGCTTCCATGGCCCCTTGTAAATCACGGCCTGATTTCTTTCCCAGCAAGGCCCTTCCTTCCCTTTGTAAGCTGTAATTGTCATGGAACGAAATTCGATCCCCTGAACAATACGCCAAGGTCTCTCATCCAGTTTCTCAACTCTGACTCCGTAAAATCCTGCTTCTTCAAATGCTTTGAGAAATTCTTTTTCCTGAAAAGCACCGGAGATGCAGCCACTCCAGAGTTCCGAGTCTTTCTGAAGTTCTTCGGGAACAAACTCATCTGAAACAATATCCGAGATGGCGACCCTTCCTCCTTTTTTTAAAACTCGGTGCATCTCGCGGAACAATGCTTTTTTATCCTCAGATCGAACGAGATTCAGAACGCAGTTTGAAACAACAACATCAATCGACTCGTCTTCAACAAGCGGCGTGCGCCCTTTCACAAGATCTACGGCATCCTCAAAATGCATGAGATCGTCCACCGAATGAATAGGACTTTTTTTAAGTGTCTGCTCCAATGCCTCCAGATCGGTTTTTAAATCCTGAATCCGTCCGCGCCGGAATTCTACATTGCTCCAGCCTATCCTCTTTGCAATTTCCTTTTCATACTTACGGGCAAGTTCAAGCATTGTGGGATTAAAATCCACACCAATCACTTTTCCTTGAGCTCCGACAACCTGGGATGCGATGTAACAAATCTTTCCTCCTCCGGAACCCAGATCAAGCACCGTATCCCCTTCCTTAAGAAAGCGGGATGGATCTCCGCAGCCGTAATCTTTCTCGAGGATCTCTTGCGGAATGACCTTGAGGTATTTGGGATCATAGTTTGTGGGACAGCACAAAGCTTCCTCCCGGACTTTGGCGCCCTGCGCGTAGCGCTCACGGACCGCCTGCTCAATGTTGTGATCCTTCTTTCCATTTCCATTATTGGATGCTTTCATAAACTCACCTCTCCTTATTCGATATTTTTAGTTCGTCTAAATCTTCCAGCTCAGGAAGCAAACAATGCGAAAGCCCTTCCTCCCGCGTCCATCCAAGCGTGGCCTTTAACACTTCAGGGGTACTCCAAGGAATGTTTTCAAAAAGACTTTCGTAAATCTCCTTACATCCGATCAGGTAATACCCTCCGTCTTTTGCAGGGCCAATAGCAACATCGTAATATTGAAGAGTGTCGAAAGCTTTTTCGATCACTTCTTTTTTAAGTCCCAGCGTATCGCTTCCAAGAGCAATCACAGCGCAGGCCTCTTCGCCAAAAGACTTTTGAAACGCATGTGTCAGGCGCTCTCCTAAATCATTTCCCTGTTGAGCCACATAATCGGATGCACCAGAAAGCCATTCCTTGATTTGACTTTCTTTATCGGGAGGATCGAACATCACGGTAATTTTGAACTCACTGCCGGCAAGTTCTTGAAGAGTTCTAAAACCGCTTTCCGCCAATCCTCGATAGGCGTTGGCCGCGGCTTCATTGCCAATTGACTTAGCCAGCCGTGTCTTAACCTTTCCAGGTTCCGGATACTTCACAAAATACAAAACGCATTTATACGCCATGAGAAATCACCTTGTACCTTTCCCTTAAAGATTCCAGATCCTCATGAAAAAATTTGTATCCGATCATAATGCGTATGTTTTTAACGATTTGCCTGATAACTCCCGTCTCGAAGTAACGACGCGAAGAAACCGCGACAGGCTGATCAATAATCGCAATCTGTCCTCTTCGCGAAAGACATTCTGAAAACATTAAATCCTCTAGGAATGCGACGTCCGGGAAACCATGTTCAGCATCAAAGGCAGACCGTGCGGCAAAAATTGCGTTCGACCCTACCAGGCATTTCATCATCCCGAAGTAAAAGGCGTTTTGAAGAAAAGCATAAAGGTTCATGATCCAATTCGCGGGGGAATATCTTTTTTTAAAACCTCCCCCAACAAATCCTATATGGATTTTATCTTTGATGCTTTCGACTGCATTTTGAGGGAGTCTCATATCCGCATGCACAAAAAGGAAAATATCCGACTTTGCTTCAAAAGCGCCCAGATTCATTTGCAGCGCGCGGTCCGCATAAGCCGTTTCGAAACAGCGGACAGACGGGAAATCCCGCATAATGATTTCACAGGTACCGTCTTTTGATCCGCCATCCACGGCAATCACTTCATCCGCGCCGAGCGAAAGAAGATGATTTAGCGTGTCGGCAATAAGATTTTTTTCGTTGACCACCGGAACAATGATGGCAACGCTTGCTTTTTTACACATAGCTCCCATCCTAAAGTTAAATAAAAAACTCCATATTCAAATAGCTTCACAAAACTAAATGCTTGCCGCATCCCTTGATATTCAAAATAAAAATCCAGGTAATAGAGAAAGGCAAGCCCTGAAAATAAAATAAGGGCCCGTGATGGTGTAAAAGCAAGAAACGGAAAAACCCAGGTGAAGTACCAGGGATTTCCTGTAGGCGCGAGAAAAAAGAGGCCGGCTATTACGACAAGGCTGGCTTTCAGGAAGGCTTCGACATTTTCCCGGAACTTCAACCATTGGATAGTTTGAATCGTGAGCGCCACAAATAAAACACTCACGGTTGTGCGGCTCAACCATTCCGCGTGGCTCGCGAAAGGTCGCATACCCAAAAACCATGTTTTTATGAACCCGAAAATCCCTGCATTAACTTGCCACTCACCGGCAAATCTCCCAAGCCCTTCAAAAAGCGATGATCCCGCTGAAGCAAATGGCAGATAAAACCCTGTCAGTATGGCACCAAAAAGAAGACTCCCTTTCACGACTTCTTTAGGCGCGATTGCCCAAATCCATACACACAGAAGCGGCATCAGGGCAATGGGGAACAGTTTTATTCCTGACGCGAGAGCCAAGAACGCAAACGCCCACAAAATACGCCGCCTGATCGCTGCCCATACGGTCAATGTCAGAAACAAGACTGCAAAAACATCCAGATGAAGACTGTTAGAAAATTCCTTTAATACAAGAGGAGACCAGGCGTAAAGCAAAATCCACTCCTGCCGCAACCCAAGCTTTCTCAGTGAGAATGCCAGCGTCATCAAAATACCAACCTCAGCCAGAAGGATCATGAAACGCCAGCTATCAAGTTTCCAGGGTGATAAAAACTGCGACACCGCAAAAAGCATTTGAGCTAAGGGTGGATAAATCGTTTTGATGCCCGCATGATTGATTCTTTGAAATGTTTCGATGATTTCCGGCGCTGCTTTCTCGCCTGGAACCCGCTGATTCCAGAAAGCCTCTTTCGGGGAATGCTCATAGGGGTTCTCGCCCTTCAGAACAGTCTGACCATCCCAGACATAGCGATACGGATCAGTTTCTTGAATAAGATTTGAAGGAAGAAACGCGATTCTGCATAGAAGACCAATAAGGAGAATCCAAAAAACGGCTCTGCGGTTACTTCCAAATTCTCTCGGGAGTCTTCTAACCCACTCCAGTGCCGAAAAATAAAATCCAAAAGAAATAAACTCTAAAATCAAAAAAAGAATGATTGGCCGTTCGGCATGCCCCACTCCGAAGACAAAGGATTTGCTCACCCAGGATACGCCTATCTGCGTAAGAAGGATCAATGCCCCCAAAACAAAAATCGGATTTTTGAAAACTCTATTCCAATTCATTTTTATTCCTCACCGGAAATCTGTCCAGACCGGCAGATCTCCGCAAACTGTTTACCGGAATCCCTGATTTTCCGAGATTGAGTCTCATAATCAACTTCAATCAGACCAAACCGGGGGCCATAGCCTTCGGCCCACTCATAATTATCAAGAAGAGACCAGTAAAGATAGCCAATGACTTTAGCGCCTTCTTTCATGGCCCGTGTTAATTGAATCAAATGACTTTTGACAAACTCAAAACGCTCTGCATCGTGTTCGATACAAACTCCATTTTCGGTAATAAGAAGCGGCAACTTATATTGAGAAAATTCTTTGACCAGTTGATAGAGCCCCTGCGGGTAAATTTCCCAGGAAAGAAAATTTCTTTTACCGACATTTCGATGATGCTTCAAGGTGCAAATGTCGCCAAAGATAGCCGGGATTTGAAACCCTTCGTTATGAACGAAATCACGCGTGTAATAATTTAAACCGATAAAATCAAGCGTCTTTGCTTTGGGGAGCCGGATGCGGAAAAGCCCGGGATAGAAGATCCGCCCGCGAATCAGGGCTTTAATAAAAAGATGATTGAACATTGCATTCCTCAAACTTACCGACAGCCGGTCTTTCCAGGATTTCGGTGAACACGGCGTAAATATCAGCACATGCTTGGCAATCCCGACTTGCGCAGAAGATCGTTTCAGCTTTCGATTCACTTCCTTGATCGAGTCGTAAGCTAAAACATGCCCCTTAAGCAAATGAGATAAGGCTTTCAATGTTTTTTCATAGGACTTTTCGCCGGGAGGCCACTCCCCCATAAGATAGCCTTTAAAAACATACGCCACGGGTTCATTGAGGGTGATCCAATATCGAACATGTTCCCCAAGCTCCTCAACTACTTTCCGGACATACCGTGCAAACAAATCAGGCGCCCCCTCAAACAGCCAGCCACCTTTTTGGGAGAGCCAAACCGGCAATGTGAAGTGATGCAAAGTGACAACGGGCTCAAGACCAAGGGACCGCAGAGATTCAATCACCTCACGGTAATGAATGATGGCTGCATCATTAAATTGGCCTTCGTGGGGCTCGATACGGCTCCATTCGAGTGAAAAACGATGAGCATTGTGGTTTAAGGATTTCGCTATGCGAAAATCCTCACGGTATCTATTCCAGTGGTCGCAGGCACTGCCCGACCGCTCTTTGACTTTTCCGTTTTGCTCCCATTGCCACCAATCGTTATTCACATTATTCCCTTCGACTTGATGCGAAGAAGTCGCGGCGCCCCACATAAAGTTTTTAGAAAATTCGAAGTTTGTCGTCATGGTTATGTTTTTATCCGCTCTTATCCTCACAATTTTCCGGCATCAAAAAATAGGCTTCGATCCCTTGAATAGCCTTTTCCGCATCCTCGCCACGAACCTCTATACGAAGCCGTGATTTCCACGCAGCCCCTAAAGCTAGCAATCCCAAAATACTCTTCCCATCGACGGCGAGTTTCCCCTTGATGATTTGAATCCTTGAACGAAACTGACGCGCAAAAAGAATAAAACGTGTCGCGGTTCTTGCATGCAGACCCAACCGGCATGGCATGGTCACTTCCGTACTCCGCACTGCCTTCACTTCTTCCGGCACAAGCTCCATCATCCACCCCCTTTAGTTGCTCATCTTTTGGCAGGAAGGTCGTATTCATCCCTTATGTCCGCTCCCGGTTGTTTCCAGTTCAATACCCAGGGCATCTGCAGCCCGGTTGATAAAACTGAATAGTGCCACGACAGATGTAGCTTCCAAAATCTCGCTATCAGACCATCCGGCCTCCTTGAGACCTACGATGTCCGAATCCGTCACTTTGTAGGCGTTTTTCGTTACCTTCTCCGCATACTCCAAAAGCCGGAGCGTCTTCTTATCGATCCCGGCCTTGCGGTAATCTTCTCCAATCGTGTTCGCCATCACGGGATCAACCCCATACTGCTTCATAAAATTTACGTGATGCGATAAGCAATAACCACATTGATTGATTTTTGATGTCAAAGCAGCGATCATTTCCTTTATCGAGCGTGGCAGTTTTGTTTCCGCAACCATGATGGTCTGAAAGATTTTCATATGCGCCTCAAAAAGCTCCGGCCAAATTGAGAAAATCTTCACCACGTTTGGCACAACCCCCATCTGGCTCTTCATCATGCCGTAAACTTGTCCGATCATTCCTTCCGCTTGATTTTCTTCAATCACTGAAATCCTGCTCATCGCTTCCTCCTTGGTTATCGCTTACGGCCCATTGCCGTAAGCACACCCGTCAGAACTTGACGTTCTGTACGGTTAGGAAAACCGAATTAAAGTTTTTGCAAGTTTCGGAAACCATCCCTTGAAAAGTTTCTCACGGTAGTACTGATCGCATGCTCTTTTCACTGCCTGTGAAAGCGTGGGATAGACATGAATCATTTGCGAAATTTTTGTAATCGGCAGCCTTGCTTTCATCGCCAGCGCAAATTCATGCAGAAGCTCTCCGGCATGCGGCCCCAACAAATGCACGCCCAAAATCTGGTTCTTCTGGTCACAAACCAGCTTAATAAAACCATGCCCTTCTCCTTCGATGATGGCACGGTCCACTTCATCAAACCGGAACCGAAAAACCTGGACATTCTTCTCGCCGTATTCTTTCTTGGCCTCGACTTCCGTCATGCCAACACGTCCAAGTTCTGGATCGGTGTAAGTGACCCAGGGAACAACACGGTAATCGGCCTTTCGGTTCATAAATGGGAAAAGGGCATTTGAGACAACGATTCCGGCCTGATACTCCGCAGTATGCGTAAAGGGAAAAGGCCCGCACACATCCCCGCAAGCAAAGATATGCTTTTGGTTCGTCCGCATATCCAATCCTACTTTGATTCCTTTTTTATCGTCATATGCAACCCCGGCCAGACTAAGGTTTAAGCCGTCCACATTGGGCGCTCGGCCAATAGAAATCATGAGTTCTTCCGCCTCAAAATGTTTGATCCCTTCACCGGAACATTCCGCCACAACAACCTTTCTACCCTGTGCCGTTTTTTGGATCTCCTTGAC
>MHFM01000013.1:8021-14032 GCA_001804205.1 Omnitrophica bacterium RIFCSPLOWO2_01_FULL_45_10b
AATTTGCTCAAGATCATCCGCAAGTTCCTTGTCCTCACGCGGTAAAATCTGCCCCATTTTTTCAATCACAGTGACCTTGGAGCCCAAACGTGCGAAAATTTGTGAGAATTCAAGTCCGATAGGGCCAGCTCCCAAAATCACAATGGACTGCGGGAGGTGGTCCAGTTTGAGAGCGGTCACATTCGTAAGGGCCCCCGATTCTTTGAGACCCGGAATGGGAAGCAGAATCGGACGTGAGCCCGTGGCAATCAGAAACTTGCGGCCACGAAGCTGACGGTTGCCCACTTCAAAGGTATGAGAATCCAGAAAATGCCCGTTCCCAAAAATGACTTCTACACCCATTTTCCGAAACCGCTCGGGATCGTCATTTTTTCCGATGCGGGCCTGCACACCACGCATTCTTTCCATCACCTTTTTGAAATCCACCTTGTAATCACCTTCGATTCCAAACTCTTCAGAACGCTTAAAAAGGGAGGCGACTTTGGCCGACTGCACCAATCGCTTCGTCGGAACACACCCCCAATGCAGGCAATCCCCGCCCAGGGATTCTTTTTCTACAAGCGCCACCTTTGCGCCCAGCTGCGAAGCCCCGCTCGCTGTGACAAGCCCTCCGACTCCGCCTCCGATAATGACCAGATCATACTTTTCCATAACGCGCCCCCTGGATTCGTTTATAAATGGCTGGTAAAAAAGAAATGAGAACAAGCAGCAAACTTGCGATAAGAAGATTCAAAAAAGCTTTCTGATTGGCACCCTGAACGCCCTGCAAAAGCGCGTCCGCAAAGTAGGTGTAAATAAAAGTGCCGGGAAGCATGCCTAAAAAGGACCCTAAAAGATAATCCCGGTATTTCACCGATGACAAACCTGCGCCAAAATTCAGTCCATTGAACGGAACAACTGGAATCAAGCGCAAACGAAAGATAGTCTTGAATCCGGAACTCTGAATCCCCTTATCAAAGTCCGCGAGTTTTCCATTTTTCAGAAGCCCCTGAATAAAATCCCGACCCAGATACCGCGCTGTAAAGAAAGCGAGACTCGCCCCGAAATTAGCGGCAAGCACATTATAAATCGTACCCCAAAACATCCCGAAAACCGCGCCTCCGGTCAAGGTTAAAAGAGATCCCGGCAATGCAATCACACATCCGATACCGTAGATGAGGATAAAAACAACCGGCCCCCACCACTCGTGTCTTATCGTTTGAAAGAAGGCAAGAATACTGTCTTTGGAAACAGCCTGCGCCAGAGGTGTGGATCGGAAGATCACTCCGGCCAAAACAAGGACAGCAATAAAGGCGGCGAATTTCAGTTTCTTATTCATGCGCTCCCTCCGCCCGGAGGATCACGGCATAGTCTTTCAGGATGTTTTTAGCCCGCTGGCGGCAGGCAAGCAAATGATCCGGCTGCACCGGTCCGCCCGCTTCAATCATCGAAACCAGTTCTTGATCACTCACATCCAGAAGCGCAACGGTCGCCAGGTATTCCCGCTCCTGATCGGTGTTCATCCGTTTCATCAATTCTTCTGTTTGAATATTTTCCACAAAGCGCATTCTGACAAGCTCAATCAGCTTTTTCATGGGAATCTGGCAATAGCAAACCGTCACCTTCTTCTTTTGTTTATTCATCTCAGCTTCCTTTCATGCCTTCCAAATTCTTCTTCATCAAAATGGAGAATTCTTCTAAAAGCGGGGTTGGAATTTCACCGCAACCAACTTCAAAGCGACTGTCCGCTTTTTGAGCAAGTCCGCGAATGAATTTCATACACGGGGGACATTTCCTGATATGTTCCTGGAATTCTTTTTGCGCCTCGCTTGAAGGTTTCGTCTCAGAAAACCTATAAATCAATTCGGCCGCTTCATCGCATGTCATGATTTCCCCACCCTTTCATTTAAGCTCCAGTCATAGCTGAGCCATTCGATTTTGGAGTTCCCGGAGATTGCGCCAACAATACTTTCGGGGACATATTTTTTAATGAATTGGACAATCCCTCCGGTCTGTTCAAAATCCTTCCGGAACCATTTAAAAATCGGCGACAGGTAAAGGATATTTTTGGTCTTGTCATATCTAAATTTCTCTGGAGTGGTTAAAAACTGCCTGACTTGATCATCCAACTGTTGATCCAAAAGCTCTGCACTGTACGGTTCCTCCCGCAGTACAGGACACCCAATGGAGGCACAAACCAACGCGAAATGAATCCTCGGCTCTTTGAATTGTTTTCTCAGGATCTCGTGCTCAATTCCCCCCAGACTTGTTTTTTCCCCCAGCATCACAAAAACAGGCCGGTCCCAGACATCCGGAATTTGCTGAATGCTGTTTTCAGGAAAGGCCAGGGCTTTCCAGCTCAACCCTTTCTTCAAGGGATAAAATTGGACCACCGACAGAATTGCTCCTACGTTGTAAGCATTCAGCCAAAATGCAATTTTTTGATTTTTCGTCCATGATTCATATTCTGCCTTTGTAACTTTCCCCATTTCTTGATAGGCATCAAGCAACGCAACCTGATTCGCCTTCAGCTCCGAATAATTCACTCGCCCTTCACCCGCATATTGATCTAAAAATCGGTTCCACAAAGAATACTGATGATCAAAACCCGACGCTCCATAGAGGAAGGGATTTTGGGTCAAAAAAAATAATGACATGGTGAGAATAACGCCTTTACGAAACACGGCTAACCTCCTCCAAGGCTTTGCGGAGAATATGCCCCAATTCCTCAGCTGAAGGAATTCCTACGCTAATCGTTTTATCATTGAATACAAGAGTCGGTGATATTTTGATGCCTAACGAACTCGCCCTTTGACGTTCCGCGACTATGTCGATTTCTCTGAATGACACCTGCGGGAAATGTTTCAATACGTCCAGAACAAGCCGGTTCCCGTCTTCACGAGAGATACATCCATGATGGGTAAACAACTCAAGCATATAAGGCATTTTGCCTCCTTCTGCACTAAGTCTACGGCAGGGGTTAAAAAAAGAGTGTCAGCTAGCTGACAAAAAGAAGGGTTTATTTACGAGGGAACAGCTTAGGCAGAAAGGGCCTGAAGGGCCTTTGAGTCTTTAACTGTAATGGTCTTCCCGACCGCATCTACCCATCCCTTAGCTTTAAAGTCACCGAAAGTGTCCGACAAAGTGGGGCGGGCTGAACCAATCAAATTGGCCAAATCCTGATGGGTCAGAGGAAGGTCGATCTTAATCGCAGAGCCAACCGGCTCTCCAAACTGATGGGTGAGTTCGATAAGAAGCGCTGCAAGACGTTGAGGGATGGACCGAAAGATCAGATTTTCTAATCGGTTCTCGATGACTTTGCGTCTGAATCCGATCAGCTTGCTGAGCTGGATTCCAAGCTTGGGTTTCATTTCCATCATCTGCATTAAATTTTCACGGCGAAGGACACAGATGAGCAGATCGCTATGCGCTTCGGCTTGCGTGTCTCGGGTTGTCTCTCCCATCACTTCCAGCTCACCAAAAATCTCGCCTGGTTTCAAAAATGCAAGCGTCAACTCCCGGCCATCAGGGGTCACTTTGGAAATCTTCACAACGCCTTTTTTAAGCAGGTAAATGCTTTTCCCCGGCTCGCCCGGAAGATAAATGGTTTCCTTCTTGCGAAAGGATTTTTCAACCACCACCTTGGCCATCTGCTCCATGTCTTCCTTAGACATCCACTTGAACAGATTGACCTGCTTGAGATACCAGATTTTTGCCGTAGCCGATGTGGTCGTCATATATGTCAGAATTATAGGGTAAAATCGCGGTTCTGAAACCTCTTATTTCAAACACAGCACTTTCGGCAGACACCGTCTGCCGAATTCCTACCCTGGAGAACTCTTTAAGATGAGCAACAATTATCCGTTAAATTTAATATGTGGAAGGCCTACCATAAAATTCTGAAGGAATATGGAAAAATTCCAATTGCTGAAGAAAGACGCTTGATTGCAAAAGCTCAAAAGGGCTCTAAGAAGTGTATCGAGGAAATCGTCCTGCGGCACATCGGCTTTGTCATTTTCAGGATTCGCCGGAAAGTCTTCCCGGAACACCTCAAGCGTTTTGGGGAGGATTTGCTTTCCGATTCCCTGCCGATTTTGTATCAAAAAATTCAAAGCTACGATCTCGAATATCGGGATAGACGCGGCCATCCGAAGCCTGTCAAATTTGTTTCTTATATCTGGAAGAGAATCGACGGGCACATTATCGATTCATTGAAAAAGGAAATCGCTAAAGACAAAAAAGCGAAGTTCGAGGAAGCTCTCTATGCGGATGATCGGGATGAAGAATGCGGTTAAGAATTATTTATAAATAAGTTCGCTCTTAAGTTCGTGAAAGTAAGAGCAAAAATGCGCAAGGTTCATGAAATCTCTTTTTCAATAATTTTTAAACCGGGTAAGAGGCCCCGGAAAGTAAGGGCAAATTTAATAATGAAGGACTGACAAGGCGGTGCAGATAATTCACCAGTTCAGATCATAACTGACGCTACGACCTTTGGCGGGCTTCTGACGGAGGATATCTTTTTCGAGCAATTCTGAGATTTCACGGAAGGCGGTAGCTCGGCTCACTTTGGCCATAGAAACGTACTTACGGGTTGTAAGGCCTCCTTCGAAACCGTCTTTTCCGGCATCCAGTAATCGGTTAACCACTTTCTTTTGACGTTCATTCATGACCGTTTGTGCACGCTTCTGCCAGAAGTCAGCCTTTGCCAGCACATGCCCGATAATTTTATCTGATCTTTCGATGGAGCGTTGGTAACAACCCAGAAACCAGGTCATCCAATCGGTGATATTGACACTGTCGGTTTTTGATGATTTTTCAAGAATATGGTAATAGGCCTCCCTCTCTTCCATGATTTGAGAGGAAAGGCTGTAATATCGCGTTCCGAGTTTTTCATCTTGCGCTAACGCCATATCGGTTAGAGCGCGCGCGATACGCCCGTTTCCATCTTCAAACGGATGGACAGTGACAAAATAAAAATGGGCAAGCCCGGCCCGAAAAAGGCCGTCTATTTTCTGTGATCCTGAATTCCACCAGGAAAAGAATAAACGCATTTCCTTCTCGACCGTTTCCCCCGGTGGGGCTTCAAAATGAATTTTCTCGCGGCCTACCGGACCCGACACAACCCGCATCGGTTCCTTGCCGCGCCACTGACCAACCCTGATTTTATGGAAACCCGAATGGCCTGTAGGAAAGAGTGCGGCGTGCCAACCCTTTAGCATTTTCGCAGTCAAGGGCTCTTGATAATTCTGCGTGGCATTCAAAAGGACATCGATAAGACCATCCACGGACCGCGTTGAAGGGCCTAATCCAGCCGCTGGCAGTCCCAAATGCCTTGCAACCGACGAGCGCACCGCTTGCCGGTTTAATCTCTCCCCTTCGATGGCTGAGGTCTTAATGGCTTCTTCGGTAAGAATATCGGCCTGAGCTTCCTCTCCAAGCTCAAAGCCAAGGCGTTTAACTCGCCCTAGAAGATTCCCCTGCGCAAGTCTCGCCTGCCCCAAAAGCGATAAAAGCGAATCGCTTTTCCAAGTCATTTTGGGCCAATCTTTGAGTTGCCAGATATAAGTCATACCTACGGTTGTTCCTCCGGTACTAACCGCAACGACTTTGAAGTCGCCTGCGGTTGTGTAAACGCCTCATAATCGCTTCATATTTAGATACAATTATGCCTTCTAATTGCTTCACTTGCAAGGATCATCTATAAAACACTGCGGGGAAACTGCCGACAAGCTGCCGTTAATGTGCCGTTACGGTTTTATCCGATTAGAAAGTTTTTAGATTTATGAATTGTTGTAAATACTTGATAGTAAATCACTTGCAGATATGAGGCATCTGTTCCATTGGTCAACCGAACGTTTGTATCCACACACGTTTTTTATCCATATTCTTCTTGTGAACTCAATTCTATCGGATGGCGTCCGGTCTGCTTTTTCCGGATAACTATTTCTATATCATTTACGAATGGAAGCCTGGGCTTTTCTTTCATTGATATTCAAAAGTATGGCGTCATCAAATGGAAATTCAAGGGCTTT
>MHFM01000013.1:14083-16642 GCA_001804205.1 Omnitrophica bacterium RIFCSPLOWO2_01_FULL_45_10b
CATTTCGATAAATCTGATGATCGTATCGCAAAGGGCTGCATCATAGATACCCGGAAATGGCTGTTTGTGGCTTTCAGTGCGAGAATAAATTGTTACCCTATCACCTTTTTTATGACGCTCAATCAGATACTTCACAGCAGCGGATGTCAATGTGGGCATATCGCAGGTCAGGACGACAAGTGAAAAACGTTCGAAAAGGCAACAGGCGGTGTAGAGTCCGCCTATTGGCCCCTTATGAGGGACTAAATCCTGTTCGATTCGGCATTTTAAAAAGGAATAATCCCGCGATGCGTTGGTGATCACGCACGGATCCAGGCGAAGTTCCGTTAAAAGGTTAACGGCTCTTTGGATCATCGGAACTCCATCTGCCAGCGCTAACGCCTTATCCGAGCCAAAGCGGCTGCTTTTACCGCCAGCCAACACGATGCCTTGGAATTTCACGAAGTCACCTCTGCTGTATGAGAGCAATGGATCCACTCGCTAGTTCCATCTTCATAGACTTCTTTTTTCCAAATGGGCACTTTCTTTTTTATTTCTTCGATCACGGCACGGCAGGCAGTGAACGCTTCCTCGCGGTGAGGTGAACTTACCTCGATAACAATGGCGACATCGCCAACCTCAAGCCAGCCCACACGATGCGATACTCGTATTCGGTTGACACCGTAAGTGTGCTTTGCGCGGTCGATGATCGCGGCAATCTGTTTATCCGCCATGGATTTGTAGCACTCGTAATAAAGTTTTTTGACTGATCTGCCGTCCTGATGATTCCTGACCGTACCGATAAAGTGAACGGAGGCCCCGTACGAAGCAGAGGGCTTTTCTTTGAGAAATGCTTCTACGGCAATAGGTTGACGGGTAATATACATCTTCAGCCTCCAGCCACGGGCGGTAATAAGGCCAGCGTATCCTTATCCCTCAACGCTTGATTTTCGTCAACGAAGTCTTCATTGATCGAGTAAAGCATGGGTAACCCTTTTAGACGCGCCACAGCAGTCTCTTCAAATAAAGACTGAATGAATTCACTAACGGTTGTCCCCTCGCGGGCCTCCATCGTGCGTTCGCCCACACCAAAGGCATCTTTCAACTGTGCGAAGAACAGAACTTTAATGATCATAATGCTCCATTTCCGGCGGGCAGCAGATCAACCCTGACTTTCTGGCCTTCTTTGGTCGACTTCCGCGAAGGAGGTATAAGGATAAAACAGTTTGCATCCTGCAAAGATGAAATCATATGGGAACCCTGGCGGCTGAGGGGTATCACGGTCTTCTTCTTTCCATCCAACTCTGTTTTCCCTTTCAAAAAAAGAATCTTCCTTCTGTCCGGCTTTATTTGCGTTCCGATCTTTAACATTTCCCGGTGAAGATAAGGATTGCAAAAACCGGACATTCGACGAAGCGCGGGAAATACGTACTCATAAAAACAAGTAAACACGCTCGCGGGATTTCCGGGAAGACCAAATACGAGCTTGCTGCCTTTCCTCCCAAAATAGATTGGTTTTCCTGGTTTTTGGCTCACCTTCCAAAAAATGGTGCGAACACCAAACTGAGCTAAAACTTCCTTTACATAATCGTAATCCCCAACGGAGACGCCGCCGGTTAGAATCAATACATCACTCTTTTCGAAAGCTCGCTTAAGTGTTCTCTTTAAAATACCTTTTCGATCACCAATCGTTTGAATCAAAACTGGTTCGATGCGCATACTTTTAAGTATCGAGGAAACCACAAGAGAATTGCTGTCATAGATCTTGCCCGGTTTTAACTCTTGCCCCGCTGGAATTAATTCGCTGCCGGTTGTAATCACTGAAACTTTGGGCCGCACGAAAACTTTTACGCATTCTAACCCGAACGATGCTAAAACACCAACGGTGGCTGGATGAATCACTGCGCCTTTGCAAATGACACGTCTGCCTTTTTCAATTTCCTCGCCTTGCCTCCGGACGTGTCGACTCACTCCAATCAACTGTTCAATAATTAAGCAACCATTTTTCACTAAGGCTTCTTCCTTCGGAAGGATGCAATCCCCGCCTTTCGGAATGAGTGCACCTGTCATAATTTTGTACGCTTCACCCGTACTCAAAGGCCTTGTAGGATAATCGCCTGCTTTCATCGTATCCTTAATCTTCAGCAAAACAGGTTTTCTCTGCGAAGCAGATCGCGTATCGCACGATCGTAAGACATACCCATCCATTGCAGAATTATCGTAAATCGGGAGCGGAAAAGGAGCTTTAACATCTTCCGCAATGACATCACCAAGTGAATTCGCTAAAGACACTTTAATTTTCTTTGGCTTAGGAACATTTTCTCCAATCAATCGCTGAGCTTTCTCAAATGAGATCATCTATCAAACTCCCAAAATCAACTTGACCGATACATATAAAATAAGACCTGCCAAAAGGCGCTGAAGACCAAACTGCGGCAGACGGTACGCTCCCAAACGTGAACCGATTTGTCCGCCGAGGAAAACGGCAAGCCCCAACGGAAATAAAAATTGGAAATCGATCGCACCTTTATGAAATTGTCCAAGAAGGCCTGCGAATGAATTAACCACGATAAATAAACT
>MHFM01000013.1:16669-19228 GCA_001804205.1 Omnitrophica bacterium RIFCSPLOWO2_01_FULL_45_10b
CCCAGAAAAAAAACCGAGTATTCCGCCAATGGGTAAACCAATGATCCAAGCCCGATGAGAAGAAACCTCCCGCGAGCGTTCGAACAATCTGTCCGGGAGAAACATCCTCAATGCCACGACCAAAAGCGAGAACCCTAGAAGAAGCGAAAAAAGTTCCTTTGCGATCAGAAGTTTTCCACCCAAATAAGCGGATGGAATGGAAAAAATAATGAAGGGCAAGACTTTTTTGAACTTAAGATATCCGCCTCGATAAAAATACCAGAGGCCGCTTCCTGCTACAATTAAATTACAAATTAAAGCAAGAGGCGGAACGCTCTGATACGGAAGCCCTGCAAGCACAAGAAACGCAAGATAGGATGAGCCGCCGCCGAAGCCCATTATGGAGTAAACAAGAGCAACTAAGAAAAAAGTGAAAGGCAACCAAATGGGCATGATCATGATTAGAACCTCCAACAAGACATTTGATACCCCTCACCCTATCCCTCTCCCCCTGGGAGAGGGGAGGGTGAGGGGATGTCCTAATCCGTCCATCATTTGATAAGAATGGAGAACCGCTGGAAAAATAGCGTTCAAAGATTCACGCACGCCATTGGATGAGCCTGGCAGATTGATCATCAAGGCATTTCCCCTTTGGGCGGCAAGTCCACGTGAAAGCATTGAATAAGGCGTCCGGCGTTGCCCGTATACACGACAGGCCTCCATAATCCCAGGAATTTCTCTGTCCATTACCTGTCGTGTCGCTTCAACCGTCACATCCCGGGGTCCTAAGCCTGTTCCGCCTGTCGTTAAAATCAGAAGCACGCCTTGATCACAAAGCTCCTTGAGTTTTGCTGCAATCATTTGTTGATCATCCGGCAACACTTCATAACTGGGGGAAATCCCATACGCTTCAAGCCTTTCTTTAATGATCTTTCCTGATTTATCTTCGCGCGTTCCTTTGTATGTTCCATCTGAGGTGATAATGACAGCTGCGGAAAATCCTTTGGGAACCCATTCTTTGCGGTCTGACTTACCGCCTTTCTTCTCGACAAGTTTCGTAGAAACAATTTCAAGTTCCCTGTCCACAGGTTTCAGCATATCATAAATTGTTAAAGCAGCCACCGAAGCTGCCGTCAATGCTTCCATTTCAATTCCAGTTTTCCAAACCGTTTCGACAGATGCGGTAATGATGACGCGATCCGCCTGGATTTCAAAGTCAATTTCGACAGAATCAATTGGGATTGGATGACAATAAGGAATCAGCTCGCTGGTTTTCTTAGCGGCCATGACCCCCGCGGCCCTCGCGACAGCAAGCGCATCTTTTTTAGGAAGGTCATTTGCTTTCAGGCGTTCCAGCGTTTCTGGTTTGGCGAGAACGATGCTCATCGCAACGGCTTCCCTCAATGTATCTGTTTTCTCTGTGACTGATTTCATATTTACCCCGTTAGACCTCTAAATACCGGTTGATCTACGATTAACGTTTATGTTCCAATCTTAACTGCTTTCTCCCCAAACCCCCGTTAAACGAAAGAGGTCTAACGGGGCTTATCCTCCTACTTGACACATGTAAACGACAGCTTCGTCTTCGGCAGAGCCGGTGAAATGATGGCCCTTCGGTTTCAACTGGACTGCCTCTCGAATCAACTGCATCAGTTCCGCCTTTGATCTTCCTTCACGGAGTGGCATCCCCAAATCGAACGTTTCCTCCCCGTGGAGACAAAGTCTGAGCGTTCCATCTACACGAAGGCGGATTCGGTTACACTCGGAACAAAACGAATGAGAAATGGAACTGACGAAGCCAATTTTCCCGACACCATTTGTAAGTCGATAAACTTCTGATACATCTCCCGCAAGGCATGGCTCCGGAATCAGAACCGCCCGTCGGCAGACTTTCTCCTTTACCCAGTCATTCGAAACAAAACGCTTTTTCTCTGTGACAAAACAATTCCGAGTAGGCATGAGCTCAATAAAGCGGACTTCGACAGGACGTTCCATCGCAAAAGTTACGAAGCTTTCGATTTCATCATCATTGATTTCTTTCATCACCACCACATTGATTTTAATGGGATGAAATCCAACCTGGATTGCCTTTTCGATTCCAGCCAATACAGCCGCATGCTCATCCAAACCTGTAATCCACTTAAATTTCACGGGATCAAATGTATCCAGGCTGATATTGATTCTTTTAAGCCCCGCTTGAAAAAGCGCGTCACCTTGATCGGCAAGGAAAACGCCGTTCGTGGAAAGAGAGATGTCTTTGATTTCCTGAAATTGGCTGAGACCTGAAACTAAGTGCGGGAGATCTTTTCTCACGAGCGGTTCGCCACCCGTAAGCCGGACTTTATCGATTCCCAAAGCTACAAAACATTCGGCGAGGGAAAGAATCTCTTCGTAGCTCAGGATCGTAGCGCGATCCGTGAGAGGAAAACCGCCGGGCGGGATGCAATAGCGGCAGCGTAAATTACATCGATCGGTAAGAGAGATCCTCAGGTAAGTAATTTGACGGCCAAATGAATCGACAAGATAGTTTTCATCCACTTCCTTTTTCTCCTTTCCAATTTCCCCCGCACCCACTTGACC
>MHFM01000013.1:19243-29971 GCA_001804205.1 Omnitrophica bacterium RIFCSPLOWO2_01_FULL_45_10b
GATCAAGTGGGTGCGGGGTTCGGGAGGCCATGCCGTTTCCAGCATAACCCTTCGTTCGGGAAACCCTAGCTTTCGAATGTATGCTTTAGGTTTCCAAAATCGGAGCAAAATTGACTACGCCAAAGAAGCTCGTTCTCTGTATTCTTTCTTATTTTTTCTTTGTCAATCCGATTAGAAGCTTGAATCAAACGTTCATGAATTTTATTCAAGAGACACGGCTGAATCACATCTTTCAGAAAGAACAGCGGAAAAGAAGAAGCTTTTTGAAGCCCGGCAACTGGATCAGGCACATGGAACGTCTCTCCGCTGGCACCTTTTTTCATCTTGAAATGTTAATCTCCTCGTCGGTCAAATAACAGGCGGGGTCGGAAGCCCAGGGGTCACCTGTCGCTATTTCCGCACGTACACGTAACGACCCCCCGCACACATCGAAAAAGCGGCAGGCACGACACCGGCCGTGGACGTGCTCTTTCCGGTTTCTCAATTTCTTAAGAAGAGGCTCTTCTGGATCCGACCAAATCTCGCTGAATTTCCGTTCCCGGACATTCCCCAATGAGTAATGCGTCCAAAACTGATCCGGATGAACATTCCCCTGCGAATCAATGCACGCAATCCCCACTCCTGAAGAATAAAGCGCCCCGCCGTTCCACAAAATTCTTCCGAAGACATCCTCGCAGCGGGAATTACCCTCATCGTGGAGCTTGAGATAAACGTAAACCCCGTCCGCATGATTGTCGACGGTCAGAACCTCAAGGGGAAGGCCTCGGCCCAAAGCTTGCCTTGTCCGGACGAGGACTCGGTCGATTCCTACACGGGTTTTCACGGGGTTCGCCGAAAAAATCTCCCTCCCGCGTCCGCTCGGTACAAGGTGATAGAAACAGACGCGCCGAATGCCTTCTCTTTCGACCAGATCAAAGAGCGAATCGATTTGGTCGATCGTCCCTTCCGTCAGTGTGAGCCGAAGGCCTGTTTTTTGACCGACACCCACGAGATTTTGGATTCCGGCAAGAGTTTTTTCAAAAGCCCCCCGCGTTCCCCGAAATCGGTCGTGGACCTCACCGATTCCGTCAAGGCTGACGCCCACATAGGAGAATCCTGCATCTCCAATGACCGTGGCCAGGGCTGGCGAAATGAGAGAGCCGTTGGTAGAAAGAACCGTGCGGAGCCCCTTTTGCTTTGCATACACTGAAAGCTCAAAAATGTCCTGACGAAGAAGCGGCTCGCCTCCGGAGAAAAGGACCGCGGGCACCCGGTAGGCGGCGAGGTCATCCAGAACCGCCTTTGCCTCCTCCGTTGTAAGTTCGCCGCCGTAGCGCTTCCCCTCCGAATCGCTGTAGCAGTGAAGGCAACGAAGGTTACAGGTGCGGGTGATATTCCAGACAACGATCGGGCGCCTTTCCCCAGAAGAAGCCGGAACTTCATAAGGCCTCTCTCCTTGAGGAAGATTGGACGAAACCCTCTTCCCGTAGCGGTGCGAAACAGAACGGGATTCCTTTCCGCAGTATAGGAAGCTTATATCAATCATGAGGTCTCCATTTTGTATGTCGAATAACTCAAGTCGGGGGCAAGGATTGGATGCATGGCTTTAATTGTGTGTCAATGGTCCGGACATGTCTGACTATCCAATTTTCGATAAACACATGCAATTCCGCAATGGATTTCGAGGTAAACCCCTCTTTTTTGATTTTGATCTCATAAGACTTGTAGAATTCCAAAAATTCTTTATGGGCGTCCTTATTTCTTTGAGCCGCAGGGCAATGATAACGGTCCATGCATGATTCTTCGTAACAAAAATGCGATTTCGCATAATCGGCGAGGAATTTGAGGCTGTATTCAAATGCAGACGGCGGTTTTTCCGTCATCATGTCATCATGCAGTTGGTTGATAAATTGAAAAAGTGATTTGTGTTGCGAATCAATTTTCTCTTCGCCCGTTGAAAAGCTTTCGTCCCATGTAATCATATTTCTACGCTCTCAAGTGCCTGAATATCGAAACGAAATTTCGGGGGTGTCCTCCTGGCTGACACGTACCGATTGCGTCTGTGACCCATGCTTCTCATGCCAGGCTTCCAGAACATAATCTCCAGGAGGAAGGTCCTTGATCTCGAATGAACCTTCTTCGTTTGTAACGCTGAAAAAGGGGTGGTCGAGCACTCCCACATAAGCCGACATCCAAGAGTGCACGTCGCATTTGAATTTGGCCATCACTTCCGGCTTGTCGAATGTCTTTTTAAGTTTCATTCCCTGGATCGGCATCCCAAGATTGAATTCCTTGTTCGCCGTCGCAACTGCATGAACATTATGAAGCGTGGCATCGTTGTTTACGATTTCGATAGGCTGGCCCGTTTGAACTCCGAAGACATGCGGGACGTAGTGACAACCCTGTTGGTCCAGCATAACAGGATTCTGGGAAGCCGCAAAGGTCTTTCCTTCAAGCCCTGACTTTACATAGACAAAAACATTTTTGAGAGTTCCATTTGGATTCACCACGACTTCCTCAGATTTCAACCCTTCCGAATGAAGCGCAGCACATGTTGGATCCGCCGCCAGATCAAGTGGTTGCGTTTCCGGTGCCGTTCCTTCGAATAGCACTTTTCCCGAAATCGTAGCACCGTAGCCAGCCCTTTCGAATACCATGACCAAACAAAATACACCTATCACACGAAGCAATTGATGAATCCAATTCATAGGCCCCCCATCAAGTTTTAGTTTTGCTCTTTATCATCAAAAACGAATCGCTTTTTTAAATTCCTTAATGCCTTCTCCCAGCCCTCTTGCAATTTCTGGAAGCCGTTTTGCTCCAAAAAGCAAAAAGACAACTAAGAAAATAACAACGAGCTCCAAAGGTCCTGGCATGCTCATGACGTCACCTCCTTTTCCGCTGCGTTAACAATGGATGCAGGCACACGGGATACCATCCGAATGGCGGGTAAATCATTGACTGTTTCGCATGCGCTGACGCACATCGCGCAACCGTCACAAATAGACACCGTAATAATCGGCTTTTGATCCCGCATTTCAATTGCCTGTTCACGTTTTGGACAAGCCAAGTAACACTGCTGGCAAATGAGTCCGCTCCAGGCGAGACAACGTGAAACCTCAACCTGCGCCACAAGATCTCGGGGGAGCCCAATCTCCTCGGTTCTCGAAGAAAATGCAAGTATCCCCTCCCTTGCTACAGCGCCAAACTTTTCCAGAAAATGCCGCGGCAATTTCCTTAAAAATTCTCTGCGATCAGGTTGAGGTACCACATCTTCTGTTTTCATCCCACCGCTCTCATTTTTGATTGGTAAAGGTCGAAACAATTCTGACAAATACCCAAGTCGGTATTCCAGTCCGGATAATCCCTTTGGATCTTTTTTATGATCACGGCATCCTGCTGGGCTGAAAGGTCCAAAGGATCAAAACTCGTGAAATGACAAAGAGGACATAGGAGCCCGCCCTGCCCTAATGGAACCGTCAGCTTTTCGTCTCTGGCCAATCCGAGAAAATCTGATTGTGTTTGATGCTTTTGATCCAAAATTTCCTGGAATATTTTCTCCCGTGCTTCCGCCGTCCATTTTGAAAAGGCCCGATCGATGAACTGTTTTTGCTGGGCCAGGGGAATCAAGATATAAAAACCCATTTTCAGGAGCCTTGCGCTCACATACAAATCCCATAAGAGGCGGTACCGATCGCGGATCAGGTTATCCTCCAGTTCGCTTCGGCCGCTCAATACCACATGGGGAGAGTATTGAAAAATAGGGTCCAACATATCCGAGATGTGCAGCCACTCATGGCGCAGGAATTTCTCAACATAATCGCCTTCAAACAAACGCATCGTCTGAAGCTTCACAAGGTTCGTTTTCACATCTCCTTGAACGTAGAGCTCCGATCCCTCATCCTTTCGGGCGAGAGCCCGCTGGATATGGATGATCAAAGAATCACTCTGCAAGATTGAAAAAGAGTTAAGAATGGCTTCAAACCTTGTTCTTAGTCCTAGACGAGCGAGCCATTGATCATCCAGTTGCTTAAATGCCTTGTTGCGGACTTGATCGTCTTTGATTGTATAAATCCGATTCCTTTCGGCATGCCACTTTTGCGCAAGATCTCTCGACCCCTTTTCTTCACATCGTCGGATCGCCAGGAAAACGGCGTTTTCAACAAAACTTGGTTCAAAAGTCAGTTTCATGGATACGCTCATCAGCTGTTCCCTATATCCCTGGCCAAAGGCGACAGTTGACAGGAGACGCAACCTGTTTCCACCTTCTCCTCAACGATACGTATGGGCAGATTCCGGTCCCCGGCTTCGATGCCTTGAATGTCACATTCTGTGAGAATAAAACAAAGCGCAAAATCAGCAATTGCGTTCAACCAATCAAATCTCGCAGTGCGCCCGAGCCTCACCGCAAAGGCTGGCATCCACCGCACCAGATGGTCGGAGAGAAAGCGCAAAGCAGATTCTTCGCAGGTGGCGGCATGATCCTTTTGACCATGTTCAAGCGCATAAACCGCCTTAAAAGTGAGGAAATGCATAAATTCGCACTCCACATGGATATGATCGCCCCGCTCATGAGCTTTCTTTGAAACCTGAAGACCAAAGGCCTGATAAAAAGCGGTGATGTCCGCGAGCTCCTGCGGTTCGCGGTGGCTGTGTTCTTCGCCATACTCCAATTCATAAGCGGAAACTTTGGAATTGGCTGTATGACCAAAACAATATTCATATTCCCTAATCCATTCATCTTCAGAGATATTTGGGAGAGTTTGACTTAGTTTTTTGACATAACGAACTAACTGGTTTTTCCAAGGCGTCTCGATGTCTTCGAGTGACCCCTCGTAGTCTTTCAAAGATGCTTGAAGGAGATTCAGTCCCTCCCCCATTTTGGGATACCTTAAAAGGATCGCAAGCAACCGGTAGCCCTGACTGCGGGCAAATAGTTCGCTCGCCTTATATGGAGTTTTGATGGATGTTGGGTCTGACATGAAAGGGCTCCTCAACCTGGGTTCGGACCACTTCTTTCCCCGCTTGGTTGTATCCAATGATGGTGTCGTTATACATCGTAAACGGTTTTCCGTGAATCTCCGTTTCAAAAACCTTGGGACCTTCCTTTAATTCGTACCTGAAGATAATTTGATTTGCTTTTCGAAAGAGCTGTTGGACGGCTAGCAGTTCCCGGTCCGGCACCATATAGGAATCAATCGCGTGGTCCACTCCGGGCCCGAACATTTGCTTCAGAAAATCACGAGGTACCCATCGTGGTGGAATATAGAAGCCGTTTGGCTCCGTACCAAACTGTGGATAAAGTGGAAGCCCGACCTTTGCGATTTTGACAAGATAATAAATAGGGTTGTAACGGTCCTCGATCCATTGGCCGGTTTTCTTGTCAATTTTCACCAACCCCTGAAGACGAATCTGGCCGATACATGCCGCCATGCAGCGTGTCTCCATCGGCTGCCCCTTGCTTTCGGGATCCTTTCCTTCAAGACGCGGATAACAGGCAATACATTTCTCCGTAACGCGGGTGCTGGGTCGGTACATTGCTTTTTTGTAAGGACATGCTTCAACACATTTTCTGTAACCGCGGCACCTCTCCTGATCAACAAGGACAACGCCGTCTTCAGGCCTCTTGTAAATGGCATTGCGCGGACAAGCCGCAAGGCATCCGGGATAGGTGCAATGATTGCAGATCCTCGCCAAATAAAAAAACCAAGTCTTATGTTCCGGAAGTTTAACCCCTTCGGGTACATAAGAGGACTCATTCCCTTTAGGGCCAACTGCGTTATCTTCGTAAATGTTGGGGAAACGCCATTCTTCATCTGTTGGAAGATATCCCAGAACACGCTGCGGCTCATTTCCAATGTGAGTAGCTGCTTCAAAAATTGTTTTCCCCTCAAAGGTATCATTCTTCCATTTCTGTCCACCGGGGTTGGCTTCTTCCAAAAGTTTCAGGATCTTTACATCCCAAAATTGCGGATAGCCCCCGTAGGGTTTGGTTTCCACATTATTCCACCACATGTACTCCTGTCCTTTGGAAAAAGTCCAAGTGGATTTGCAGGCCATCGTGCAAGTCTGGCAGCCGATACAACGGTTTAAATTAAAAACAAAAGCAAATTGCCGGTCTGGATGATGCTCCGCATGAGGGTATTCCATTTGACGTCCAAGTTGCCAGTTAAATACTTTAGGCATGGCAACCTCCTTGCGGCCGCCACATACGGATGGCCTCTTGAATAATGGCGCGGACATAATCATCGCCTTTTTGTTTCCAGGCAAGATAAGGACCTTGATAAAAAGGATTTTGAAACATGGACATCAGTTTTTCTTCATCATATCCTTCCCGCACAAATTCTTCCGCAAAAGAAAGTGTCATATCACGAAGTTGGGCCTCGCTTTGGCCGGGAAGTTCAATCCCCACCATTTCCATCGGATCTTCAGGATCTATTTCTTCTTTAGGCATAACGTTTATCCTCAGGTTTTGATAAATCCACCGTGCAAGTATTGCTTCATCACATCATTTTCATGGGCCGGCGTGTAACCGGTTTTGACAGGTTCCCACAAACCTTTACCGCCCAAACCGCCGTCTTCGGCCTTGCTTATTCGCACGAGCGTTTCCTTCGGTACGGTGTTGACCGCGTGATTGTCCGCTTCTCCTCCGAAAATAAAGGACATGAAGACCTTTGCTTTATGAAAGAGCGTGTCGGTCTGATGCATGGGCATGTGCCAATTACGGGTCACGCTCTGTTGGGAACCGTACCGGAAATTGGCTTGATAAGCTCCTCCTTCAGATAAGGCTCGTTTATCTGCGCGGGTCTCATGGGCTTTGACCGATTTTTCCGTAGCAATGTAAGTTCCGTGTTTCATCATGGCCACATGATAAGGATAGGCGGAATTATATTTTGCCCGCAGCATGAGCCGGGCCACTTTATAAAAAGGATCTCCTGGTTTCGCGCCCCGGTAAGGCCGGTCCGCTGGATTCGCATCCACGTAAACATAATCACCGTCGTTTATTCCCAAATCCTTGGCGGCTTGAGGATTCAGATGAATCTGCTGTTCGCCGACGCCGGGTGTGCGTTTATCCATGCGGTAAGGATCTCCAAAATTTGAATCCCAGATTTGATGCCAGTCTACATTGCTCCAAAGGGAGTGAACCCGGTGGCGGCTTTTGGGGGTCAGACAGAAAAATTGAAATCCTTTTTCCCATAAAAAGTTTTTGGTATTTTTTACTTCTGACCAAGGAAGCTTCACATTGCGAATCGTGCGTTCATCCCAATGCTCAGCATCAAGAGGAATTCCATAATCTTTTGGACGAATATAAGGATTGGAGCTTACAATCACATTCGGCAAATAAGGAGTCGCCTCAGGACCTTCGCGGTGGACGATGAAATTCTCTCCGTATTCAATCGCTTCCGGAACGTCCGTGTAAGCCTGCAAGCGCCCGTGATCCGTGTAAAAGGGCTGATCCTCGTGAACCTGCTCCCAGAATGGGATACGAGGATAAGTTCGGAACAACATCAATGCGCCTCCCGGAGGCCCATATTTACCCTTCATGATGTCATCGAGCTTGTATCCCGTTGTAGTTGTAGAAGAATCCAAAAGCCGCTGGATGTAAACCTCGCGTTTTCCTTCCAGCGCAAATTTCCAATAGTCGCGAAAGCGTGCATCACCGGTGAGGTCCCCAAGTTTTGCTGCAATTTCAGACAAAATCACGAGATCATCCTTGCTGTCGAAAATCGGAGGAATTCCGCCCTTCCAAATTTGGAGAAATGGATTCGAGCATGAAGCCGTAACTTCCAACCCCTCCGATTCCATCCAGGTATTAGCCGGCAGGGCAATATCTGCGTATTCAATCGAGGCCGTCATCTGAATGTCGATCGATAGGATCATTTCCACATTCGGATTAACGTTTTTGAGCATGTCATACGTATGCTTTGCATTGTTGATGAGATTGACATTGGTAAACAACATGGCTTTGGTAGGGGTCGGCATATGCGTAGAGCCGGTAAAAACCTTTTTTCCTTCTGCGGGCGTATCGACGATCAATGCCCGATCCCCGTGATTCCAGTAGGCGGGCTCCTCATCCCTAAAATACGCGTGAGCGTTGATTGCTTTGCCTGGTGTTTGAGGGTCAAGATTCGGGTGAAAAGGATCCTCTGCGACCCAACCTTTAAAGCCCGGCCCTGTCCATGCGGATCCTTGAAATAAAGCTGCCTTATAATTCCCGGCCCAGCCAAACGCTCCTGCCCCTTTCTGACCGATATTACCAGTAAGCATCAGGGGGAGATAAGCTGCCCGGTTCATTTCCGTGGCATGGAACCAATGGTTAATTCCTTCGCCTTGATGAATCGCTACGGGTTTAATTGCCGCGATATCTTTAGCAAGTTGTTCGATCAAATCCTTCGGGGCCTTGGTGATTTCCACCACGGAGTCCAGATCGTAATCCCGAAGATGTATCTTGTAGAGCGAAAAGAGGGTTGTCACTTCGATCTCTTTTCCGTCCACTGTTTTTACTTTATAGCTGCCTTCTAAAGCCGGATTGATTCCTTTTTTGGAAAGATTCTTGCCCACATCATCGCGGGTGATCGCAACCGGCGCACCTTTGGTTTCATCCCACACAACAAAATCCCCGAGTTTTTCATACTGTTCTTGTTTTAGGCCTTGATATTTGAAACTCGGCCCGTTTTTTGAAAGACCCAATTTATAATCGGGGAAAATATCGGCTGCGCGAAGCCGCTTCAAATTATCCGTCCTCACAAGAAGCGGAAAATCGGTAAACTGCGCGACAAATTCCTTGTCATACCATCCTTGATCAATCATCAGCCGCGTAATCCCCAAGAAAAGAGCGGCATCCGTCTGGGGACGGATAGGAATCCAATAATCGGACTTGCTTGCGGGCGGGCTGTATTCCGGAGAAATGGTGACAAGCTTCGCGCCCCGTTCCATGCATTCGATAAACCAGTGGCTATCCGTCAGTTTATTTTCAACGAGATTTTTTCCGTCCTGGATAATCAATTTGCTGAACCTGAGATCATTAAAATCACAATCCGCATTTTGAAGCCCATGAACCCACGGATGGCCTGGGGCCTGGTCTCCGTGCCAGGTGTAATTGGACCAAGCCCTTCCTCCCATCGCACCCTCTTCACTGACACCGCGAATGTTGACATCCAATAGGGCCATGGTATTGGCCAACCGGTACATCCCGTATTTCCCAAAAACGCCAAGAAGACCCATGCCGCCGCGAAATTTCATTGTCCGTGTTCCTGCGCCCTTCATGGGAGCCAGCATTTCTTCGGGATAACCTTCAGCAAGGAGTTTTCTTTTTCCCTCCACACCGCTATATCTTTTTGCAATGGACATGATGCCATTTGCAATATAGGTGTAGGCTTCATCCCAAGTGGCTTTCTCCAGCTGATCCGTACCGCGCGAATCAAATTTATACTTTGTCTTATTCTCAGGCGTTAGATCTGGGAAACCAGCATCCGCCCATTCGCGCCAACCGCGGCGAACCAACGGGTATTTCAGCCGGTAGGGCCCATACATCAACCGGTGAAAGGTAAAACCTTTTGCGCATTGACGTGGGTTCCAATTTTGGGTTGCCTTATTGCCATAAAGATCCCCATAGGTTTCATAATTATATTCCGAACCGGATCGAATAATGATGCCATTGCGAACATACGCCAGCGCGCGGCAGGCATGCGTATCATTTGGAGAACAAACCCATGAAAACGTGCGGTCATAACGGTATTGATCGCGGTAAATTTTCTCCCAATCGCGGTTCGGGTAATACGCAAGAGGATTCTCGACGTTCGCGACAGGCTCAAGAGCCCAAAGCAAAAACGGCTTATTTGAAAGCGCTAAAGTGACAGCGGTTACGGCAGAAATTTTTAAGAAATCTCGCCGTGATTCATTCATACGTTCCACTCCATTCTTTTTCAGCTTTCTCATGGCATCTCTCCTAAGATTCAAATATCATTTCATTCCAAATGGAAACCATTTTTTGGCCATTCCGGTCGCCCTTGGCGCCATCCCAAACGGCGAAAGCAATATTCATCGGCAGTCCGGGCTTGAACTCCAACCGATCCGAATCCGCGACTTGTAATTCACGAACGAAACTGACTTGCCATTTTCCGTTTTGATAAATACCTTTTATATCCACCTTCTCAACAGAGGGTTTCATCGTCGTTAAGGAACCAATTCCTGTTGCGCGGGCTTCCTCACCTGCAGATGGCCGTTGGGGATTGGACAGAGGATTACCGGCTCCATGACCCGTGGCATAAAGCGGATTATGAGTCTTTGTCTTAAAATCCTTGGTTTCAAAAGGAGCCCCATGCTCATAATCCGTCTGTGCTTCGTAGAAATCCGTTGCGGTATGAGGGTACTTTGTTTCAATATCTTCCCAAGAGGTCTTTTCCTTTTCCCAAGAGGCCTTCCAGTGCCAAAGCGTAACGGGAGAATCCGGGCTGCCCATCGCAAATACCGGAGGGGATTCTTCGCCGGAAAATTGGACGGCGGCACCATCTGAGAAGGATTGGGGCGCAACCGTGGAGATATCTTGTGATTGATCTTCCCACTCAAGATGAACTGCGATTTGTTTCTCGTTGTAAAGCGCCTTCACTTTGATGCCTTCGACGCGGTCATTTCTCCACCACAGGGGCGTTAATGGAATAAAGACAGGTTCAATTTGGATCCATTGGCCGCCGTCGGGATCAGCCGTTAAATCGCCTTGAACCTTGTGGGCTATCAACTGTTTCCGGC
>MHFM01000014.1:0-3990 GCA_001804205.1 Omnitrophica bacterium RIFCSPLOWO2_01_FULL_45_10b
CGAGGCCGCCAAACTCAAGTACCGTTTTTGAAAATGACTCCACAACGTCCTTTTCTTTGGTGACATCCATTTTAAGGCCCATCGCGCGGCCAATTCCAAATTTAGTGTCCAGTTCCGAGGCAAGTTTTTCTGCCTTTTTTAAATCCAGATCGCAAATAGCGATATGAGCACCTTCGCGCACCAATTTTTCTGAAATAGCGCGCCCAATTGCGCCGCAAGCGCCCGTAATGAGCGCAATTTTTCGAGCCAATGGTTTTTCCGGCGGCGCAAGTGTGAGCTTATAAAGTTCAAGCGACCAATATTCCATTTCAAAGGCAAGCGGCAAAGAAAGTGAGCGGTATTGATCGATCGCTTGAGCGCCGCGCATCGTTTGAATGGAATGTTCATAAACTTCGGCGCATTGAATGGCGCTGTCTTTGTCTTTTCCCGTCGCAATCAAACCAATGCCGGGAATCAAAAGGACGCGCGGATAAGGATCGAGCATTTGCATGCCCGACTTACGGAAGCGGTGGAAATAACGTTCGTGAGCTTTTGCAAACGATTCGATTTGTTTTTCAAGTGTGACCGTTAATCCGTCATTGCGAGCGAAGCGAAGCAATCCCGTGCCTTGAGATTGCTTCGTCGGCCTAACGGCCTCCTCGCAATGACGGGGGTTGATTTTCACAAATAGCGGAATGCGTTTTGTTCTAAGCATATGGTCGGGTGTCGCGGGGCCGATTTGTGAAAGACGGGGCCCGAGTTTTGAATTTACAAACTCCAAAACCGCGGGATTCGTTACCACGTGAAGCACAACTTCTTTTCGAGCGCTTACGACCTTACGAATAATGGGTAAAAACCCACGAAGCCACTCTTTGCGTGCGGATTCATTCAGCGTTTTATGAATAGAAGGGCCGAAGGGTTTTCCGCCAAACCGCGTGGCGGATCCGCTGCGTTTTGTGGCGGACCTTCCTCGTGCTTTCTTATGAATATAACTCTCTGCACGGGAAACCATTTGAATCATACGCGAATAACTTTCCTTTGAAGAATCTCCCCACGTAATCAAGCCGTGATTTTCAAGAATGGCGCCTTGGGCTTTCGGATTTTTTCGATAAGCTTCATACATGCGTTTGGCCAAAGTAAAGCCGGGTTTTACATACGGAATCCAAATAAGAGAGCTGCCATAAATTTTTTTGGCGATTTCGCGGCCGTGTTTTGTATTTGTGACGGAAAGAATCGCATCCGCATGGGAGTGATCAATATCTTGGAACGGAAGAAAAGCGTGAAGAAGCGCTTCGATGGAAGGCCGCGGGGCTTTTGGGTCCATTAACGAGCGGCTCAGGAGCTCGACCATTTCCTCGTCAGTCATTTGCTCGCGTCTTAAAAGCAGCGATAAATCGTCAAGCCGAAGAGGGGAAAAATGTTTGCGTTCGCTTACCTTTAAATCGGAGCCGGAACCCTTGACCCACAAAATCTTAATGGAGCGGCCCAAATGATCGCGTTCGATGCGTTTCGTGGAAGTATTTCCGCCACCCCAAACGCAGAGCTTAGCTTCGTATCCAATTAAGCGGGAGCGGTAGACCAATTGATCAAGTGCGTTCTTGCGCCGAGCTTCAGCATCACGCCAAAGAGACTTCATTTTATACGGCGGTTCGCCCTTCAAGGGCACGCTGCAAAGTTGCTTGATCAATGTATTCGATATTAGAGCCAATGGGAACGCCGCGCGCGATTCGCGTCACCTTGATGCGGCCAAAGGGCTTCAACAGTTCGGCCAAATACATGGCCGTGGCATCCCCTTCCGCGTTGGGATTGGTGGCAAGAATGACTTCTTTGATTTGGCCGGCGCCGATTCGTTTGACGAGCCGCTCAAGCCGAAGTTCGCGGGGGCCAATTCCTTCAAGCGGAGAAAGCGCGCCGAGCAGCACATGATAAACACCGTTGAAGCTTCCCGTGCGTTCTAAGGAAGCGACGTCTTTGGGCTCCTCCACAATGCAAAGTATTGTATGATCCCGATTTGAGTCATCGCAAATATGGCACATTTTCTTTTCGCTTAAATTGTTGCAGCGCTCGCAGAAAAAAGTGTTGGCTTTCGATTCAGAAATCAAACGGGCAAGTTCTTCCACTTGGGCGCGGTCTTGTTTCAATAAATGAAGCACAATTCGTTCAGCCGATTTCGGGCCGATTCCGGGGAATTTCGTGAAAGACTTCATCAATTTTTGGAGACGTTCTGAATAAGGATGGGCCATATCAATTAGGATCGCGGCGGACGACTTTGCTTCCTTCAAAAATATTAAGGGCTGAGGTAATAATTTCAGATTCTTTCACGTCACTGAGCTGGGCGCTGCTTACGGGCGATGTGGTCACATTCTTCACCGGTTGGGTGACCACAAAAGAAACATTAACTGTGGCCCCCAAAAGCGTGTTCAAGGTTGAGCGGACGAGCTCTTTATTGCTTTGATGCTCAATGGCTTCCTTATGAAATTTAAATTCGACCGGAAAACCAAATACCACAAACCCATCCACCACTTCCACAGGTTCGGACTCCGCCAAATAGGTGCCGCATGACATTTTGATTGCTTTAACGCGCTCCAAAAGATCCGGCCAAACCCGCCCGACATCGCTGATGGTAATTGTCGAGCCCGCAACAACTTTTGGTTTTGTGGGGGCAGTCTCTTCTTTGTCAGCCTTTGGCCTCAGAATGACAGTGTTGGGTTGCTTCGCTGTGCTCACAATGGCAGCTGATCTTTGGAATGCCGGGCGAGGAAGCTCCTCGGGGCTTGTGGCCACCGCGGCTTGCTCTAACTCAAAATTGTCTTTTTTTTTCTGGGGCTCTTTGGATTTAAGGTCATCCCCGAAATCCTTTACGCTCGCGCCCGTGCGCGGAGCACTTTTCGGGAAGAACTCGACGTTCTTCTCCGAAAGTGTCGGGGATCTATGAGCCTGGATTCCCGCTTCCGCGGGAATGACAAAATTGGACTTCGGAAAAGATTTTAATTCTTTCAAAATTTCATCGATGGATTTTAGATCGGAGCGATGCGCGATTTTCAAAAGGCAGGCTTCAATTGAAAATCTGGGGGTTTGAGCCCAGCGTATTTCTCGGGCCAGCTGCTGCAGAAGGGTTAATGAAAACAAAAGCTCCTCGCGCGAGAAAGCGCTTTTAAATTTTTGAAGCTCGGCCAGTTCTTCGTCAGATCCTTCGATTAATTTCTCGGCTTCGCCGCCAACCTGAAAAACGAGCAGATTACGAAAAAGTTCCACAAGCCCTTTTGCAAATTGGTTCAAATCTTTTCCTTCATCCGAAAGCTTTGCAATTTGAGTAAGTATTTCCTTGGTGTTTCGCTCTTTCAAAGCGCTAAGAATCGAAAAATAAACGCCGGATTCGGCAAGGCCGAGCGAAAAAGTGATATCGGTTTCCTCGATTTTGCTGCCTGAAAAACTGGCCATCTGATCCAAAAGCCCTTCGGCATCCCGAAGGCTTCCCTCCGATTGTTTTGCAATGAGAAAAATAGCTTGGTCTGAAATTTTTATTTTTTCTTCGCGGGCGACTTCTTTGAGTTTTGCGACAACTTCCGCCGTTGGAATACGCCTGAAATTAAATCGTTGGCAGCGCGAGAGAATGGTAAGCGGAACTTTATGGGCCTCAGTAGTTGCGAAAATAAATTTTACATGCGGGGGCGGCTCTTCCAAAGTTTTAAGCAGCGCATTGAACCCATCGTGCGTAATTTGATGGACTTCGTCGATGATATAAATCTTATACCGCCCATGCGTGGGTTTGAACTTAACATTCTCACGAAGCGCCCTAATTTCGTCAATCCCGCGATTTGAGGCGCCGTCAATTTCAAGGATATCCAGGCTTGTCCCGCGCGTAATTTCATCACATGAAACACATTGATTGCATGGCTCAACGGCCGGGCCCTTCTCACAATTAAGCGCCTTCGCCAAAATGCGGGCGGTGGACGTTTTTCCTCCCCCGCGCGAGCCGGTAAACAGAAAACTTTGCGCCACGCGGTCTTT
>MHFM01000014.1:4034-14374 GCA_001804205.1 Omnitrophica bacterium RIFCSPLOWO2_01_FULL_45_10b
TTTTTTGCTCATTTCAATTTATGTTGTAATAACGCACTTTTTCCATTCGCTCGTCCAGCTCATGTGTAGCAACGGCACTGATTTTTATAAATTAAACAAAATGGGAAATCAGTACCGTCGTTATCTTATAATTAATAACCACTTGGCACAATTTTAATGTAGATAACTCCGGAGAGGGTAGGATTTGAACCTACGATACGCAAAGCGTATAGCAGTTTTCGAGACTGCCCCAATCAACCGGGCTCTGGCACCTCTCCCTTTAACTATTGAAAAATAAAGGGAACACAAGTGGGCGATTCTATTGCCTGTGGCTTTGTTTGTCAATGCGCGCTTAGGCGTGGGAAACACCCAGAAGATTAAGCAAACGATCGAGGTCATCAAGGGAATAATAACGAATTTCAATTCTCCCCTGGTTCTTACGATTTGTAAAAATGCGCGCCTGTGTGCCGAGTTTTCGCTCCAGTTTGGTTTCAAGCGCGATTAATTCTTGGTCTACTGTTCGGGCTGTCTTGGCGCGGCGCTTTCGGGTTGCCATGCGCCCCACCATTTCTTCCACTTGCCTTACCGAGAGCCGGTCTTCCATGATTCGCTTGGCCAGCTGGCGTTGATGTTCCGGTGTTGGAAGCGAAAGAAGCGCGCGCGCATGGCCTGACTGCAAGCGGCCGTCGATTAAGCCTTCCAAAATTTCCTGCGGGAGCCTGAGAAGCCGTATCGAATTTGCGATTGTAGAACGGTCTTTGCCCACTTTTCTTGCAATCACATCGTGGGAAAGATCGCGGGATTCGATTAAACGTACATAAGCCTGCGCTTCTTCGATTGGATTTAAATCTTCGCGCTGAATGTTCTCAACCAGCGCCCATTCCAAGAGCTTGTCTTCGGCCACATCTTTAACAATGGCCGGGATTGTATCAAGGCCGCATTTTTGCGCTGCTTTCGCGCGCCGCTCACCGCAAATTAATTCATAACCGTCGCCTGATTTTTTAACGATGATGGGCTGCAAAATTCCTTGCTCGCGGATTGAATCCGCAAGTTCTTGAATCGTTTCGTCACGAAAACGATGGCGCGGTTGCTCGCGGTTCGGCCGAATTGAAGCGATCGGAATTTCCTGAATCCCAAATTCGGATTTAGCAGGCTGTGCTTTAAGCGTTTCCTTTTGTGTTTCCACCATCTTCATGTAACTATCTGGGATTAGAGCGCTTAGACCTTTGCCTAACACTTTCTTTTTGAGTTCCATATGATGTTCTCCTCCGTTATAAGTATTCGTCATTGCGAGCCCCGAAGGGGCGCGGCAATCTCAGTATTGGGATCAACCTCAAGAGATTGCTTCGGTCGCTTCGCTCCCTCGCAATGACGGTATGCGCAGCATTGGAAATCGTGCTAAAAATTCTTGCGCAATTTCTTGATAACATTTGGCGCCTTTGGAATCAGGGTCATAAAGTGTGATGGGTTTCCCAAAACTAGGCGCCTCGCTAATTTTTACTAAGCGCGGAACCACGGTTTGAAAAACACGATCGTGAAAATGATTGCGCACATCTTCAATCACTTGCTGCGTTAAATTGGTGCGGAAATCAGCCATGGTTAAAATAACGCCTCCGATTTCAAGAGAGGGATTTAATTTTTCGTGTACAAGCTGGAAGGTATTTAAAAGCTGCCCTAAACCCTCCAAAGCATAATACTCGCACTGTAAAGGAATGAGCATCCGGTCGCTTGCCACCAAAGCGTTGAGCGTCAAAAGCCCTAATGAGGGCGGGCAATCAATGAGCACAAAATCATATTCACTTCTCAAGGGCTCGATGGCGTTTCTAAGTAAAAATTCGCGATTCTCTGCATGAATCAGCTCGATTTCAGCTCCGGCAAGATGTGGATTTGCTGGAATTAAAAATAAATCTGTAAGACATGTATTTACAGTTACTTGCGATATACTGTTTTTATGTATAAGAATGTCATAAGCTGTTTTTTCTAATGAATTCTTATCAAGACCGAGTCCGCTGGTAGCATTTCCTTGAGGATCAATGTCAATGAGGAGAATTTTCTTATTTTTTTGGGCGAGGCAGCTGGCGAGATTGACGGCCGTCGTGGTTTTCCCGACGCCGCCTTTTTGATTACAGAGAGAAAATACCTGTCCCATTTGAGCCTATCTTATACAATTCGAATTTAAAAACAAGCCATTTTTGTTTCACCCCGTTAGAAATTATGTCTTTACTTTACAGGATCATTTCTAACGGGGTTTCACGTGAAACATAGCTGATTTGGTTGTTAAAATTATCGGCCTTTCATGATTGAACTTGAGAATAAAGATTGGTTAATTTTATTCATAAAACATTAAATTATAACTGTTTATATAGTACACGAAATCAGATTAATAATGTATTTTGTCGTTGCGCCCGACAGCATAACGGCGAGCTACCTTAATGGGTGCCGAAAAAACATTTTGGCTGTAGCAATCTTTTTGTGGACAGAAGTTTTTAGGCCAGCCTATTTGGGAGTGTTTCACCCCGTTAGAAATTGTGTCTTTATAGGATCATTTCTAACGGGGTTTCACGTGAAACTTTTGACCAATTTACTAGGAAAACTGCTTATTCTACTGGGGTGAAACGCGGGCGAGTTTTTCGATGTAAACAAGCAAAACTGAAATATCACAGCTGGACATCCCGGGGATCCGAGAGGCCTGGCCCAGAGAAACCGGCTTTACCTTGGAAAACTTCTCCTTGGCTTCGCGGCTCAGTCCTCGGATAGCGGAATAGTCCAGGAAATCCGGAATTTTTCTCTTTTCCAGCTTCTTGAATTTGGCAACATCTGCTAATTGCCGCTTAATGTACCCTTCATACTTAATATCCCATTCAACCTTTCTATAAATATTTTCATCAATTTCACACAAATCTAAACCATTATTTAATAATGAGTTAAATGTAACATCTGTACGCCTAAGCAATTTTTCGAAGGAATTGCTTTCAAACTTAGTCTCGCGCAATTTCAGGACTATATTTTCTTCGGTTTTCTTTCTTTCCAATAAATTCTGGTACGTCTCATTTTGAATTAACCCAAATGCGAAGCCGTATTTCATAAGCCGCTCATCCGCGTTGTCTTGTCTGAGCAAAAGCCGAAATTCCGCGCGCGACGTAAACAGCCGATACGGCTCATTGGTTCCGCGTGTGACCAGGTCATCAATTAAAACGCCAATATAAGCTTCTGAGCGATCAAGAACAAAAGGATCCTGGCGTTTGAGCTTTCGAATCACATTGAGCCCGGCCATCAGGCCTTGAGCTCCGGCTTCTTCGTAGCCGGAAGTGCAATTAACTTGTCCCGCAAAAAATAAATTTTCGATTTTCTTTGTTTCAAGCGAATGCTTAAGTTGGGTAGGCGGCATACAATCGTATTCAATCGCATAACCGAATCTCATCAGCTCAGCGTGCTCAAGCCCGGGAATGCTGTGAACCATTTCGATTTGCACGTCCTGCGGAAGGCTTGTCGAAAGGCCGTTGACATAAAATTCTTCCGTATTTCGGCCTTCCGGTTCCAAATAAATTTGATGCCGCGGCTTGTCCGCAAATTTCACAACTTTATCTTCAACCGAAGGGCAGTAACGCGGCCCAATGCCTTCAATCCGCCCGGCATAAAGGGGAGAGCGATGCAAATTTTTGCGGACAATTTCATGCGTTTTTTCGTTCGTATAGGTCAGCCAGCAGGAAAGTTGATCGAGATTTAGTTGTTTGGTTCGAAATGAAAACGGTTCCGGATCCACATCGCCAGGCTGCTCTTCGCAAACAGAAAAATCGATGCTGTTTTTTCGAAGACGGCAGGGCGTTCCGGTTTTAAAACGCACCACTTCGAAACCGTGTGCTTTGAGTGAATCCGAAAGGCCGAGCGAAGGCGGATCGCCGCCGCGGCCGCCCGGATAATTGACATCCCCCACGTGGATTAAGCCGCGCATAAAAGTTCCGGTGGTAACCACGATGGTTTCGCCGTAGTATTCAATCCCCATCATGGTTCGGACGCCGATTGCTTTTCCGTCTTTGACCAAAAGCTCCACCGCTTGATCCTGCTTTAAATCAATATTGCGCTCGGACTCCACAACCTGCTTCATATAACGCTGATAATTTTTCTTGTCCGCCTGCGCGCGCGGGGCCCAAACCGCGGGGCCTTTTGATTTATTAAGCATGCGGAATTGAAGCGCCGTATGGTCAATCGCAAGGGCCATTTCGCCGCCGAGCGCGTCCATTTCGCGGACGACATGGCCTTTGGCCAAGCCGCCGATGGCGGGGTTACAGGACATTTGGCAGATGGAATCGAGATTCATCGTGAGGAATAAAACTTGATATCCGGTGCGGGCGATTGAAAGCGCGGCTTCTGTCCCGGCATGGCCGGCGCCAATGACGATGGAATCGTATTTTTTATCGTGAATCATAAATGAGCGTAGAAACGCAGATCCGTCATTGCGAGCCCGAAGGGCGAAGCAATCTGGCGAAGTGTCATCCTGAGGCGCGGCCGAAGGATCTTAAGATTCTTCGTTACGCTCAGAATGACAAGCGCGGATTGCTTCGTCGCTTTGCTCCTCGCAATGACGAACGTTCAAACTTCCTCGTGATGAGGGAGCGCTTTTCCTTTCACAAACAACTGATGAAAAATGGAAAGCATATTATTCACAAACCAATAAAGAACGAGGCCGGAAGGAAGGTTATAAAAAATAAAGCCAAAAATAATCGGCATAAACATCATCATTTGCTGCTGTTCTTTCGTGCCCCCAGTTTGCGGCGTCAAGCGCTGCTGCCAAACCATAGAACCCAACATCAGAAGAGGAAGAATATTGACATTGGCACCCAAAAACGGCAGCGCAAAAGGAAGAAGCCACGCGGCGTCTGGTTCAGAAAGATCCTTGATCCAAAAAATAAAAGGCGCGCCTTTTAACTCGGCGGTTTGAGCCAATACTTGATAAAACGCGATAAAAATCGGGATTTGAAGCACCATGGGAAGACACCCGCCCATGGGATTGACTTTGTGTTGCTTATAAAGACCCATCGTCTCCTGTGAAAGTTTGGCTTGATCGTTTTTGTAACGCTCCTGAAGCGATTTGATTTTGGGTTGAAGCGCCTGCATTTTCTTCATCGATTCAAAACTCATATGCGTCAGCGGTGTAAACAAAAGTTTGATCGCGCACGTGAGAAGGATAATGGCCCAACCGTAGTTACTGGTTACCTTGTGGGCCCACTGGAGGGCCGTTAAAAGCCAAAGTTTGAAGAGGCCAAAAAACCCGTGCGAGAGAATTTGCTCAAAACCCTGATTGAACGATTTCAGCGTTTGATAATATTGAGGGCCGGGGTAAATTAAAAAACTCCTTTTCAAAGAACTCCCGGGCTCGACCCCAACCGGCGCAAACTGAATTGCGCTCTGCATCCACTCCGTTCCTTTTGGGCCTGCTGTTGTCCTCACAAGCACGGCCGGTTGGTCCGGCTGAGTAATTAAAACAAAGTATTTCCGCGCTAAAGCAGTCCATAAAATATCTGCTTCAACCACATAAGGCCTTTTCTGAACCTTATCTAAATGTTCAGAGACAAGTTTATCGCGCAATGCGACAAACGCTTCTGCCGGGATTGGGCTCTTGTCATGTTTTGTGGAACCTGCAAATTGGCTTGAAACTTCAAGCAAGGCGGGTTGTTTTTGAGCGCTTAAATTTTCAACTTCCACATCCAAATAAATGGCCGGCCGATCCTGATCAAAACGAAATGTCTTCTTCAGACGCCACTTGCCCGGTTCTTCGCCGATAAAACGGGCTTCTCCCATTGCTTCATTGATCGACGGGCTAAACTCCTGGGCGTTAAAGCTTATCCCTTGATTCGGCAAAGAAACGAGAAACGCGCCGCTGCTGCCCGGCGGGCGGTCGATTAAAACTTCGCTTTTCTGTTCTTTCCCCCAACTTTTTAGTTCCAATTTTGAAACGGCCCCGCGATCTGAAAACTCAACCTGAAAATGATTGCTTGAAAACGGATAAGACTTTCCCTCGGGCAACGCTTTTTCTGGAACCAAACGTTCCATCTCTTGGGCCGCTGGGCTTGGATCTATTTTTTCAGTTTCTGAGGAAATTGGGCTAACTTGGGTGGGTTTGCTGGGAGTTTCGGGTGAAATCCACTTGAGATAAACCGGATAGGCCAACAAAATTAAAAATGAAAAAGCGGCGGCGAGTAAAAATCGTTTGTCGGAGTTCATTTGGAAACCGGGTCGTAGCCGCCAGAATGAAACGGATGGCAACGGGAAATTCGCCCGATGGCCTTTACGCCACCGCGTGCGAAACCCAATTCTTTAATCGCTTCGCCGGTATATTGAGAACAGGAAGGAAAAAAACGGCAGGCGGAACCTAAAAATGGCGACACAAGCATTTGATAACTTCGGAGTAGAATTTGAAAACCAAGTTTAAAAACTTGCTCAATTCTTCTTGATTCTCTCAGGGAACGCTCTCTTTTATTCTGCACAGTTAAGTACCCCGGCCCTCTTAAAAAGACGATTCAAAACTTCGCGTAAGTTATTGTTTTTAAATGACTTGCCACTTTCAATAATGCGGACCACAAGATCAAAATTTGAACGAAAATTGGTTTTGTTAAGACGAAAAAACTCGCGTGTAACTCGTTTCACGCGGTTTCTGTCGACAGCATTTTTAAGTACGCGCCGGCTCACCACAATTCCCAAACGACTTTTGTCCTGCGCCGGGATTTGCGAACAATAAAGCGCCACGCCACTTTCGCGGAACACATGCGCATATTTTAAAATGGTACGAAAATCTGCGGCTTGTTTTATTCGTTCTGTTCTGGGAAAGGATGTGCGGCTTGCGGTCATGCGGGAGTTAGCCGTGTCCGCCCTTTTCTTCTTCGTCTCTTAAAAATCCTCCGGCCGCCCGGAGACCGCATTCGGCGCCGAAAACCATGGCTCCGCGAGCGTTTGCGCTTAGAAGGCTGATAGGTTCGCTTCATAATGTAGTTTGATTATAACAAAAAAGGCTTTCAAGTCAAGAAAGCTGGTCGTTTGCTTTCTCAAAAATCAAAAAGATAATTGTGGAATTTTCCGCGGCACGTTACTATAATAATGTTTTTTAGAGAGCATCTCCTGCTCAGGTATCGGCGATTCATAAAAAATTGGTTTCTCAGGTGCGTTGGGGCGAATTAGTCCCAAAATTAGTATGTTTAAAAAGTGTTCATATTTTGTTAATAAAATGTGCTTTTAAGGTGTTAATTACTTGTTATTTATGTTAATAACTTGTTTATGAAATGATATGAGCATCAAAGAACCGCCCGGCGCTCGGCCCATCGCACAAATGCCCCATAAAGAGATGTGGCAAAAAGCCCTTCTCAATATCAAGCAAGAGTTGAGCGAACAAAGCTTTAAGACATGGGTAGAGCCCGCGCGCTTTCAGAAATTGGAAGAGGGCGTGCTGTTTCTTGAGGTCCCCGATAAATTTTATGGAGATTGGCTCAAAGAGCATTACCAAGACATTATCCGAGGGGCTTGTTATGCCGTAGCGGGGGTAAAACCTGACATTCGCTATATCGTTAATGATAATTCCTTCAAACCAACCCTTTCCGCAAGTCCGGTTAACAAACGTCCTTCTGGCGAAACATCCTCTTTAAATCTAAACGACCGCTATACGTTTGAAAACTTTGTTGTGGGCCCCGGCAATCGCTTTGCTCATGCGGCCGCGATGGCCGTAAGCCAGGCGTTGGCAAAAAATTATAATCCTTTGTTCATTTATGGACGGGTGGGTCTGGGCAAAACTCATTTGATGCAGGCTGTTGCCCACTCTGTCCTTCAAAAAAATCCTGAAGCAAAAGTAGTTTATATGTCGGGTGAAAAGTTCACGAATCAGCTTATTTCTGCCATTCAAAACCGATCCACTCATACGTTCCGAGCAAAATATAGAAACACCGATGTGCTGCTTGTTGATGACATTCACTTTATCGCAGGCAAGGAATCAACGCAGGAAGAATTCTTTAATACCTTCAATACGCTCTACGATGCCCACAAACAAATCATTGTCGCAAGCGACAGGCCTCCAAAGGAAATCCCCGGGTTGGAGGAAAGATTGATTTCAAGATTTGGTTGGGGTTTGGTCGCGGACATACAACCTCCGGACCTTGAAACCCGCATTGCCATTCTAAAGAAAAAAATCGAGCGCGAGACCGTAACGGTGCCTGATGAGGTTGTGTTTTTTATCGCGAGTAAAATTAAGTCAAACATCCGAGAATTGG
This sequence comes from Omnitrophica bacterium RIFCSPLOWO2_01_FULL_45_10b, assembly GCA_001804205.1. Lineage (GTDB taxonomy): Bacteria > Omnitrophota > Omnitrophia > Omnitrophales > Danuiimicrobiaceae > 01-FULL-45-10b. Next base: position 12,266 of record MHFM01000014.1, read on the forward strand.
AAGGTGCATTAATGCGCGTTGTCGCCTACTCTTCCTTAACTTCCACCGTGGTAGATCTTAAGATTGTGGAAGAGGAGGTCTTGAAAGATGCATTAAAGGAAGAGGTTGGAAATATCACAATCGATCAAATCCAAAAAAGTGTATGTGATTATTTCCAAATTAAAGTATCTGACTTAAGAGCGAAAAGAAGATCCAGATCCATAGCCTACCCTCGGCATATCGCAATGTATTTGGTCCGGTCCATAACGGATCACTCACTTCCCGAAATAGGCGCGTATTTTGGGGGAAGAGGGCACGCTACCGTCATCCATGCGTGTAATAAAATTGACCGCGCTTTACAAAGTGGTGGTAAAATACAGCACATTGTTGAAGAGATCAAAGTGTTAATTCAAAAGGGTTAGTTGTTAACAGTTTTTATACTTGTAAGTCTTTATGTTAAAACAGTTTATAGAGATGTTAACACTTTAGAGGAGATTACTAAAGATGACGACTATATTAAAGCAAGAAAGTATAATAGCCAATAGCACAACGCAACTGAAAGTTCAAAAGGAAGATCTCCTCAGAGCCCTAACTACCGTTCTTGGAGCTGTTGGTACTAAAAACACACTTCCTATTTTAAATAACGTTCTTATCCAAACAGACGGCCCGGACAAAATCTTGTTAACAGCCACCGACCTCGAGTTGGGGGTTAGAACAAAATGCCCGGCGACGGTTGCTCTCCAAGGCTCTGTGACGGCCCCCGCGAGAAAACTCTATGAAATTATTCGGGAGCTTGCGCCAGGAGATGTAGAGATTACAGTTGCTAAAAACAGTGCCGTAAATATTAAAGCTGGCAAATCATTCTTTAAAATTATGGGTCTTGAATCTGATGATTTTCCAAAATTACCAGAACCCACTTCAGGGCAATCTTTTGAGCTGGATCAACAAGTTCTAAAGCAATGCTTAACCCTCACCTCATTTGCCATTTCAAGGGACGAGGCGCGGTACACCCTAAACGGCGTACTTGCTATTTTGAGAAATAACACCGCGCGATTTGTGGCCACAGACGGCAAAAGGCTAGCCTCTATTGAAAAGGAGGTAGAGCTCCCAAAGGATCTGGTTTTGGAAGCCATCGTGCCCGCAAAAACATTGCTCGAGTTAAACAAAACGCTGTCCGAAGGCGGGAACAAAGTAAAAATTATAAGCGCGCAAAACCAAATTCTTTTTCAGGTTCAAGAAACCTTGCTAATCTCCAGATTAATCGAAGGCAAATTCCCAAGTTATGAGCAGGTGATTCCGAAAGAAGAAAAAACAGTTGCGCAGATGGACCGCCAAGAACTTCTTTCCGCGCTGAAACGCGCGGCTTTGTTCACGTCTCAAGAAAATCAGTCGGCAAAACTCGATTTTATCGAAGGAAAGCTGCTGATTTCATCCCGTTCACCAAATCTCGGGGAAGCGAAGGAAGAAGTCCAGGCCAAGGTTTCCGGCGAGGATGTAACGATCGGGTTTAATCCAAATTATATTATCGACGCGCTTAAAAATTTGGATTGTGAGCAAATCTCATTTTGTGTGACAGAGCCCGACAAGCCCGGATTAATCAAAACGGGCGATGGTTATTTATACGTTGTCATGCCCATGCAATTAGGATGACCACGATGCCAGAAAAACCGCTGAAAGCAGTTCTAGAAAACCTGTTTGTTTCCATGCAAAAAGACCCGGAGCAGCGAAAGCGCTCAGCGCTGATGGACTGTTGGCAGGAAGCGGCCGGCAAACATGTTTCCGCGCACACCAAAGCCCGTTTCAGCCCCGGCGGCAACGTCACGGTTTGGGTTGATGATTCCACGCTTGCGTTTGAATTGAGTCGGCGTTATAAACCAGCGCTTCTCAAACGGCTTCGCAATCAGTTTGGCGAAGAGCAAGTAAAAGACCTTAGATTTTTTGTGGGCGAACTTCATTAAAAAAACAAGATGAAAACCATGGCAAAAACAAAACCAAAAAAACCAGAAAAGAAAGCCGCAGCACCCTCGAGTTCAAGCGCCTACGACGCAACTAAAATTCAAGTGCTTGAAGGGGTGGAGGCCGTTCGCAAACGCCCCGCGATGTACATCGGCGACACCACCACGCGCGGTT
>MHFM01000014.1:14406-14905 GCA_001804205.1 Omnitrophica bacterium RIFCSPLOWO2_01_FULL_45_10b
GCCATTGCGATAAAATCCAAGTTGAAGTTCACCCCGATTCAAGCGTTACCGTAACCGACAACGGCCGCGGAATTCCTGTGGATATGCACAAGACGCAGAAAAAGTCCGCGCTTGAAGTGGTGATGACCACGCTCCATGCCGGTGGCAAATTCGACAGCAAAGCGTACCGGGTTTCCGGCGGCCTCCACGGCGTCGGCATTTCGGTAACCAATGCGCTTTCCGAATGGTGCGAAGTTGAGGTGTCGCGCGACGGCAACGTATACCGACAAAGTTACGAGAAGGGCAAGCCCACTTCAAAGGTAACCGTCGTTGGGAAAAGCAAGACTACCGGGACAAAAGTTTCCTTTAAAGCGGATAAAGAAATTTTCGAAAAAATCGAATTCAGTTTCGATACACTTTCAAACCGCTTAAGAGAACTCGCTTTTTTAAATAAAGGCGTTGAAATTTCAATCAAAGATGAAAAACCCGGCAAGGAGCACACGTTTAAATACAAAGGCGG
>MHFM01000014.1:14921-26040 GCA_001804205.1 Omnitrophica bacterium RIFCSPLOWO2_01_FULL_45_10b
AAACAAGCACCCGCTTCACACCAAGATTTTTTACGTCGACAAACCAAAAGAGCATGTGGAAGTAGAATGCGCGCTTCAATATAACGATAGCTACAACGAAGATATTTTTTCATTCGCCAATAACATCAATACCGTTGAAGGCGGCACGCATCTCAGCGGGTTTAGAACTGCGCTGACGCGCGCGACCAACCAATACGCCAAATCCAAAAACCAGCTGAAAGACATCGATAGTTCTTTAAGTGGTCAAGACCTTTCGGAAGGTTTGGCGGCCGTCATTAGCGTCAAAGTCCCCCAGCCTCAATTTGAGGGGCAAACCAAAACCAAACTTGGGAACGGCGAAGTCGAAGGAATTGTTTCCTCTGTTGTTTACGATGCGCTGACGGCGTTTTACGAAGAGAACCCGCCCATCGCCAATAAAATTGTCGACAAAGCGCTTCTGGCGCTCAGGGCTCGCGAAGCTGCCCGCAAAGCGCGCGAGCTCACACGGCGAAAAGGCGCGCTTGAATCCGCGTCACTTCCCGGGAAACTTGCGGACTGTTCGAATGAAGATCCAAAAAATTGTGAAATTTATATTGTAGAAGGAGACTCCGCCGGCGGCTCGGCGAAACAAGGCCGCGACCGGCGCTTCCAAGCCATTCTTCCGATCCGCGGTAAAATTTTAAATGTTGAAAAATCGCGGCTTGATAAAATTTTAAGCAACGAGGAAATTAGAACCATGATCACAGCCATTGGAACCGGGATTGGAACCGGCGCCGACGGTGAAGGTTTTAGCATTGAAAAACTCAGGTATCATAAAGTCATTATCATGACGGATGCCGATGTGGACGGCTCGCACATCAGAACGCTCCTGCTTACATTTTTTTACCGCCAGATGAAAAAATTGGTGGAAGACGGGCATATTTACATTGCCCAGCCGCCGCTTTATAAAATTAAAAAAGCAAAGCGCGAAGAGTACATTCAAACCGAAGAACAGCTCAATCAAATGCTTCTCGATTTCGGCGTGGACGGCACAACATTAAAGGATTTACAGACAAAGAAAACTTATTCCGACAAAGAATTAAAAAGCGTTTTGGATACGCTTTTAGAATTTGAAGAAATCAGATGGCTTGTTGAACGAAAAGGGATTGCCTTCGATCTTTATTTGGCGGCTTGCGATACAAAAAAGAAAGCGTACCCTTCTTATGTTGTTCGCACCAAAGAAGACCCGGCCGGCCAATTTGTTTTTTCTGCCGAGGATCTTGCGAAATTGACCGAAAAGAAAAAGACAAAAACCACAACCAAAAAAGCGGAAGCTGCTGAAGCGAGCGAAGAAGAAACAGCCGAAGTCATTGAGATTTTTGAAGCCAAGCAGCTTGAAAAAACGGCAAAACAATTTGAGAAATTCGATTTTAATATTCAAAATTACGGAGGCGGAGAAAAACCGGCTTTTGAGGTAAAAACAGGAAAGAAATCACTCACGCTCAAGAATCTTTCCGAAGTTCTGCGCGCCGTTAAGGAAATCGGAAAAGAAGGCATGACGCTTCAGCGCTACAAAGGCCTCGGCGAAATGAACCCGGACCAATTGTGGGAAACAACGATGGACCCTGCGCGGCGCACGGTTTTAAAGGTCACACTTGAAGATGTAGTGGAAGCGGATGAAATGTTCACCATTTTAATGGGCGATGAAGTAGAACCAAGGCGCCAATTTATTGAGCAGAATGCAAAAGCAGTCCGTAATTTGGATATTTAGTACGGCTCCGTCATTGCGAGCGTAGCAAAGCAATCTCAAGGCCAGAGATCGCTTCGTCGCTTCGCTTCTCGCGATGACGGTTAACAAACTAGGAAAAAATTATGGCGGATGAAAATATAAATGTCTATGCGTTGAACGAAAAAATCGTTCCCGCACCGATCGAAGATGAAATGAAGACGAGCTACATCAATTATGCGATGAGCGTAATTGTAGGCCGCGCGCTTCCGGACGTGCGCGACGGTTTGAAACCGGTCCATAGACGGATTCTCTATGCGATGAGCGATCTTGGTCTTTCGCACAATAAGGCTTATAAAAAATCCGCCCGCATTGTCGGAGAAGTGCTCGGCAAATATCATCCGCACGGCGATATGGCCGTTTATGATTCACTCGTCCGGATGGTCCAGGATTTTTCGCTTCGGTACCCTTTAATCGAGGGACAAGGAAATTTTGGTTCTTTAGACGGCGACAACGCGGCAGCCATGCGGTACACGGAAGCCCGCCTTGGCGCGATTTCCAATGAGCTGCTTCAGGATATTGATAAGGAAACCGTAAAGTTTACCCCCAATTTTGATGAATCCCTTGTCGAGCCCACCGTGCTTCCGGCAAAACTCCCCAACCTTTTGATCAATGGCTCAAGCGGTATTGCTGTGGGCATGGCCACCAATATTCCGCCGCAGAATCTTAATGAGATTGTTGCTGCGATTGTCGCGGTAATCGATAACCCCGAAATTTCAATTAAGGATTTAATGAAAACGGTTAAAGGCCCCGACTTTCCGACTGGCGGCATCATTTGCGGCCGCGACGGAATTAAATCCGCTTATGAAACCGGCCGGGGGAGGCTTGTGGTCCGCGCCAAAGCCGCCATTGAAACCTCCGAGGCAAAGGGGAAGAAAGACGCCGTTGTCATTACCGAAATTCCCTACATGGTCAATAAAACCAATTTAATCGAATCCATCGTGCGCCTGGTCGAATCGAAAAAAGTGGACGGAATTTACGACATCCGCGATGAATCCGACCGCGACGGAATGCGCGTTGTGGTTGAGCTTAAGAAAGATTGCGTTCCGCAAGTGGTGCTCAATCAATTGTTTAAACATACCCAGATGCAGGAAACCTTTGGCGTCATTATGTTGTCCTTAGCAGATGGCCAGCCCAGGGTGCTGAATTTAAAACAGATGATCGAATTCTTTGTTGAATTTCGAGTTGAAGTTGTTCGCAAGCGAACCCAATTTGACCTAGACCGCGCGGAGAAGCGCGCCCATATTTTGGAAGGCCTTAAAATTGCGCTCACAAACCTCGACAAAGTGATTAAAACCATACGAGCCTCGAAAGATCCCGAGATCGCAAAAGCCGCTCTCATGGAAAACTTTGAACTTTCCGCCGAGCAGGCCAAAGCAATTTTGGAAATGCAGCTCCAGCGTTTAACGGGGCTTGAGCGCGATAAAATTGAAGCGGAATATCTCGAACTTCTCAAACAAATTGAATATTTTAAGTCGGTTTTAAAAAGCAAACAGAAGGTGCTCGGAATTATTAAGGATGAGTCTCAAGAAATTGCTAAAAAATACGGCAATGAGCGCAGGACTCAAATTGTGGCCGCAGAAACCGACTTTGAGATCGAAGATTTAATTGCCGAAGAAGATGTTCTCATCACCATTTCCCATGCGGGTTATATCAAACGGCTTCCCGTCGATACGTACCGGCGCCAGCGCCGCGGCGGCAAGGGCGTTACCGGCGGCGGGGTGCGGGATGAAGATGAAGATTTTATCGAGCACATGTTCCTGGCCTCAACCCATGATCAAATCCTTTTCTTCACGAACAAAGGCCGTGTTTATTGGCGGAAGGCTTACGAAATTCCGCAGGCTTCGCGGCAGGCCAAAGGCAAAGCCATTGTTAATTTCTTAGCGCTCGGCCAAGACGAAACGATCGCCAGCTTCTTACAGGTTAAAGAATTTGACGACAAACATTATGTGTTAATGGTCACAAAAAACGGCGTGGTCAAAAAATCAAACCTGATGAATTATTCACATCCGCGGACAACCGGGATTAACGCCATCACGCTGAAGGACAAGGATCTTTTAATCGATTGCAAGCTGACAAACGGCAAAGATGAAATTTTTCTCGCCACACAACAAGGAAAAGCAATTCGCTTTCACGAAAAACAGGCGCGCGAAATGGGCCGCACGGCAAGCGGCGTACGCGGAATCCGGTTAGGGAAAAAAGACGAAGTTGTTGCGGTCGAGATTGTTGATCCAAAAGCCACAGTTCTCACCGTGACAAGCCAAGGCTTCGGAAAAAGAACAAAATTTCAAGATTACCGGCTCCAGTCGCGCGGCGGCAAAGGAATCATTAATACAAAAGTGACCGCGAAAAATGGTTATGTGGTCAATGTACTGAGCGTGATGGATGAAGATGAAATTGTGATTGTGACAAAGAATTCGATGGTGGTTCGCATTGCCGTTAATCAAATCCGTTCCGTTGGGCGAAACACTCAAGGCGTTCGGGTGATTAAGTTGAATCCAAAAGACGAAGCGGTTTCGGCCATGAAGGTTGTGGCCCGAGAAGAGGCCGAAGCAGTCGAAGAAGAAAAGAAATAGTCGTTGTAAAGCAACCCCGTATGGGGCAAATCCCAAATCCGAGCACTATGAATTCGTGATAGCAAGCGAAGAGTGAGGATTTGGGATTTTCTGTTAAAAGGGATTTCTAAATGCTGGATCTTAAGTTAATTCGCGAAAATCCGGAGCTTCTGAAGCAGGGCCTTGCCCGAAAAGGCATTAAAGACAGCGGCATTGACCAGCTGATCGGCCTTGATTCAAAGCGGCGGGAACTTCTGCAAGAAGTCGAGGCGTTTAAGGCGAATAGGAACCGCGCCAACGACGAAATCGCCAAGTCTAAGAAGGAAGGAAAGTCTGCAGACAGTCTAATTAATGACATGAAGATACTATCCCAAAAAATATATGAAATTGATAATAAAGTGGGAGGAATAGATGAAGAAATAGCCAATATAATGGCTAATGTCCCAAATATACCTGATAAATCAACGCCAGATGGGTTTGGGACAAAGGCTAATAAGCTGGCCCGGGAATGGGGCAAAACGGCCAAATTACCCTTTAAACCGAAGGATCATATTGAATTGGGCGCCAAACTAGGGTGGTTTTCCTTCGAAAGGGCCGCCAAACTTACCGGAAGCGGGTTTGCCCTTTTCCAAGGACAGGGCGCGCGGCTTGTAAGGGCCCTTATGAATATGATGGTGGATTTGCACGCCAAAAAGCACGGCTATCAGGAGATTTGGCCTCCTGCTTTGGTCAATCGGGCGAGCATGACCGGCACCGGGCAACTTCCCAAAATGGAAGAGGATATGTACCGGCTTAAGGATGAGGATTATTTTTTAATTCCGACCGCGGAAGTCCCGGTTTCCAATATTCACCGCGATGAAGTTTTAGATGAGAAAAAGTTGCCCATTAAATACGTTGCTTATTCGCCTTGTTTCCGCAGAGAAGCCGGCTCGTACGGAAAAGACACGCGCGGGCTTTCGAGAGTTCATCAATTCGACAAAGTTGAGCTGGTTAAATTTGTGAAGCCCGAAGATTCATTAGATGAATTGGAATCGCTCGTTCAAGACGCCGAAGAAGTATTGCAGCTGCTTGAGCTTCCGTATCGCGTGTTACTTTTGTGCGCGGGCGATTTGAGTTTTTCGGCCGCGAAATGTTATGACATCGAAGTTCACGCGCCCGGCATGGACAAATGGTTTGAGGTTTCAAGTTGCAGCACCTTTGGCGATTTTCAAGCGCGCCGCATGAACATTAAATATAAATCGGCAAAAGACGGAAAACAAAATTTTGTTCATACGCTGAATGGCTCGGGCGTTGCGTTTGCGCGCACCATCCTTTGTTTGCTTGAAAATCACCAGCAGGCGGATGGGTCAATTAAAATCCCGGATGCTCTTAAAAAATATCTGTAACTTTTCATTTTTCATTTTACATTTTTAATTTTTAATTGTTTTCAGGAGGGGTGGCAGAGTGGACGAATGCGGCGGTCTTGAAAACCGTTAGGGTCGCAAGGCCCTCCTGGGTTCGAATCCCAGCCCCTCCGAATTCGATATAATTTTTACAGCCAATTTTTGGAGAGGTCGCATAGCCCGGTTTAGTGCGGCGGTTTGCTAAACCGCTGTGGCGCCTAAAGCGCCACCGGGGGTTCAAATCCCCCCCTCTCCGAATTTTCCCAAACGTGTTTGGGAAAATGTCGTCGAGGGCTGCGCAAATAGTTGCGACCGCCCTCTCCGGAGTTACCCACCGCAGCTCTACCATGCGGTTATTAATTAAAAGGTAACGACGGTACTGATTTCGCATTTTATTTAATTCATAAAATCAGTGCCGTTGTTTTACACGAGGCGGAAGGCCGAGTGAATACAACGTTTGCCAACCGCAAAAGTGCGCCACCTCCAAAGGACTATAAATATGAAACGAAAAAGCAAAGCCAGAAGAGCCAAGAACATCGAAGGCATGGTTGGTAAAGCGCGCTCAAAGAGCAAAGCTAAATTCCATCGTCATAAAATTTCAAAACTGCAACTGCGCGATCAAACTCTAAGAGGACGTGCAAGAATTATTTACCATGCCAGTTCCATGGGGCCCAAGTAAACGGTGCGATTTTGGGCTTTTGTAATTATTCTAGGAGTTTTTATGGGGTCGCCCCATGCGGATGAACCATCCTACAAAAAAGAATCAAAGGAAAAATTAAAAGCAAGGCTTACGCCTCTTCAATATAAAGTGACGCAGGAAGAGGGAACTGAAATGCCTTTTCATAATGAATATTGGCGGAACAAAGAAGCCGGGATTTATGTGGATATTGTGTCGGGCGAGCCGCTGTTTAGTTCCCTCGACAAATTTGATTCCAAAACCGGCTGGCCTTCTTTTACGCGCCCGCTTGCCGCTGAAAACATAGTTGAGCATAAAGACCAGAAATTTTTTATGGAACGCACGGAAGTACGCTCGAAACACGGCGATTCCCACTTGGGCCACGTTTTTGAAGATGGCCCCAAACCCACCGGGCTTCGCTACTGCATTAATTCCGCCTCGATTAAGTTTGTCCCCGCCAAAGATCTTGAAAAGGAAGGTTACGGGAAATTTAAATCGCTGTTTGGGAAAGCCAACCCATCCCATTAGCGGGCGTCTAGTAAACATCTATATTTCCGTAAACCGTTGTCATACAATATGTTATAGATAAAATAACAGAAAGTGGGAAAATCCCACTTGAATTATTTCCCACTTTGGGGTATTCTTGTGTTGTATTCAATACGTACCGCAGCGCGAAGACTGCGAGGAGGCCCGCAAACATGCGAGATGAGATAGTGAAAGACAGTCACTTTAAGGAAATCACCGACGTCAAAACTGATTCTAAAAACCGTGTGACATTAAGCAAGGTAAAATCTGCAAAGGCTAGGATCTATAAAGTCTATATCAATGCGGTAGGACAAATTATTTTGGATCCTCAAGCAACCATTCCTGCGCATGAGCAGTGGCTCTTCAAAAATAAAACAGCCAGGGATATGGTACTCAGAGGACTAGACGATGCAAGAAATATGCGGCTCACCGGCGCGGATGAAGATTATTCTAAATACGTAGACGAAGTGTAATGTTTGATCTTAAATTTACTGATGAAGCCAAGCGCCAGCGCGAAGCGCTTAAAGCCGATCCCGCCCGAACGGCTGCATGGAATCAAGTCAAAAAATCATTGGGGTATCTTCAAACTAACCCGCGCCACCCCTCTCTAAACACTCATGAATATTCTTCCATGTCGCACCCTTGGGATCCAAAAGGTAAAGTGTTTGAGGCTTACGCTCAAAATAATACGCCGTCAGCGTATCGAGTTTTTTGGTGTTATGGGCCGGCGAAAAAACAGATTACCATTATTGCGATCACACCTCATCCGTAGCATGGCGCTGGCGTAACGCCTTTCTAGTTTATTCCCGCCAAAGACCTTGAAAAAGAAGGCTACGGTAAGTTTAAATCTCTTTTTGGTAAAATCAACCCCTCCCATTAGGACGGCGGTCGGTGAATAAATCCCTCCTCGCCAATTCTCTCTAAATTTGATATCATTTCACACTCTAATTTATACGTTCGCGCTGGTTTTGATAAACAGGTTGCGAGCAGATAATTTGTATTACTAGAATCGCCGCGCCCGCCCTGACGTTTGATTAATTTAATAGGGGAAGTCAGGACTGGCGCAAGCTGCGATTAATAAAAAATAATTAAGGTTGCTTGCGCCCGTAGCTCAATTGGATAGAGCGTCTGACTACGGATCAGAAGGTTGGGGGTTCAAATCCCTCCGGGCGCAATTATTTTTTTGTCTGCGTATTTGCCTCAATTTATACTGATTTTGACGTATTTTAGACGCCAAAATCGGCTCTGCCCTTGCTTTTAATCGCAACCGTGGTTTTGAAGGACGATGTAATAAATCACCCTTTTTGGGGAAAAAGTTATATACTATGGCCTATAGCAAAGGGGAAATGAGCAGTCCCGACCCTCTAATCAGCATTAAGGAGTTGGTCCCTTTAACCCCTAAAATTGATTAAAACGCTGACAAAAGAAAAGAGACGTATGATGCCAATTGCGCAAGGTGATTTGTTTTACCACTCGGTTCACGGGCTATGCCGCGTGGATGAGATTAGCAAACAGAAGCAATCGGGCAAACAAACCATCTATTATGCGTTGGTGCCGAAAGTGGCCAGCCAAATGAAAACCCGCTTCGTGATCGCGGCCGGCGATATGGAAATCTCTGGTTTTCATACGCTTATTTCGCCCAGGGAAGCAAATAAAATTCTGGATTATTTAAAAGTAGGAGATAAAAAAACAGCTCCTCCGGTGATGACTTTCAAAACCCCCTCCTCTGCCGAACAAAATAAAGCTTGGAGCTTAGCCCGGGCCATTCTGTCTTTCTCTCATGAGAAGTTTGAAGGGCAAGACCAAAGAAAACGTCAAATGCTGGAACGTTCGGCGAAAGGGCTTGTCGGAGAACTTGCTTTTGTGTTCAAGATCACTTTGAAAGAAACCGCCTCGCGGATCCAAAAAAGTTTGGGCAACGCGTCGAAAATCAATCCGTCAGTTTTGATGGCCCTTTCGGAAGCCGGGGAAGATTGATGAGCGAACAGTTTAAGACCGATTCTCCATCAGCCCCGCCACAAGTTGAGCCGGACATTACCGCCCTCCTCAAACAAATGCAGCAGCAGATCGGCTTTTTGGAGAAGAAAATAGATATTTTAATCAAACAATCTTCAGAAAGGCCGTCCTCAGAACGGTCGTTTAATAAAAGGCCTTTTTCAAGGCCGTTTCGGCCGGGAGGTTTCAGCCATTCTCACCGCCCGAACGAAAGAGAATATAAAAGCGGCCCCAGCGATAGAAATCCTGCTCAAGGACAGCCTTTTGACAAACCACAGGGCAACGCGAACCGGGACTTTGGCCGAGGAAGAAAGGCTTTTTTTCGCCGGCGCAAAGAACACGCCCGATAGACACAAAGGATTGCCATGAGACAAAATTTTAGAGCCGATAAGAAGAGAAAAGAAGAAATGCGGAAGAAAAAACAAGAAGCGAAAAGAAACAAACGTCTGAATAAAAAAGAGAATGTAATCCTGCCGGATCAAATCAGCATCGGCAGTTTAGATAAGCCGGCCGTTTACGGGGAAACTCAATAAGCCATTCGTCTTTTTTTGTTCTTTACTATATCTGTATAAGCAGATATACTTTCTATAATGAAACTGAAAGATTCTCAAACAATTTTTGGGGCCCTGGCCGATCCAACGCGCTTCAGGATTTTAAGCCTTCTAGCTGAAGGCGAGCTTTGCGTTTGTGATGTCATGAGCGTTTTAAAGGAACCACAATCCAAAGTGTCCAGACATCTGGCTTATTTAAGACGCGCCAAGCTTGTAGAAGCTAGAAAAGAAGGCCTTTGGATGTATTATCGTTTGACCAAACCGAGCACCAAGGCTTTCCGAGCAATTTTTGAGGCATTAAATTGTTGCCGCTCTGACGTTAAGGAATTAAAAAAAGACCTTAGCGAATTTCGTAAAAATAAAAGTTCTTTGGTGTCTTGTTGTAAATAAATTTTTTCTAATGTATCTGGATAAGCAGATATAGGAGGTGATAGACATGGGCGGTTGTTGCGGAGGATGTTGCAAATGATGTTGGTCGGCAAGTCCCTTGCAGAGATGATTGGTACTTTTGCCGTCATCTTTGTGGGGGGCAGTTCTATTTTATTGGCTGAGAGATTCCCAAATATTTTTCCCTCTTTCGGGGTCGCCGCTACTTTCGGGCTGATGATTACTTTAATGATCTTGGCCTTCGGTTATTTATCAGGGGCTCATTTCAATCCGGCGGTCACACTCGCCTTTGCGGTGGCCGGGCGTTTCCCGGCGTCAGAAGTCCTTTTTTATTGGTTGGGGCAGAGTGCGGGAGGATTGTTCGCTGCCGGCTTACTGATTATGCTGAGGAGAATATGAAAACAAAAATTTTAATTCTTTGCACAGGCAATTCCTGCCGCTCTCAAATGGCGGAAGGTGTTTTAAAGCGTTATGGAAGCGACAAATTTGAGGTTTATAGCGCGGGGACTAAGCCCTCCAAGGTGAATGAAACAGCCATCAAAGTCATGAATGAAATCGGCATTGATATTTCCAAACAGCACTCAAAAAATGTCACTGAATTTTTAGGGCAACATTTTAATTACATTATTACGGTTTGTGACAAAGCCAAAGAATCCTGCCCCATTTTCCCGGGCAACAGCATTCGGCTTCATTGGGCGTTTCCGGACCCTCCTCATGAGAAAGAAGTCACAGAAGAAATTTTAAATGAGTTTCGTAAAGTTCGAGACTTAATTTACGAAAAGTTCAAAAAGGTTGCTGAAATCGGCGTTATTTCTTAGCAAACCGAAAGTTTCTTTCTCGCCTTTTTTGTTTGAACCTATGGCCTAAAACGATTACGCTACCAGTATGTCCAAATGTTGCCACGGTTCCGACGTTCATAGTAAGCCAAAATTTCCTACGCAAGAAGCGCCGCTTTACACCTGCCCCATGCATCCGGAAATTATTTCCAATCGCCCCGGTTCATGTCCGAAATGCGGAATGGCGCTTGAGCCTAAAGAAGTCGAAGAAACTGAAGAAAAAAATCCGGAACTTAAAAATATGTCCCGCCGATTTTGGGGCAGCCTTCTATTCACTTTGCCGCTGCTTGTTATGGCGATGGCCGAAATGTTTCCGGCCTTCAATCAAAGGATTCATGCCCCATGGCTTCGTTGGCTTCAATTTATTTTGGCAACCCCCGTCATTCTTTGGGGCGGGTGGGTTTTTTTCGAACGGGCTTGGGAGTCTATCCTTCGCCAGCACCCGAATATGTTTACGCTCATTGCGAT
>MHFM01000015.1:0-2497 GCA_001804205.1 Omnitrophica bacterium RIFCSPLOWO2_01_FULL_45_10b
AAAAAAAAGTTTCGGTCATCCTGCATGGTATCCATTCCATACCTTACAGCCCCAGCGCGAAATTCAAGTCCGTTTTAGGTTTTTCAAAAAAGACAATTCTTTTGACCTTTGGGCTTCTCAGCCGGGGAAAGGGAATTGAATATGTGCTTGAGTCGCTGCCTCCGGTGGTGAAAGCCTGCCCCAACCTTATGTATATTGTTTTGGGCGTGACTCATCCGAATGTCTTAAAAGAAGAAGGCGAAAGCTACCGGAACTCCCTCATTCAAAAGGTCCGTGAACTCAAACTTTCTTCCCATGTGAGTTTCTATAATGAATATGTAACGCTTGATAAACTCCTCCAGTTCTTAAGGGCCGCGGATATTTACATCTCAACCTCTCTTGATCCGAATCAAGCTGTTTCAGGAACGCTTTCCTACGCGTTGGGATCTGGAAGGCCTGTCATTTCCACTCCTTTCGCCCAAGCCACGGAGATCATCACACCGCAATCCGGGCTCTTAGTTAATTTCAAGGATCCTGCTTCCTATGCCGAGTCCCTTCTCAATCTTTTGAAAGACCCCCTTCGCAGGGAACAACTGGGAAAGAATGCTTATTTCAGGACACGCAATATGACCTGGGACAATGTTGCCCTTGAGTATTCAAAATTGTTTTCGAAGTATTCCAGCGATATTGCCGAAGTCAGCAAAAACAAAAAAATTCCGCGGATTAACTTGAACCATCTGTTCCGTCTGACCGACGATTTCGGGATCATTCAGTTCTCTCAGCTTTCTTTGCCGGATATTTCCTCAGGTTATACCGTGGACGATAACGCACGCGCGCTTATTGCAGCGTGTTACTACTATGATGGACTTAGCAAGGTGTCTAAGCCCTCCTCTCCTGATAAAAGAAAAAGCGAACTGCTCAAACGCATTGAGATTTATTTGCATTTCATAGGTTTTGTCTTAGGCGAAGACGGGCTTTTTTATAATTACGTAAAGCCCGACAGGACCATCGACCTTGAGCTGAACCAAAAGGAAAACCTTGAAGATGCGAACGGCCGGACGCTGTGGGCCCTGGCGGCGACAGCCGCGACAAATTCTCTGCCGGAAAGCATCAAGCAGAAAGCCCTTTCTATTTTAAAGAAAAGAATGGAATATTCTCAGGCGCTGGAATCCCCGCGCGCCACCGCATTTTATATTAAAGGACTTTGCCTTCTTTTAAAAAACACAAAAGAAATTTGTCGGGAAGACTTCCAACAACAAGTGATCCGTTACTGTGACCGGCTTGTCTCGCTTTACCGGGGAGTTTCGTCAAAGGAATGGGAATGGTTTGAAACATATTTAACATATTCGAATGCTGTTGTCCCCGAAGCGCTTCTTTTGGGACATCAACAAACTGGCAATAACGATTTTCTCGAGATCGGCATCAAGGCTTTGGATTTTTTGATTGGTCAGACTTTTTTAAAAGGAATCTACGCGCCCATCGGTCAGGACGGCTGGCATCATAAAACCGGGGAACGCCGCTATTTTGACCAGCAGCCCGAAGACGCTTCCGCCATGGCTTGCGCACTCCGAACGGCATATTCCATCACAGGAAAACAGACTTATCGCAAACTGATGTATGAAGCCTTTAATTGGTTTTTGGGCGACAACAGCTTAAAGCAGGTAGTTTACGACAGGGCCACGGGTGGATGTTATGACGGCTTGGGAGAAGGCCAAATCAATCTCAACCAGGGAGCAGAATCCACCACCTCTTATCTTTTAGCAAGACTTGCTATCCAACGTTCTTGATTCCAGAAAATGGCATTTGAAGATTCCCGTCTCCGTGGGTGATAATAACCAGTTGCGCTCGCCACAGAGCGTGGCGAAGTCCGTCTGGACGAGTCTCGCCGCGCTTTGTGGCAGAAAAGCAGCAAAGCAGCCCTTGACGAAGTCAACGGGTCGTCCACGCCTTTTTTATTTATATTCCGGTTTAGTCTGGTATCATCTTGGCGGGGTTCAATGTATCAGCTATGTATAAGATAAGCCAGAAGCTGCAGAAAAGCGCGAAACCGCGGTTTCACATTATCCTCATTAAGCCTTCCAAATATGATGATGATGGGTACGTCATTAGCTGGTTTCGAGGCGTCATTACCAGCAATTCGCTAGCCTGCCTTAATGCGCTTACGGAGAACATTCAAGCGCATGAGGTTTTGGGCCCCAATATTGAAATTGTAATCCATCGTTATGACGAAACAGTTCAAAGAATCCCGGTTGAAAGGTTAACGCAGCGCATTCGAAAGGCAGGTGAGCGCGGCATCGTTTGTTTGGTGGGCGTTCAATCCAATCAGTTTCCGCGCGCCGTTGATTTGGCCCGCCAATTTCGTAAAGAAGGTTTCCATTCCATGATCGGCGGCTTTCATGTGTCGGGCTGTCTTGAGATGCTTCCTGAGCTTCCCCTTGAAATTAAGCAAGCCGCGGATGAAGGCATTACGCTTGTCGCGGGCGAAATCGAAGAGCGTTGGGGGGATCTGATTAAAGCA
>MHFM01000015.1:2507-3529 GCA_001804205.1 Omnitrophica bacterium RIFCSPLOWO2_01_FULL_45_10b
CCCGGGCCCATTCTGCCCGAGATTAATCTCAAATATTTCGCAAGCGCTCACTCAAGTTTTGACGCAGGCAGAGGATGCCCGTTCAAGTGTTCTTTTTGCACGATTATTAACGTACAAGGAAATACAATGCGCGGAAGAGTGGCGGATGACATCGAAAAGCTCGTGCGCGCGAATTATGCTCACGGCATTGACCATATTTTTATTACAGACGATAATTTTGCCCGCCATCCAGATTGGGAGTCCATCGCGGACCGCATCATTCAATTAAAGGAAAAGGAAGGGCTTGAGATTTATTTGATGATTCAGGTCGATACGCTGGCCCATCGGATTCCGCGATTTATTGAAAAAATGGCGCGCGCCGGCTGCCGCCGTGTTTTTATTGGAATCGAGTCTGTCAATCCTGACAACTTGCTTGCGACCGACAAACGGCAGAATAGGATTTCAGAGTACCGGCAAATGCTTCAGGCTTGGCGGAGTCAAGGCGTCGTTACCTATGCGGGTTACATCATCGGTTTTCCGGGCGACACTTACGAATCCATTATGAGAGATGTCGAATATTTGAAGCGGGAACTTCCGCTTGATTTTGCGGAATTTTTTATCATGACACCCTTGCCAGGTTCCAAGGATCATCAGAAATATTATTTGAGCCATGTTCCGATGGATCACGACATGAATCGTTACGAGACAAACCATGTGGTGATGGACCATCCAAAGATGAGCCGGGGAGAATTAGAGCGTGCCTATCAGGATGCGTGGCGTTCCTTTTACAGCAAAGAACATATGCTTACCCTGCTCGCGCGGCGCAGAAAAATTGGGGGCGGACATCGGGTCGCTCTCTCTTTAATTTGGTTCCGTAGTTGTATTTTTGTAGAAGGTGTTCATCCGCTTTTAGGAGGAGTTATTCGATTAAAAGGGCGAAAGAGCCGTCGTTCTAATTTCCCGCGGGAATCGTTTCTCCCTTATTACCTCCGTAGAACAATTGAGATTGTTGGCAATCTGCTCAAACTTGGCGCCGTCGCCCT
>MHFM01000015.1:3544-4965 GCA_001804205.1 Omnitrophica bacterium RIFCSPLOWO2_01_FULL_45_10b
TGCTGATTATTCAGACGTTGCTATTGCGCCAGAGCCAAAGGAAGAAAAAAATCAGAACATAACTTTTCTGCCTGAAGCGCAGCCAGTTCAGGCCGCGCGTATTTCATAATACCCATTAAAGTTTTTTCTCTTTTATTTCTATTTGTGCAACGCGGGTTTAAGTTTATACTGTTTGAATGACAACACAAACACCGCCTCCCGGATCTGGATTTTACGGCCTAGGCATTGCCCCTCAATTTTTGGAAGCGCTTCATCACATTAAGTTTCATACGCCTACACCCATTCAGCAACAAGCCATTCCAATTGCCTTAGAGGGTAAAGACCTTATTGGTATCGCCCAAACGGGTACGGGCAAAACGCTTGCCTTTGGTATTCCGATGCTCCAGCGGCTTGCGCAATCGAATGCCCGCGGTTTGGTGCTTGTCCCCACGCGCGAATTAGCCGTTCAGGTACATCACGATTTAGTCAAAGTAGATCCTAAAACCAAAATGGCTGTGCTGATCGGGGGTGCTTCCATGCATTTGCAGATTCAGGACTTGCGCCGGCACCCCCGTGTTTTAATTGCGACACCAGGACGATTGATTGACCACATGGAACAACGTCATGTCGCTTTGAGTGACGTTCATATCCTCGTTCTAGATGAAGCAGATCGCATGCTGGACATGGGTTTTGCTCCGCAGATCCAAAGAATTTTGCGCACCGTTCCGCGCGACCGGCAAACCATGCTTTTTTCGGCTACGATGCCGGGGGAAATTACACGGCTGGCAACCTCATATATGAAGCTGCCGGTTCAGGTTGAAATGGCCAAATCCGGCACCGCCGCGGAAAAAGTGACTCATGAACTTTTTGTGGTCAGCAGAGAATCCAAGCGCAGGCTTCTTGAAAAGATCCTGGCACAATATCATGGTTCTGCTCTTATTTTTTCGCGCACCAAAGCCGGCGCACGAAAGATCACACGCGCGATTCGCGACATGAACCATCGAGTTGCGGAAATCCATTCCGACCGCTCTTTTGTTCAGAGGCGCGAAGCGCTTGAAGGTTTTCGAAATGGGAAATTTCGCATTCTCGTTGCGACCGACATTGCTTCGCGCGGCATTGATGTAAAAGGCATTGAGCTTGTGATCAATTATGATATTCCAGAAGATTCAGAGAATTATGTCCACCGGATCGGACGTACGGGGCGAGCCGGCGCTCCGGGGCATGCAATTTCATTCGCCACACCAGACCAAGAAGGAGAAGTGCGGGCTATTGAACGCCTCATGTGTGCAACGCTTCCGGTTTCGGAACACCCTGAATTGCCGAAAGAGTCTTTTCCACCTCCGCGCCCGCCTGGAAGCGGTCGAAAGTTTAGCGCCAGCCGCCGAAGCTTTAGGCCACGAAGCCGATTTGGCCGAAGGCGTTAATTCCAAAGGATTCGCGTT
>MHFM01000015.1:5043-38955 GCA_001804205.1 Omnitrophica bacterium RIFCSPLOWO2_01_FULL_45_10b
GCGGCTGATTCGCCACGTTGTCTGGCGGATGCTGGGCGGGCCATAGCCTTTTTTGTTGAAAAATAACCGTCTATCTCAGAAAATAGAGCCCGCACATTTTGAACATAAAAATTAATCCTTGAAACCCACATGGAAAGTTTTCCGGACACAGAAGAACGTTTAACTCTTGAAGAGCTTCGCGAAACTTGGCCCGTACTGTCGGCAGAAGAGCGGGCGGAAGGGTTTGCCTTATTAGACCGAAACGACGCGCTTGATTTTTTCCTGACGTTGTCGCCGGCTGAGAAAAAGCAAATTTTACTCGCCATTCCAGAACATGAAGGCCGGTTATGGATGTGTCTTTTACCCCCCGATGACGCGGCCGACGTAATCCAGGCAGCCCCACACCAATTCCGCGAAAAGTTGTTTAACTTCCTCGATGAAAAAACGCGCAAAGAGGTGCATGCGCTTTTATCTTATCACCAGGATGTGGCCGGCGGATTAATGAACCCGCGCTTTGCGCGCCTTCGGCCGGATTTAACCGTGGATGAAGCCATTCGTTACTTGCGCCTTCAGGCGCAAGACCAATTAGAGAATATTTACTACATTTACGTGCTGGATGAAATGCAACATCTTCTTGGCGTTGTTTCCTTCCGGGAGTTATTTAAAGCTCCTCCTGAAAAACAAGTCCGCGAAATTATGGAATCAGACATCATTACTGTCACTGAACACCAAGATCAAGAAGAGATCAGCCATTTATTTTCCCGTCATAAGTTTTTAGCTTTTCCCGTTGTGGATGCCGAAAGGCGGTTAAAAGGAATTATTACCGCGGATGACATTTTGAAAGCGGTTCAGAAAGAAGCTACGGAAGACATTCAAAAATTGGGCGGTATGGAAGCCATCAATTTTCCGTATATGCAGATCAGTTTCTTTCAAATGCTTAAGAAGCGCGCTGTATGGCTGGCCGCTCTTTTTATCGGAGAAACGCTGACCGCAAGTGCAATGGTGCATTATGAGCAGGAGATTGCCCGCGCTGTTGTGCTGGCGCTTTTTGTGCCGCTCATTATTTCAAGCGGAGGAAATTCAGGTTCGCAGGCAGCTACGCTTACCATTCGGGCCATGGCGCTTGGAGAAATCAGATTGCGTGATTGGTGGCGGGTGATTTACCGCGAACTCGGCATGGGATTGGGACTTGGATTAATTTTAGCTACGATTGGTTTTGTGCGGATTATTTTATGGGAGAATTTTTTTCACTTGTACGGCCCGCATTATTTTTTGATTGCCAGCACCGTTGCTTTAACTTTGGTTGGAATTGTTTTGTGGGGGACCATCGCCGGCTCTATGCTGCCTTTTGTTCTTAGGCGCTTGGGTTTTGACCCGGCAAGCGCATCCGCTCCTTTTGTGGCGACCTTGGTGGATGTTTCGGGGATTATGATTTATTTTACCGTTGCCGCAATTTTATTAAGGGGGACACTACTGTAATAAACGTATCGGTAAAAAGATCATATATATGACACCGAAATATAAAAAAATGTTGGAACGAATGCAGGCGAAAGAAAAAAAGACGCGCCGCCGCAGGCGGAAAACCGACGCTTGGTTTCTTTATATTCTCCGGTGTAAAGACGGGTCGCTTTATACCGGGATTACGAAAGACTTGGAACGGCGTTTTAAGATGCACACCACCGGCAAAGCGTCTCATTATACGCGCACGAGGCGGCCGCTTGAGATGCTTTACCGTGAACCTTGCGGAACCCGCACACAGGCTTTGGTTCGTGAATGCTTCGTCAAATCCTTTTCGAAGAAGAAAAAAGAAAAATTAATCTTGGGTCAACCATGTTTGTGATCTTCTTTATTCGATGAAGATATGTTTGACTCAAGGCGCAGAAATCTGTACTCTTAATCAAAATCGAAGAACTTAACACTGGAGGAATAGTCATGAAGAAGACGCTTACTTTTTTGGTGATCACCGCACTTTTCATTTCGCTGTTTGGAACTTTCGCACAAGCAAATCATGGCGAAGGAAAAAGTCCGGCAGGCAGTAAATGTTCCTTTGACAAAGGCGGCTATCATGGTGGGGATGAAAAGTATGAATGCCCCATTGTGGACAAATTAATGGGTAAGGCACGATTTTTCTTGAGCAACGAAAAAGAATTAGGCCTAAGCGAAGATCAGGTTAAGACAATCAAAGAACTTACGCTTGAGACCAAGAAAGCTTATATTCGCAACATGGCCGAATATCAAATTTTCGCACTCAACATTCACAGCAAACTTTCTGCGCCCGAGTTGGACGTGGCGGGTATTGAAGCTTTGATCGATCAAGGTTCTGCTTCGATGGCATCCTCTGCCAAGGAAACCATCACCGCTTACGCTAAATTGAAATCTGTTCTTACGCCCGAACAGCTTGCAAAGGCTAAAGAACTTCATTCACGGCCCAAAGCCTGATTTACCGACGCCACTTTTATAGGGGCGGCAAATTTGTTTGAGGTAATTTGGCAAAAGAGTTAAAATATACCTATAGAGGGAGAGAGGTGATGATACGCCATGAAAGTTAATATCGGGATTTCAGACAAGAACCGCCAGGCGGCCGCCAAAATCCTCAACATTCTTTTGTCTGACGAATATGTTTTGTATACCAAAACAAGGAAGTGTCATTGGAACGTTACGGGCCCTCAGTTTAACGATCTTCACAAATTTTTTGAATCCCAGTATGAGGCGCTCAATGACATTGTGGATGATGTTGCCGAACGTGCACGTTCCTTGGGAGTTTTTTCATTCGGCACACTGAACGAATTTTTAAAACACGCCCGCCTTAAAGAAAAACCAGGCCAAAATCCAAGCGCTCAAGGGATGATTCAAGATCTTCTTTCCGATCATGAGGCTATTGTTCGGGCCTTAAGGGTTGATCTTGAAGCCTGCGCCAATCAATATCAAGATATGGGCACAAGTGATTTTCTCACAGGCCTTATGGAGCAGCATGAGAAAATGGCGTGGATGTTGAGGGCTTTTTTAAAATAATCTTGTGAAAACAAATTCTTTACTTTATAGAATAGCTAAGCTTTTGCTTTTAGGGATATGCTCTGTGGGTTTGATTTTTCCGCTGGCGCAAGATTTAAAAGCAGGTGGTCCGGCTCCGCAAAAAGCGCTTGAAACATTTCTTGGAATAATTCGTTCCATGGAATTTCCAGTCAAAGACCCCTCCGCTCATGAGCGCCTCGTACGAGAAGCGGACGCATTCTTAGATCTCGAAGCGATGGGTAAAACCGCTCTCAAAGAACATTGGGAGAAAGCTACGCCTGAGGAGCGCGAAGCTTTTATGAGCCTCTTATGGAAACTCATTAAGCAAGTGGCTTATCCAAACAGCCATCAATTTTTAGGCAGTTATAAAATTATTTATCCCGAGGTGCGACAGGTGGGCGATGCTTTTGAAGTGCGCAGCGTTGTCAAGCACAGCGAAGAAGCGCTTGATGCCAAAGTCGTTTACCATCTTTATCAGCAAAATGGCCAGTGGAGAGTTGACGATATAATTTTGGACGGGATCAGCATTACGGAGGATATGGGTTACCAGTTTAACAAAATTATTAGTGAATCTTCCTTTTCAGGATTGCTCAAGCGCATGCAGGAAAAATTAGATCAGGCTCAGCAGGAGCCTGACAGCAAAAAAGCGTGAGCGCACAGCACTCATTTGGCCGCAGGGAAGCTGATTTTGTCTCCAAGCACGCCGTCTGGATTTTATCGGCCATTGTTTTAATCAGCCTCGCCACCATCCCTCTCGCAGGCCGCTTAAAATTAAAGGCAAATCTCCTCGACCTTCTTCCTAAAACGATGCCGAGCGTTGCCAACCTCAATCGGTTGACGGAAGAAGTAGGAGGAACCAGTTTCCTTGTTGTGATCATTGAATCTCCGGATGAAGAAACCGCGCATCAGGTAGCCGATCGTTTTTCCAAGCAGGCCGAATCGTTTGAAGATATTGATTATGTAGACAATCGCACAGACCTTTCCGCACTTCAAAGCCGGAAGCTGCTCTTTTTATCACTGGACGGCTTGAAAAAACTAGAACAACACGCCCATCAATTGATGGGGCATTACCGGAGAAAACTTAATCCTTTCTTCGTTGATTTATTAGATGAAGCCCCGCCCGTTTTGGATATTCAATCACTTGAACTAGAAGAAAAACTGTACGCGATCGGCGGGTTTGCGCGCAAAGAAAAGAAATTGTTTATGCGCGTTGTGCTCCTCAAACCAAACTATCCGGCGACTAACTTCGAACGTTCTGAGCGTTTGTTTCAAACCACATGGTCAGCTTTTGAGGAAATCCGTGACGAGCTGCCAAAACGTTATCCGGTCAAGTTAGGCCTTACGGGGCCTTATAAAACGCGCTATGACGAATATCATGTGATTGTGGGAGACTTGAAGTTGACAAGTTTTCTTACCATAACGTTTATCACTTTTCTCATGGCCATTTTTTTCCGCAATTTTAAATCGATCATCCTGGCTTATTTGCCTCTTGGAGTTGGCGTACTTTGGACATGCGCTTTCGCACAGCTTGCCATCGGTTATCTGAATCTTATCTCCGCTTTTCTTTTGGGAATTCTTTGCGGCATGGGAATTGATTTTGCAGTTCATTTTCTCGTGAGTTTTTCGGAAGGGTACAAAGAAACCCGCAATACGCGCCGCTCTTTGGAGCGCGCCTATACAGAGCTTGGGAAACCTTCCTTGACGAGCTCTCTCACCAATAGCATCACCTTTTTTTCAATGACGATCAGTCAATTCGAAGGTTTTAAACATTTCGGCTTGATCGCAGGGGCCGGCATCTTGTTGTGCTTTGCTGTGTTTTTTTACGGACTTCCAAGCCTTCTCGTTGTATTTCAAAGAGCCCGCCATCATAAATGGTCGCCGCCAAGTTTTCTCAAAGAAAGTTGGCTTAATCCGCGCCGGGGGCCAATTTATGCGTTGCTTGCCGCAGGAATTATTTTTTCCGGTTTTTCTATGGCACAAATACCCCGCCTTAATTTTGATTATAATTTTGAGAACCTTCAAGAAAAAAATGGCGAGTCGATGGTGCTTGCCGAACAAATTAGCGAATATTTCGGCGTGGTCTTAAATCCGGTGGTATTAATGACACCAAGCCGCCAGCGCGCCTCCGAACTTGCGCTATTAATCAATCGTTATATCGAATCGCATCCGGATTCAACATTCGATTTTGCGGCCTCCGTACTTTCCTACATTCCAAAGCATCAGGAAGAAAAGATTGCCCTCATGCGTCAAATGAATGAACTTTTGGAACAGTACACCGCGCTTATCGAAAAACTTGATCAAGAGCAGCGGGATCAAGTATTTGAATTGAAACGTCAACTTCAAGCGACCCCTTTGACTGTTTCAGATCTTCCGAGTGAATTGCGGGCGCAGTATGAAGGCAAAAGCGGTAAAGTTTCCACGGTATTTGTTTATCCAAAATTGAGCCTTTTAGATGGGCAAATGGCCAAGCGATTTGTGGCTGAGTTGAGGAATCTGGGTTTTCCGGAGGATGTGACGATTGCGGGAGAACCAGTTGTTTATGCAGACATTTTAATGCTTCTTGAACAAGACACGCCCCGCGCGATGCTCGTTAGTTTGGGAGTTGTTATTGCACTGCTTTTTCTGCATTTCCGCCGGCCCAATCATGTGATGTGGGTTTTATCTCCGCTGATGATCGGATTTCTGTGGCTTGCAGGAATGGCCGGCCTGTTCGGGCTCAAATTTAATTATATGAATGTTGCGGTCCTCCCAAGTATTTTGGGAGTTGGAATTGATAATGGAATTTATATCTTTCATCGGTATAAAAAAGAAAAAAAGTTGACGCTTTTTGATATTATGCGCACGACGGGGAAGGCAGTGATTTTGTGCTCTTTGACTACGATGGCGGCATTTGCGAGTCTTTTTTTTGCGCGCCACAGAGGAATGAGTTCGATGGGACAGATTGGATTTTTTGGGTTTGGAAGCTGTCTTTTAGCCTCCGTTCTTTTTATTCCTGCCCTGATCGAATTCTTGGAACTCAAATATTGGCATCCTTTTCGAGGCAAGAAGTAAAGGCGCTATCCCCGCGCTTTGATTCAGGTTTTTGAACCGGAAGTTTTTTGAAGGGTTTCATCCAGCAGGTCCAGCTCATTCAGCAAAATGTAATAAGCGATATGAATGGAGCCGTCCGGAAATTTAATGGCGGTTGGCTTGCCCGGAGTTTGGTAGAGAAGTACTTCTTTATGGACAAAATCGCGCGCGTCTTGCCCCGGTTCATAATGATGCCTTAAAAGCCAAGTACCCGCCCGGTAGGCTTCAAGCCAATTATGACGGTTTCCCTCATGATAATATTCCAAGTCCTGAGCGGCCTTAATTCGTTCCAGTAAATAGTCAAATTTCGCGGCTTCGGATCGCGAACCATTGAGAAACGTTTTGTAAGCTTCCGTATCCTGGATTGAAGCAGGACCCAAATAAGCCTTTACTCCCTCTGGCGTTACCCCTTTTAAGTAATGGCTGGCACAGCCAAAGTTAAGGAGTTGAACTACCAGGAGAAGCGCGCCAACCACGAGATATTTTTTCATTCCAATAATATACTTATTTTCCTACAGATTAACAAGTATTTAGCGCGTGTTATCAATTAGAATGACCCTTCCAGTTTATTCTGGTAAAATCCTCACTCTATGCCAAACCATAACGAAATAGCGCCGCCGCAAGGAAGACAAAAGCGGAGAAAAAACGTACGCAACATCGCGATTGTTGCCCATGTCGACCACGGCAAAACAACACTGGTCGATGCCCTTTTAAGACAAACTGGCGCGCATGAATTTAAAGAAGGCGAAGTGACCGTGATGGATTCCAATCCGCTTGAAAAGGAGCGCGGCATCACCATTTTTTCTAAGAACGCATCTTTTATTTATAAGGACACGTTGTTCAATATTGTGGATACGCCCGGGCATGCTGATTTTGGAAGCGAAGTCGAGCGCATTCTCAAAATGGTGGACGGCGTTCTGCTTCTCGTGGATGCTTTTGACGGGCCGATGCCCCAAACCAAATTCGTATTGCGCAAATCCTTAGAGCTTCATCTCAAACCCATTCTTGTTGTTAATAAAATCGATCGCCCAAACACGAGAGCACACGAAGTGGTTGATATGACTTTCGATCTTTTTTGTGAGCTCAATGCAACCGATGAACAGCTTGATTTTCCGATCGTGTTTGCCTCGGCCAAAGAAGGCTGGGCCACCCTTGAGCTTGAAGAGCCTTCTAAGGATATGAAACCGCTTTTGGATACAATCCTTCATCGTGTCCTTCCGCCAATTGCTGACCCCGAACTCCCTTTTCAAATGCTGGTGACAATGCTTGATTACGATTCTTATGTCGGACGCATTGCCACAGGGCGTATTTTTCGTGGCAAAGTCAAAGCGGGCGATACATTAGCGCTTATGAAGCGAGATGGAAGCCTTAGCCGCGGGAAAGTAACAAAAATTTTGAAATACCGCGGGCTGAAACGCGGAGAAGTTGAATCGGTTGAAGCCGGTGACATTGCCTCGATTGCCGGAATCGAAGACGTTCGCGTTGCCGATACGCTTACCGATCCTGAAAAACCCGAAGCCGTTCATACGGTTAAAATTGACGAACCGACCATTTCTATGAATTTCGCCCATAATACGAGCCCGCTGGCGGGCAAGGATGGCGGCCGCTTTCTGACTTCGCGCCATATCCGCGAAAGGCTGATGCACGAGGCGATGATGAATGTAGGGATTCGCGTTGAAGAAGTAGCGGGGGAAGATCGGTTCAAGGTTTCAGGGCGCGGAGAGCTCCATCTTTCCATTTTGATTGAAACGATGCGGCGCGAAGGCTACGAACTTGAAGTGTCTATGCCTGAGGTGATTCTGAAGGAAGAAGACGGCGAGAAACTGGAACCGGTCGAGGAAATCGTGATCGAAGTCGACCCCGGATACCAAGGGGTTGTGATTGAAGCGCTTGGCGCGCGCAAAGCCGAGATGAGGAACATGCTTCCAAGCGCTGTCGGAACAATCCGTCTTGAATTTTTTATTCCTTCGCGCGGTTTGCTCGGTTTTCGAAGCGAGCTTCTCAAGATGACACGGGGCACGGGGATTATGTATCAGAATTTCTATGATTATCAAAAATTCAAAGGTGAACTATCGGACCGTCAAAGGGGAGTGTTAATTTCGCAAGGCTCAGGAAATTCGGTGGCCTATGCGCTTTGGAGTTTGCAAGACCGCGGTGAAATTTTTGTGCGTCCCGGCGATGAACTTTATGAGGGAATGATCATCGGTGTTAATAATAAAGGGCATGACTTAGTGGTCAATGCCATACGCGAGAAGAAACTTACCAATATGCGGGCTTCCGGTTCTGATGAAGCAATTCAATTAATTCCGCCGCGCGAAATGACTTTGGAATTTTCCCTCGAATTCATCGAGAAAGACGAACTTGTTGAAGTGACCCCTAAAAATATCCGCTTAAGGAAGCGTTATCTCACTGAAAATGAGCGCAAAAGCCATGCGCGCGGCTACAGCAGGACGGGTTCATGAAAATCAACAAAGTTCCTTATCGGACGATTTGGGTGAAACCGGGTGATCCAGCTACCATTCAGGTGATTGACCAAAGGCATTTGCCGCATCAATTGGTGATCGAAAATCTTGCCGATTTGGATCAGACGGCCCGGGCCATCAGAGAAATGCATGTGCGCGGTGCGCCGCTCATCGGAGTGGCCGCAGCGTACGGCGTTTATTTAGCGCTCAGAAACGCACCGAAAGACAGCGCGCTTGATCATTATCTTAGAAATGAAATTCAGAAATTGCGTGAAAGCCGTCCTACCGCGATCAATTTAGAATGGGCCATTCAAACTCAGCTGAAAGCAATCGAATCGGCCGGTTCAATCGAGCAAAAAATTAAAATTGCTTTTGAAACCGCCGGACGGCTTGCGGATGAGGATGTAAAAACTTGCGAGAAAATAGGTGAACACGGCCTCACATTGATCGAACGAATCGCGGGCCAAAAGAAAAATGAGCCCGTCAATATTCTTACGCACTGCAATGCCGGCTGGCTCGCCTGCGTTGATTGGGGCACCGCCACAGCTTCTATATATAAAGCCTTCGATAAAGGAATTCAAATTCATGTGTGGGTAGATGAAACGCGGCCGCGAAATCAGGGCGCAAGCTTGACCGCATGGGAACTTTTGCAACATGGAGTTCCCCATACGGTGATCGCGGACAATACAGGCGGACATTTGATGCAGCGTGGATTGGTCGATCTCGTGCTTGTAGGAACCGATCGAACGGCTGTGACGGGAGACGTCACCAATAAAATCGGAACTTATTTAAAAGCGCTCGCCGCCAAAGATAATCAAATACCGTTTTATGCCGCCGTTCCTTCCACATCAATTGATTGGAATGTTCAGAACGCGTTCCGCGATATTCCCATCGAAGAGCGGAACCCCGACGAAGTACGATATGCAGAGGGTTGGTGCGAAGGCGAAATCAAAAAAGTCCTTCTCCTGCCCAAAGACAGCCCGGCAAAAAACTATGCGTTTGATGTTACCCCCGCAAAACTTGTCAGCGGATTAATTACAGAACGCGGAATCTGCCAAGCCAATCAAGAGAGCATCCTGGCGCTTTTCCCGGAAAAAAGGGCAAATCTTTTGGCGATGGGTAAAAAGTGAAAATTGAACTAAACCTTTTTGGTCTTCATACGTCTAATGTGTAGAAACAAACACGCTTTCAACTAATTGCAGTATAATAAAGGAGAAATTTCATGGTTAAGAAAACAACAATTATTCTAATGGCAGCCGTGTTAACTCTTCCCTCGGCAGCCTGGGCCAAGAGGGCCGAAAACCAAGCTTTTCATCAAGGGCAAAAAACCGAAAGACAAGCTCATCACACTCAGCAAAAAGCGGAAAATAAGGAATTCCGGACAAGTTTGAAAGAAATGCCGAAAGATCAAAAAACGGGCGCCATTGTTGCGCACCGTGATCAGCAATTTTCGGAAAACAAAGCTTTTCGTGAAGAGCAGCATAACGAAAATATTGATTTTCTGAATCAGAAACTTGCCAACAACACGAAGTTGACCGAGGCTCAAAAAGCGGAAATTCTTTCGCACCGCCAAACTCAATATCAGGAAAACGTGGCGTTTCGCGACAATCGGCATGCAGGCAATGTCGATTATTTCAATCAAATTGCGAATGATCCGAATTTAACACCGGCGCAAAAGAAAGAGGCTTTAAAGACGCACCGAGCCGAACAAAAAGATCTTACCCAACAACATTTTGAGGAACAAAAATCCGAAAACAAAGCATTCCGCGATCAAGTTCATCAAGAAAACCAGGCGAACGATCAAACCACGCAATAATCAATAGGAGCAGTTTCACAAGCACTGAAGCTGTTGTCATTCCCGCGAAAGCGGGAATCTAGAGCCTGGATCCCCGATTAAAGCATTCGGGGATGACAGACTTATGAGAGCACTTCTAGGAAATTCTATGGGAAAGTGGGCTAGTTTAATTACAGGTGGAATTGCCGGAACCGTGGCGCGGTACATACTCGCAGGAGTTGTTTATCAGCTATTCGGAACCACTTTTCCTTATGGAACTTTAGCGGTTAATTTGATCGGGTGTCTTACCATTGGCTTTTTGGCAGCCTTAAGCGAGGAGAAATTTTTGTTGAGCCCAAACGCGCGGATTCTTCTCATGGTTGGTTTTTGCGGAGCATTTACCACGTTTTCGACTTTTATGCTTGAGACCGCGAATTTAATCAAAGAAGGAGAATCACTGCGCGCTTTTGCTAATGTGGCACTTAGCGTTGTCGTTGGTTTCGTGTTATTTCGCGTAGGCATTTTGTTGGCTGAGATTTTGTAAACCCCGTTGAGAGATGAATCGCAAACCTCTAACGGGGTAAAACGGAGGAGGCAATCTTTTTATGAAAATACCAGCGGACGGAAAACTTTTAAGAATTTTTATCGGAGAGGCGGACAAATGGCAGGGGCGGCCGCTCTACGAAGCGATTGTCCATTTGGCGAAGAAAGAAGGTATGGCCGGCGCTACCGCGATCAAAGGCTTTATGGGTTTTGGCTGCAAAAGCCATATGCATACCACAAAGCTTCTTAGACTTTCGGAAGATTTGCCAATCGTTATTGAAATCGTTGACAGCGATGAGAAAATTAACAAGTTCCTACCCCATCTCGATCAAATGGTCAAAGAAGGTTTAATCACATTGGAAAAGATAAATGTGATTATGTACCGGGCGGGATCAGCTTAGAAGAAGCCGGCAACTTTTCGTGTTTAAAAAGTGATAATATAGATGACAGAATTCCTCGTTTGGGGCGGTGCGGCCGTAGCCGCGTTTGTGGCTTCAACCCTTTCAGGGATTATCGGCTTCGGCGGCGCCATGCTTTTTCTTCCCGTTCTCGTGGCCCTTTATGGCGTCAGAGCGTCGGTTCCCATCCTGACCGTTTCGGTTCTTTTGGGAAATGCTTCGCGGGTTTATTTTAATCGGAGAGAACTTGATTTAAAACTCGTCCTTCTTTTTTCAGCCGGCGCAATCCCATTTGCCATTTTAGGCTCCTTTGTTTATGTGGCTTTGCCGGCTTTTTGGATTAAAAAGGGAATTGGGATTTTCCTCTTGATCACGGTTCTCCTCCGCCACGTCCATTCTGAATTTAAACTAACCCAATCGTGGGTGTTTGTGCCTTTGGGAGTTGTGACCGGATTTCTTTCTGCTTTAATGGGAGGAGTAGGGCCGGTTTCCTCACCCTTTTTTCTGGCGTACGGCCTTACCAAAGAAGCTTTTGTCGGAACGGAGGCACTTTGCGCGGTGGGAATGCATCTTGTGAAATCGATTACATACAACCGTTTGCATATATTAAATGCGCGGGAACTCATCGCCGGCTTGAGTTTTGGAGGCGTAATGACCTTGGGTTCTTATGTGGCACGGAAAGTGCTTGAAAAATTGTCGCGTCAGAAGTTTTTGATGCTTGTCGAAATTTTGCTTGTGGTTGTCGGACTTGATATGCTAATTTTTAAATAAACTGAGAAATGAGAACAACATGATTGATATCAGCCTTGGGCTTGTCCGCGTTACCGAAGCTGCCGCCATTGCCGCTTCTGCTTGGATTGGCCGCGGCGATAAGGAATCCGCAGACAAAGCAGCCACACAAGCCATGCGGGAGCGGCTTAATCAAATGGATTTTTCCGGCAAAGTAGTGATTGGCGAAGGAAAAAAGGATAATAGTTTTGGATTATACGGCGGAGAAGTGCTCGGAAAATTTGCAAAAACAAAAAACGTTCCGGTTTATGAATTGGCGGTAGATCCGATTGACGGCACGCGCCCTACGGTAACTTCCGGTCCCGAGGCCATGAGCGTAATTGCCGTCGGAGAACAAGGGTCTCTTTTTTCCACCGCTGAATTTTATATGAATAAACTGGCATACGGCCCCGAAATTGCCCGAAAAACAGAACTTCATTTAAATGAACCCTTGAAACAAACGATCGAACGGGTATCGAAAGCCACAGGCAAGGCCGTCTCGAAAATTATGGTGTGCATTTTAGACCGGCCGCGTCATGAAAAAGCAGTCGCTGAACTGAGAAGCATCGGAGTTCGAATTAAATTGATTCAAGATTGCGATATTTCAGGCGCGATCGCTTGCTGCCTTCCTCAAAGCGGCATTGATTTGCTTTATGGGATCGGCGGCGCGCCGGAAGGCGTGATTACCGCTTGCGCCATGAAATGTTTAAGAGGAGCGCTTCAAGTTCAAGTGATGACGAAGGAATGTAAGATTGCAGACCCCAAGATTTATTCGATTAATGATTTGGTGCGCGGCCATTGTATTTTTTCAGCGACCGGCATTACCAACGGAAGTTTATTGCGCGGCGTACGATTCACCAGCACAGGCCCGGTTACCTACAGTGTTTTCATGCGCTCCGAAAGCGGGACCATCCGCTGGATTACCGCTTATCACGGCAATTTGATGCCGCCGTCTGAGTCCGCATAACACCCAAAGCAGCTTTTTTAATCTTGCTTAAACCCTTAAAATTGATACCATATTAGTCATCGCATTTGTTTCAGATCAACTTAACGCGTTCAACTATGGGGGGTCACCCGATGAACAGAAAGTTAATTGCTTCACTCTTGATCGCAGTCGTTGCTTTTGGAGCAATTCCCACTCAAGCTTTTGCCGAAAATACGGCTGTGCATGGGACAATTAGCGGCAAAACCGTCCTTGGCGGCCTCGGTTCTTTATTGATTTGGCCTGGCATTGGGCAGTATTTGAATGACA
Source organism: Omnitrophica bacterium RIFCSPLOWO2_01_FULL_45_10b (assembly GCA_001804205.1). GTDB lineage: Bacteria > Omnitrophota > Omnitrophia > Omnitrophales > Danuiimicrobiaceae > 01-FULL-45-10b. Next base: position 18,301 of record MHFM01000015.1, read on the forward strand.
ATGAAGATAAAAAAGTTGTGACCCACGCTATTCTTGGGCTTACCGGCATTTTTCGCCTTTGGTCAGGCTGGGATGCTTTGGTTGCCCGTCAAGGCGGACGCTGGGACGGCAAAATTTAAGACTTTAGTTTTTAGCGGTTATTAAGGGGTTCTATTGGGTGATGGCTAGATGAAATGGCCATCACCCATTTTTTTGGCAGCAGCCGGCGGGAAAATATTTCGCTAAACTCGGCGCCGCAATTTGCTATAATACGCTTCCTTTTACCCTAGGCTATCACTTGGATAACGAAGGAGAGATTATGAAACGCCTGAAATTGCCTGTTTTTGTACTTTCCGTACTGTTCCTATTCACCCAGTCCCTTTTCGCCGCTACCTATAAGATTGATTTGGACCACACGGCAGTTTCTTTTAAGGTCCGTCATTTGCTTTCTAACGTTCAAGGGCATTTTAAGGAATTTGAAGGCTCTTTTGTTTACGACCCCGATCATCCTGAAACTTGGAAGGCCAATACCACCATTCAGGTTGCCAGCATTGATACCAATGTAGCCCAGCGGGATAAGCATTTACGTTCCCCAGATTTCTTTGACGCAGAAAAATACCCTACCATCACCTTTGTCAGCACCGGCGTTACCGATATGACACCGAACAGCGCAAAACTAAACGGTATGCTTACGATCCATGGAGTTGAGAAACCCGTGACGCTCGATCTTGAAATTCTTGGCGTGGCGAAAGATCCTTGGGGCAATACCCGGGCTGGTTTTTCAGCCACAACGAAAATTAATCGGAAAGATTTTGGAATTACCTGGAATAAGGCTTTAGAAGCCGGGAAAGTCTTAGTGGGCGATGAAGTTGTGATTACGCTTGAAGTGGAAGGGTTACTTCAGGAATAAGGGCAATCAATTGAGCCATCGGGAAACTTTTAATCTGTCCCCGATGGCTCAGGATTTCCTTCAAGGTAACCCTCTGCCAGCTTCATTGAACTTGAGTCTTCAATTCGATGAAGCTGGCGAGGGTGAGGGGTCGGGGGAACTCCCCGACCCCTCAATCAATTCGAACGCTAGGCGTGTAGTCAAACAACAACAAGGAGGAGTATAAGTGAATAAGAAAGTGAATAAGAAGAAAATGTTGTTAGCCGCTTCCGTTGCAGGTTTGGTTGCTGTCGCAGGAATGGTACTTCCGGCCAGCACCGTATTTGCAGCCGATGTTGCTTGCTCAGGTATCAATGCTTGCAAAGGAACCGGAGCTTGCGGCGGTAAGGGAAATGCCTGCGCCGGCAAAAATGCCTGCAAAGGACAAGGCTGGATGATGGTTGGATCTGAAGCTGCTTGCACAACAGCGGGCGGCACATTAGTTCCTGCGCCAGCAGCCGTCTAATTTTTTAGATTGGAACAAGTGTCAATAGGATAATGACGATGGCATCGAATTTATGGCCAATACTAGGTTGCGGGGCAGGACTTAGGAGCCAACATTATCCAGTGATTACCGAAACATGGCCCAAAGATGTGGATTGGTTTGAGGCCGTTTCGGAAAATTACATGGATACGGGCGGCCGCCCCCTTCATATTTTGGAAGAGGTCCGTCGGCATTATCCTATTGCACTTCACGGTACCGCACTTTCTATTGGTTCCTCAGATCCACTTAACCCCGCTTATCTCGAACGATTAAAGAAATTGATCGAACGAATCGACCCCTTTCTTGTTTCCGATCATTTGTGTTGGTCGGGCGTAGAGGGTGAGCAGCTTCATGATTTATTGCCGCTTCCTTTTACCGAAGAATCCATTCAACATGTTGTCCGGCGCGTTCAACACATTCAGGAGTTCTTAGGCCGAAGATTCGTTTTAGAAAACGTTTCAACTTATGTGACCTATCAACATTCCGCCATGCCAGAATGGGAATTTTTAACCGAGGTAGCCAAGCGCTCAGGTTGCGGCCTTTTACTCGATATCAATAATGTATATGTGAATGCCACGAATCATCGATTTGATCCTTATGAATACCTGCGCCACATTCCGCATGATCTCATCGCTCAGATTCATTTGGCTGGGCATACTGACATGGGCGATTTTCTTTTTGATACGCACAACAAACCAGTGATTGATTCGGTATGGGATTTATACCGAGAAGCGCTCAAGCATTGGGGCCAGGTGTCAACGTTGATCGAATGGGATGAAAACATTCCGCCCTTTGAACAGTTGCTTGAAGAAGTCAGAAAAGCAAAAGTGATTTATAAAAAGTTTGAAGGGCAAAAACCCGTCATTGCGAGGAGTTTCAACGGAACGACGAAGCAATCTGACACAACATGTCATCCTGAGGCGAAGCCGAAGGATCTCAAGATTCTTTCCGCCACCCAGACTGGCGAACCCGCCGTTCTGCTGGGCGGGCGCTCCGCTCAGAATGACAGCATTGGATTGCTTCGGCCTCATTCGGACAGCCGCCTCGCAATGACGAATGCCGCCTCGCTTCTAGAAATTCAGCATTGGCTGAAATTACAAATTCATCCGGATGTAACATATCGTGGCACACTACCGGAAAATTTATTGAATTCTCAAGGTGGTTTACCCGGAGCGGAGCGGGTTCAAGTTTACGCCAATGGTTACCCTTCGCGGATTCGGGAATCATTAAATGAAGTTTACGAAGCAGTTCATTATGTGTTGGGCGATGAACATTTTTCTGATTTGTGCCACGCCTATGCCGAGCACTATCACTCTCGGGATTACAACCTCAATTTTGTCGGCCGGCACATGGCCGAATTTCTGAAGGCTTCACCTTGGATTAAAGAATTTCCCTTTCTTCCGGATTTAGCAAAACTTGAATGGTTGATTTGGGAAGCGTTTCACGCATTTGATGGCGAGCCGTTTACCCCGCTTCAGGCATCAAAAATCCCGATGGAAGATTGGGAACGTGCGCAGTTTATTTTTCAACCTTCCGCAGGACTGATTGCTTCACCGTGGCCCATCCTTGATATCTGGCGCCTGCGCCGCGAGGCGAGGCAAGGATTGAGAGTTGATATTAAGCGCTCTCAGCAAATTTTGGTGGGGCGCAAGAATGATCAGGTGCGATGCGAACTGATTGATAAAAATCAATATCGATTAATTGAAGGGTTGCTTCAAAAACAAACTTTGGGAGCGGTATGCGAAGCTTTAGCGGAAGAAACTGAAGAGGAAGCACTTCCAATCGCCGCATGGTTTTCCAATTGGATTCAGGAAGGTTTGATTTTGCGCTGTGAAGTTCCCAAGAAAGCCGTGTTAGTGGCAAAATAGAGGAGGTAGTTATGGGTAAGCAATATTATTTTGCAGTGCTTTGTTTGGCTTTGATTTTGTCCGCTTGTACTTCCGTTCACGCTCCATCTGGATTTTTGGGAGATTACTCCCACTTTTCAGAGGAGAAGGGTGAGCACTTTCGGCAGGAATATGTAGCTGAGGGTGTTGATCTCACCAAATATACCAAGGCAAAAGTAAATCCCGTTGAGCTTAAGTATTTTGAAAATGCCGCCGGTACATTTACCGAAGACGATTCAAATTATCTCGCCTCTCGTTTACAAGAAAGCCTTGAGGCTGAACTTGCCAATAAATACCAAGTCTTGGGGCCGGCTGAACGTCCTGATGAACGGACTCTTGTGGTAAGCCCGGCACTTGTTTATGTTAAAATGCCGGAACGCCTCCTTAATGTGGCAACCGCTTGGTTGATCGGCTTTCAATTTTCAAAAGGCGCCGCTGCTTTTGAGGCCAAATTAACAGATGGAGGGAGCGGAAAAGAACTTGCCCTTGTTACCGAACAAAGAAAATCGGGTGGTGGTATCAAGGACATCAAATCCATATTGATCGGTGGTTTTTTCAAGTTTATGCATGCCGAAGGGGCTTTTAAACGATGGGGTCAGAATTTTGTTGATCTAGGCACGCCCGAAAGCACTTCTTAAAGCAGTTAAATCTTTTTCAGGAAACAAAAACTCCGTTTGAAAAAGACGGAGTTTTTGTTTTTTTTCGCTGGTTTTAATGGAGTAGAAATGCTGAAACCAAAACTTTTTACGACCTTAAAAAATTATTCTTGGCCTGAGTTTCGCAAAGATTTCACTTCAGGCGTTGTGGTTGGCATTGTAGCCCTTCCTTTGGCGATTGCTTTTGCCATCGCCTCAGGCGTTTCTCCGGAACGGGGGTTGTTTACGGCCATTATCGCAGGCTTTCTCATTTCAGCTTTGGGAGGAAGCCGTGTGCAAATCGGAGGCCCCACAGGCGCTTTTGTTGTCATTGTTTACAGCATTGTCCAAAAACATGGAATGGATGGGCTTCTGATTGCAACAGTCATGGCAGGAGTGTTTTTGATGATGATGGGTTTTTTCCGGTTTGGCTCCGCCATCAAATTTATCCCTTATCCTGTTGTAGTGGGCTTTACGAGCGGGATCGCGCTTATTATTTTTTCATCTCAGGTGAAAGATTTTTTTGGCCTCCCAATGGGAACGGTTCCGGCGGATTTTTGGGAGAAATGGGTCGTTTATGCTCATCATTTTGGGGGCATCAATTACTATGCTTTAGCGGTTGGCGCTATTTCGATCGTAATTATTATTTTTTGGAAGAAAGTGTCTCAACGGATTCCAGGCCCCCTCGTTGCTTTGATCGTTTCAATATTTCTGGTTCGTATTTTTCATCTTCCTGTAGAAACTATCGGAAGCCGTTTTGGAGTCATTCCTCATGTATTGCCGCCACCTTCTTTGCCGCATGTCGATTTCGAAATGGTAAGAAATATGATTCCAAGCGCCATCACCATTGCGCTTCTGGCCGGAATCGAATCTTTGCTTTCGGCGGTGGTGGCAGACGGTATGATTGGAGGAAAACACCGGCCGAATATGGAACTTGTGGCACAGGGAATTGCGAATGCCGTTTCCCCTCTCTTTGGAGGCATGCCGGCCGCAGGCGCCATTGCGCGTACGGCTACAAACATTAATAATGGAGGCCGCACTCCTGTAGCCGGAATGGTTCATGCGCTTGTCCTTTTGATGATTATGCTTTTTTTTGGGAAATGGGCCGTGCTGATTCCATTGGCAACGCTCGCCGCCATTTTAATCATCGTCGCTTATCACATGAGCGAATGGCATTCATTTTTGATGACGTTAAAAAGCCCCAAAAGCGATGTGGCCGTTTTGCTAACAACTTTTAGCCTCACCGTGATTTTAGATTTAACGGTTGCCATTCAAGTGGGGATGCTCCTTTCGGTCTTTTTATTTATGCGGCGTATGGCGCTTGTAACCAATGTGGAAGTTATTACACGGGAATTGGTAGACGAAGAGGAGACGGAAGACCCGAACGCTATTAGCAAAAGAGAAGTTCCGCCTCAGGTTGAAGTTTATGAAATCAACGGGCCCTTTTTCTTCGGAGCCGTCCATCAATTTAGGGAAGCTATGAATGTTACCGGAAAAACTCCAAAAGTGAGAATTATTCGTATGCGTGATGTGCCGGCCATTGACGCCACCGGAATTCATGCGTTAAAAGAAGAGTACGCAAATTCTAAAAAGCATGGCATCGCGTTTATCTTGTCCGATGTGCATACTCAACCACTGATTGCGCTTGAGCGATCGGGGCTTTTGGATGCGATTGGCGAAGACAATGTGTTCGGCAATATTGATGATGCTCTGAACCGGGCCCGTGAAATTTTACGCCTGCCGCCCATAGAACGCCACATTCCGTTTGTTCCTACCGTGAAACGAGAAATGAATCCCAACCCCGATCTTTAAAAACTACCCCTTGAAATACATCTGTTTTCCAATAGAATCTTTCCGGCGCACTTAATCAAATGGAAATCATTAAAGAGTTTTTTTCGCATCTTTACCGATTTGACGAGCTTATTCACTGGGGCGGATATTTCGTCCTTGTTGTTATTGTATTCGCCGAGACCGGTCTCTTAGCCGGTTTCTTTTTGCCCGGCGATTCACTTCTCGTGACCGCCGGTTTGGTCGCAGCGGTGGACGGATCGGTTCATATTTTTCCGCTTACTTTTTTCCTTTCCTTGGCGGCCATTGCAGGGGATAGTTTTGGATATTGGATTGGCTATCATGCCGGCCCTAGAATCTTTAATCGCGACGACTCCATTTTTTTCCATAAGAATCATTTATTGAGAACACAAAAGTTTTATGACAAGCATGGCGCGAAGACGATTGTCTTGGCCCGATTTGTTCCGATTGTACGCACCTTTGCTCCAACAGTGGCAGGGGTCGGCCGTATGGAATACCGAAAGTTTTTGTTTTACAATGTAATGGGTGGAGTAGGATGGGTTCTCAGCATGACTTTGGCTGGCTATTTTCTGGGCCGGTCTGTCCCCAATATCGAAAAACAAATTCACTGGGTCATTTTAATCGTTATCGTTCTTTCGTTTATTCCAATTATTAGAGAATTTTGGATATCGCGCCTTGAAAAACGAAGCCGCTAAGGAAGCTTGTTTAAAAGCCGATATGATAAGGCTGAGTTATTCCAAACTTGTCATCCCCGCATGCTTGAAGCGGGGATCTAGAAATTAGATTCCCGCTTTCGCGGGAATGACAAATAAGCGCTCAAAGTTAAGGAATGAAATACTAAGAAAGGGTCTCTGATGATGTTGATATCTACCACAAGCCAATTTTCACAGGGTGAAATTATCGCTCTTTGGTCGGTGTTAGGCACCGCCATCGCAGGGCTTTTATATGCCGGTTTTCTCATGGCTCAAGTATTGAGAGAAGACTGCGGAACAAAGCTCATGCAGGAAATCAGCGGCTCTATCCGGACAGGAGCCAATGCGTATCTTTACCGCCAGTTTAAAACCATTGCCTTCTTAATTTTGCTTTTAACCGCCGCTCTTTATTTCACAGCCGGCGAAAAACACATTGCTTTGGGGCGTGCCTGCGCCTTTCTGATGGGTTCTATTTTTTCTGCAACGGTTGGTTTTGTCGGAATGAATCTCGCCGTGCGGGGAAACGTACGTGTGGCAGCAGCAGCCAACAGAAAAAGTTTTAGCCAAGCGCTGAAGATTGCCTATCGCACTGGAACAATCACAGGCATGCTGACCGACGGCCTCGGGCTTTTAGGCGGTACTTTGATTTTTATGATTTATGGCGAGAAAGCGTATGAAGTTCTCTTGGGATTTGGTTTCGGAGGCACTTTGCTCGCACTCTTTATGAGAGTAGGCGGTGGAATTTTTACCAAAGCAGCGGATGTAGGCGCTGATTTGGTTGGTAAAATTGAAAAAAATATTCCGGAAGACGATCCTCGAAATGCGGCTACGATTGCAGATAATGTTGGAGACAATGTGGGCGATTGCGCCGGCATGGCTGCGGATATTTTTGAATCTTATGAAGTGACGATTGTCTCCGCCATGATTTTGGGCTGGGCTTCTTTCGGCCACAAGGGAGTTATTTTCCCACTATTGGTAAGAGCTGTCGGCGTTATTGCTTCGATTATCGGAACGTATGCCGTCCGCACCAAAGAAGCGGTCCGCGATGCGATGAAAGCAATTAATATCGGATTTCTTCTTTCAGCAATTATTTCAATTGCGGGCTTTAGCCTTATCGGATTTTTTTACTTTCGCTTTTCAGACAAACCCCAATTACCTTATTGGCTCAGCCTCGGCGTTCCCGGCCTTGATATGCGTCCCGTTTGGACGACCATGGTGGGAATTGTTCTCGCGGTGACAATTAACCGGCTTACCGAATACTTTACCGACACGCACAAAACCCCCGTCAAGTCCGTTGCCGAGTCCTGTCAAACAGGGCATGCCACTACAATCATTACAGGTTTAGCGGTCGGTCTTGAAAGCACCGTATGGGCGATTCTCGTCATTGCAGTCGCGATTTTGATTTCAGCCGTGATTTATCAAGGTACGAATCCAACCTTTATCGCTTATGGCGTATCCATGTGCGGAATCGGAATGTTAACGCTTACCGGCAACAATATTTCGATGGATGTGTTCGGACCGGTTGCGGACAATGCCAATGGAATCGGTGAAATGGCGCATCTCAATAAAGACGCGCGTCAAATTCTGGCCGATCTTGATGCAGTGGGCAATACAACAAAAGCCATCACCAAAGGCATCGCGATTGCTTCGGCAGTGGTGGCAGCGATTTCGCTTTTCAATGCTTATATTACCGACATCGGCACCATTACAAAGCAAAGCTACGCCGAAGTCGCCTCTCTTCTTTCGGTTGCAGATCACAATGTGTTCATTGGGCTTTTAATCGGCGGCGCTATTCCATTTTTATTTAGTTCTTTGACCATTAAAGCGGTAGGAAGAGCCGCTTTTTTAATCGTCAAAGAAGTAAGAGAACAATTAAAAGACAAAGACGTTTGGGAAGGAAAAAAACTCCCCGATTATGCGCGCGTCGTTTCCATTTGTACGGCTGCGGCACAAAAAGAATTAATTCGGCCCGGTATTCTCGCGATCTTAACGCCGCTTTTGGTTGGATTTCTCCTCAAAAAAGAAGCGCTCGGCGGATTTCTTGCCGGAATGATTCTTTCCGGCCAGCTCCTTGCTGTTTTCATGGCCAATGCAGGCGGAGCGTGGGACAACGCCAAGAAATTAATCGAAGACGGCCTCTTTGGAGGCAAGGGTTCCGAAGCTCATAAAGCTTCCGTTACCGGAGATACCGTGGGAGATCCGCTCAAAGACACCGCAGGCCCTGCACTGAATCCTCTCATCAAAGTGATGAACATGGTTGCGCTTTTGGCGATTCCGCTCGTGGTTCGATATGAAAACTCACCGAAAGTTTTCTGGTGCGCTGCTATCGCAGGAATTTTTCTTTTGATTCTGCTCATTCGCAATCCGAAACAAACCAAGGAAGAGCTTGAAATTCTAAAGCGGGCATAGACATGCCGTCATTGCGAGGCAGCGCTCTAAATGAAGCCGAAGCAATCCCGGATCTGTCATTCCCGCGGAAGCGGGAATCTATAGATCCCCGCTTTAAACACACTGCGCGCTTTTGCGCGAGCACTCTTCGCGCAGAACTTGACGTTCTGCTGCGAAAGTGTGCGGGGATGACAACATTCTATCTCGCAATGACGGATGCATTGCATCCATGAATCTTTATTGGATCGCATTTTTAGGTATCATTTTATTTTTAGGCGCCTATTTTTCATACGGCCGCTTTTTAAGCCGCTGGTTTGCTCTGAGCGGACGTCAAAAAACACCTGCCTGTGAAGTCAATGACGGGATCGATTACATTCCCACTCAAAAAGGTTTTCTCCTAGGCCAGCATTTTTCCGCAATTGCGGCAGCCGGGCCCATCGTTGGGCCCATTCTCGCGGCACTTTGGTTCGGTTGGCTTCCCGTTTTTTTATGGATTGTCGGCGGCTGTATTTTTTTTGGGGCGGTGCATGATTTTTCTAGCCTCGTTGGTTCCGTCCGGCACCGCGCTACTTCTATTGTTGAAATCGTAAAAGATTATTTTGGCCCAAAGGGACATTTACTTTTTTCAATTTTTGTTTGGCTTTCTTTGATGTATGTCATCACCGCCTTCACTGATTTAACCTCAAGTTCCTTTGTCGATCCCGAATTGGGCGGAGGAGTCGCTACCTCGTCTTTACTTTATTTATTGATTGGCGTGTCGATGGGGTTTGCGCTTTACCGGTTTAAAATGCCGCTCGGCTTTGCGACACCCATTTTCCTTTCTCTTGTTGTATTCGCAATTTGGTTTGGCCGTTTCATGCCGCTTTCAGTTCCTGCTCTCGGCTCTTTACGGCCTCAACAGGTTTGGAATATTATTCTTTTGTCTTATTGTTTGATTGCTTCAATCATTCCGGTTTGGATGTTGCTTCAACCTCGCGGTTATCTCGGCGGTTTTTTTCTTTATGTTACACTTGCTGCCGGAGTCATCGGCCTTTTTCTGGGCGGGGAGAAAATTCAATACCCCGCGTTTCTAGGATTCACAAGCGCAAAAGGATTGCCGCTTTTTCCGCTTCTTTTTGTAACAGTAGCCTGCGGCGCTTGCTCCGGATTTCATGGAATTGTCTGTTCCGGGACTACCTCAAAACAAATCGCGAAAGAACCCGATTGTCAGATGGTAGGTTATGGCGGAATGCTGCTCGAAGGTTTGGTGGCTTTGATTGCGCTTTCAACCGTGATGATTTTGGCTAAAGGAGATCCGCTTGTGAATTCTTCTCCCGACCGGATTTATGCGGAAGGCTTGGGGCGTTTTGTGCAGCAGTTTGGAATTCCAAGAGATTTTGCGCGTTCGTTTACGTTGCTCGCGTTCACTACCTTTATTTACGACACTTTGGATGTGGCGACACGTCTTGCCCGCTACATTCTTCAGGAAATTACGGGTTGGAAGAATATTTGGGGAAAAATAGGGGCCACGCTCGTAAGCCTTGCTGTTCCACTTTTTTGCGTGAGCCTCAAGCTGACGGACGCAAGCGGCGCTATCATTCCGGCTTGGAAAGTATTTTGGACGATTTTCGGAACATCCAATCAATTGCTCGCAGCCCTAACGCTCATGATTCTTTCCGTTTGGCTAGCCCGATCCGGCAAATCATGGTTTATCAGCATCATTCCCATGATGTTCATGATGACGATGACTCTCTGGTCTCTTTTTTTAATGACAAAAGCAATGCTGCTCAGCTTTTTCTCAGGAACCCCCACTTTCGATGCCATCGGTATGATCGCATCACTGCTTGCGATTCTTGCCTTCCTTTTGATGATTGAAGCATTTAAAATTTTCTTGTTCACTCCGGATCTAGCCAAGCGTAACAAACACTAAATTCAGCAAAAGATGGCCAAAATAAGGTTAATTTTTTGCTGGTTTTAAGGAAGGTCAAGCCTTACAATATTGCCATTCTCTCATTGAAGTATATATGAGAGATTTTTTGTTTTAAGGAGGTTTTATGGCAATGACATTAAAGCGGGTTGAACGGCCGCGTGAGTTAAAGTGGTTTCAGGCCGGTGCCATGCTTTATGGAGACTGGGGGACGAGCAAGGCTTATGTTTTAGGTATTGCCTTTGCGCTCTCGGGCCATGCTTCCTGGTTTTTTCTCGGAATTATGTCCGGCCTCACCGCGCTGGTCGGAGTTTGTTATATGGTCATCTGCCGCATTTATCCGGACGGCGGCGGCGTTTATTCTTCCGTCAAACACAGATCCCAAACGCTCGCCGTCATTGGAGCCTTTTTGTTAATCGCAGATTATGTGGTGACCGCTTCTTTAAGCGCTTTTGAAGCATTCCATTATTTTAATTTTCCAAATCCCGCGCTCTGGGCCATTTTTTCAATCCTTGTGATTGGGGCCATCAATTGGGTGGGACCTACAAAGGGCGGAAGCATTGCTTGTGTTATCGGGGTTGCCGCTTCGATTGCAGCTGGTATTTTGTTTCTTTCCACATTGCCATCTCTTCCGTATGTTCAGCTTAGCTTGCCGAAGGGCGGGTGGGGCGCTAATTGGTCCGTTTTTGTCGGGATCGTTTTAGCGCTTTCCGGAGTTGAAGCGGTTGCCAATATGACAGGCATTATGGTTGAACCGGTTGGGAAAACCTCAAAACGCACGATCTGGCCGGTGCTTTTGGAAGTTTCAATCCTGACTTTTCTGCTTGGCGTTGCGATGAATGCCATACCGGGGCTCACCAATCACACAGAAGATATGTTGCGCGCGCTGGGTAACCATTACATTGGCCCTTGGTACGGTCAGTTGATATCCATTATTTTTGGCTTTTTATTACTTTCTGCCGTGAATACGGCGGTTACAGGTCTTGTGAGTATTCAATTTATGATGGCAAGGGACCGGGAGCTTCCGCCTATTTTTGCGCGCCTAAATCGTTTTGGCATGCCTAGTCTTGCTCTTATCATCGCTACGGTCATTCCTGCTCTTGTTCTAGTTGTGGAACGTGATCTCGTAGGGCTTGCTTCCCTTTATGCGATTGGCGTAGTAGGTGCCATCACACTTAACTTAGGGGCCACTGCCACAAATTTCGGGCTTCCGCTGAAACGCTGGGAGCGCACGCTTCTTTTTGTTGGTAGCACCATTTTGCTTTTAATCGAATTGACCATTGCCTATGAAAAGCACAACGCGCTCTTTTTTGCGCTTACGGTTTTAGGAACCGGTCTGGCGCTTAGGGCTGTCGCTAAAGTTATTGTGCCCGCACCGATTCCGGAAGAGGTTTTGTCTGTCAATGTTTTGACGGTTTCTGAGGCCAAAGAAATCGCACCGCTCTACAGAGGATCTTCGATGGTGGCGCTTAAAAGTGTTAATCCTTTTTTGCTTGAGGAAGCAGCGCTGAGAGTTAAAGCAAAAGGCGAGAATTCAATTTATTTGACTTATGTTGAGGAAAGCCCTCCTTCGCGCGATCTTCCGACTGAATTAGAGCCTTCGGTAAAATCTTTAGAGCTTTTAGGACAGGCTCAAAAGGAAATGGAGGCCAAAGGAATTACGGCTGTTCCCATTTGGCGTTTGGGGGATAACCCAGGCAAATTGATTGCTGGTGCGGCGCGTGAACTGGGCGTAACCACCGTATTAATTGGAGCAACCAGGAGAAGCGCGCTTACCAATTTATTGCGCGGAGACGTTTTCAGAACCCTTGCCAGAAATCTGCCCAACGATTGCCATCTCGTGATTAGCGGTTAGGTTTGCCTCACAGTGAGAAGCGAAGTCAATTCCCTGCCAAAACTTTTTCTGGATCGGCTGCGTAAAATCATCCCATCACAAAAGTTTGACGTTATTGCCAATACCTTCGCGCAAACGAAACCCACCACATTTCGTGTTAATTCACTCAAAGCTTCACGGCAAGCCGTGCGGGAGAAATTGGAACATCAGGGATTTAAACTCGCACCTGTTTCATGGTTTCCCGATGCTTTTGTGCTTCGAGAGGGCCGCTTGAGAGAACTTGAAAAAACAGAAAGTTATCAAGCCGGAGAAATTTACGTACAAAACCTTTCGAGCATGATTCCGCCCCTTGTTCTTGATCCAAAACCCGGCGAATCAATTTTGGATCTTACAGCAGCGCCAGGCAGCAAAACGACACAGATGGCGTGTTTCATGCAGGGGAGGGGGAAAATTGTTGCGAATGAAAGCGACCGGATTCGTTATTCTAAATTAAAGGCAAATGTTGAGCTCCAAGCGGCCAACAATGTGGAACTTGTGTTGAGTTATGGGGAATCCTTTGGCAAAAAATATCCCGAATGTTTTGACCGCGTTCTTTTGGATGCCCCATGCAGCGCCGAAGGACGTTTCAATGTGAACGAACCGGCCTCGTATCGTTATTGGAATCTTGATAGAGTTCGACAATCCGCCAAGCTTCAGAAAAAATTGCTCTCGTCAGCGCTCACGGCGCTTAAACCAGGAGGCGCCTTGGTTTATTCGACGTGTACATTTGCGCCGGAGGAAAACGAGGCGGTAGTCAATGAAGCGCTTGAAAAATTCGACGGTTTTTTGGAACTGGTAGGGGCAATTCATGAATTGCCCCTACTTGTGGTCCCCAATCGCATGAGCGGGCTTCCGGCGTGGGACGGAAGGAAATTCCACCCTTCTCTAACAAAAGCCGTTCGGATCCTTCCCGCATCAGAAATGGAAGGATTTTTCGTAGCCAGGTTGCGCAAAGCTCCTGCTTAAGATTTGATTGACAATAAAAGGCTCCTACTATATAAGTAACTCCTCCCGCATTTTTATTGAAATCTAACGTAAAAAATAAGGAGAAAACATGGGGCAAAATTTAATTTTTGGAGCGCTCGTCTTAGGCGTTTCCCTTTATTTGTTATCCACTTTAACTTTGGCTGAAGAAGCCGCAAAGCCGAACGCTGCTTCTGCTGTCATAGCGCCGGCTGAGGAAACAGACGAAACCGAATTTTCTTACGGGACTGTAAAAAGTGTTTCTGCGAATCAAATTGTACTGAGTGAGTATGATTATGATGCCGACAAAGATGTGGACGTGACTTATACAATCAACGCGAATACCAAATTTGAAAACGCCAAGTCACCTCAAGAAATTGCCGTTGGCGATGCCATCGATATCGATTTTACGGTTCAAGGCGCTCAAAAGACAGCTTCCACGATCAGCGTTGAAAAAGCTACGGATGACACTGATGATTTTGGATTAGAAGTGGAAGGTGAGAAAGCAGATCTTGAACAGCAAGTAGCGACCGCCACGCGTTAAGAGTTATTGATTCAAAACGAATCATTCTGGCTGGCGGAAAGAATCCCAACAGCTTTTTATTGAAATTGCCGTGAGCTCCTCTCCTACGTACCTTGATCCGATCGTTATCCCATTAGTTAGAGGCGAAAGCATCCTTGATGTTGGCTGTGGATATGGCCGGTGGGGGCATCTGATTCAAACTAATTTTTGGGAGTTCGGTTTAACAAAACCTCCTCAAGTCGATGGATTTGACGCTTTTCAACCCAACGTCGAATTCTGCTCTAAAAGTGTTTGTTATAGAAAAGTATGGCATCAAAAAATGCCGTCCCCTTTAAACAGCTCATGGGACACTGTTTTAGCGTGCGAATTTATAGAGCACGTTGAACAAAATGTTGTTGAAGAAGTGATCAATTTGCTGGAAGGCGCCGCGAAAAAGAGAATTATTTTTTCCACGCCCAATTGGCCCTATTACCGAAAAGGTTTGGAGTCTATCGTCGGGTACAATGATTTTGAAGCGCATTTAAGTTATACCCCCAGAAGTTTTTTTAAACGCCGGGGCTACAAATTAAAAGGGGCCGGCTTTGGTAATCCAGAAAACTTATTGGTGCGCGCGATAAAGAAAAGCAAATTGCCGGGCCAATCAGCCCTTGAATCGATCCCGAGGATCTTTCCTAGTTTGGGAGAGGGAATTGTTGCTTATAAAGATTTTTGATTGCGAGTTGTACCCGCATCAAATTTGATCGAAACGCCGGTTTCTAACCAAAAAGAAAAGGGAAAGTTATAAAATAGTTCCGATGAAGATGCATTATCTCGACCAAATTGGAATGATTGCAAGCTTTGTGCTTCCTTTATTCAATATCCCTTTAGCCCTTAGGATGATTCAACGCAAATCTTCCGATGACATCAGTCTCATTTGGGTGATAGGCGTTTGGGCCTGCATTATTTTAATGAGCCCTCGGGCCCTTACCTCAAGCGACACGGCTTTTAGGCTTTTTGGAATAATGAACCTGATTTTCTTTACTTTAGTCATGCTTTTCACATTTCGTTACCGCTCCTTCGGAAAGCAAAAAATTGATTGACCGGTTCAGTTAAAATCAGTAAGATCAATCCAGAAAAAGGGTGTCAAGCAGCCCCATAAATATCAGTTAACATTTGGTCCGTTTGGCCGATAAAATAAGTAATAAAATTTTCGTATTTTGTAAGTGTAAAGGGGGTGAGAAATGACAAGCGTGGCGTCTAAAAATTTAAAATTCTTAGCGGTACTTGGCCTCTTAGTTAGTTCCGTTTTTCTTCTCACCCAAAGTGCATTTGCCGCTGTCACCATTGCCAATCAAACGGGTACCGTTAAGATTACAACCCCGGACGGACAAGTTACCACTGTTGAAGCGGGCAATCCTCTCCCAAACATTCCAGCAGGTTCCACCATCGAAGTTGTTACCGGCAAAGCTGAGATTTCAGCCTCCGATGGCGATACCGTCAATGTGCTGGTAAATGATTCAACAGTTCAAGTTGGAAACGGAGCAAAAGTTTCTGTCCGAATTGATTTAAGAACTGGCAATGCCAATTTGGATGTTGTGGCTGGGAATGTTCAGGTGCTCAATCCTGATGGTACGACCACAGAGGTTAACGAAGGGGGTTCTTACGAAGCGCCTGCTTCTGAGCCTACACCATCAAGTGAAGTGGATACACCCGGAACCGATCCCGCTCAAAACACTGGCCGACAAGAAGATGCTGAATCGGGCAAAGTTAGCGGATACTAAAATGGGCAAAGCTTCTCATATCGGCTTCATTCTTTTAATTCTCGTTGCCTTCGCGTTCCCTATTAATAGTGCAAGAGCTGACGTTGGCCCTACGTCTTTTAGCGGGAAAGTCAATGGGAAGAGTAATAGTGGGAAAATTGACGGGAAGAAAAAGCAGCAGGAGAATCAGCAAATAGAAAAGGTTGAAGCTAAAGAAAAACCAGCACCGGCCAAAAAGCAAGCTAAGGTAGACAAATCGACAGCGGTAAAAAAGAAAGTCAAAGCCGCAGAAGCAGAAGAGAGTGCGGAACCAAAACCTTGGTTTGATCTAGGCACGATTGAAGAACAGCTTGTCAGAGATACCTTTCAAATTCACCCCCGCTTCAGAGGCGAATATACGTTAGACGATAACGTTTTACTTGAGTCGGCCGATGAGAAAATGGACTCTATTTTCCGGGAAATACCGGGCGTTGCCATTACCATTCCTTTCCTTGATCACCATGTAAAGGCTGACTACCAAGCTGCTTTCGAGCAATTTATAAAATTTCCTAGGGAAAATACCGTTGACCAGCATTTCAAAAGCGAAGTCGCCCTCAATTTTACGGACATGTACGTTCGAGGCGGTCAAAGCATATCCCACACTTCAAGCCGTTCCGGAACGACATTTACCGAGCGCGTCCCGCGTTTTGAAAGCAATACAGAAAGTTTGTTGGGCTATAAGTTCAACCGTTTTACGGTAGAGGGTGGTTACGACCATTTTTACCGTAGTTATGATAATACGCCTATGAAAGGCTTGAATTATAGTGCCCGGAAATTTCATGATCGGCTTTTGATGGATTTAACCCCAAGCGGAAAAACTAAAATTTTCGTGGAACACGCGCTTACTTCTTATAACTATTGGAAAGACGCATCCCGAGACGGCACTGGAAACGAATTTTTAGCTGGTATTACGGGTTCTTTCTTTCCCAAAACCACGCTCTATTCTAAATTTGGTTTTGAACATATTGAGTACGAACACAACAAAGATCCCAATAACTTTGTCGCAGAAGTAGGCGCTTTGTATAAACCTCTTGCTAAAACAACCATTGATTTGGGCTGGGTCAGTGATGTGCAACAAGCGACCTATGCCACAACCACAGCTTACAAAGAAGACAAATTGTTTGTGCGCCTGCGGCAAGGTTTAACTGAGAAATTATCCGCAGAATCTAATTTTGCATACACGAGGCAGAAATATGATGAACTTGCCACACCGGTACCAGGTCTTCCTAAAAGTGTGCGCAGTGACAATCTATTGACGACCGATGTCAAGCTTTTATACCGGTTCAATAAGTGGGTGAGCGGCGATATCCAATATCAACTCAATCGCAGAGATTCGAACACATCGGTCTTTGACTTTACTAATAATTTAATGACCGTTGGCCTTACGTCCGAAATTTAATCTGCTTGTCAATAGATCGCAAATCCAACCTCTCCCATCCCTTTTGTGATGAAGGACAATTTCTTCTTGTTTGACGCAAGCCACAGTTTAAAATCTGCACGAAGGCAAAGTCTCAAAATCGCTATAGCTTCTTTCCTTTCGATTTTTCTTTTATCCATATTGGCGAGCCCTATTTGTTTGGCCGCCGATCAATTTCAACCGTTACCTTCCTCTTCAGGCCAAGCGGGCCTCAATGAGGATTATCACGTCGGGGCCAATGATCTTTTGGAAATTACAGTGGCCGGCGAAGAGGATCTTACGCAGGAGGTCCGGGTCAGCAACAACGGCTACGTCACTTATCCGCTCCTTGGGAGAATTAAAGTGGCTGAAATGTCTGTTACCCAACTGGAAGACTATCTGCGCAAGGCGCTCGCCAAAGATTACGTTCGGGATCCACAAGTTAGGGTATTCGTCAAAGAATTCAGCAATGTTTTTGTCTTGGGCCAAGTGAAAGAGCCCGGCCCATACCCTTTTAAAGGAGGCACCGTTGTCCAGGCCATTACGACGGCAGGGGGCTTTACAAAGATAGCGAATCAGCGTAAAGTGCGCATTGTACGCAGCGCAGGATCAGAGCGTAAGGTGATTCATGCCAATGTGTCCAGTATTACAAAAGGCGATGACGAAGACGTTTCCCTCGAACCTGGCGACACGGTGGTAGTACCGGAAAGTTTTTTCTAAAGGCCCAATGAAAATTTTTCCATCTTCTAAAATCAGCGATGAGTTGCAGCTTTCGCTTTATGATTATTGGTACATCATTCAAAAGCGCAAGCGGCTTGCCCTTACGTTCTTTTTGATCGTAGTTATCTCAACCGCTTTGTATTCACTTTTATCCCCCAAAATTTATAAAGCTACGACCAGAATATTAATTGAACGATCCAATCAAAATATTCTTTCCTTTGATAATATTTTTCCGGTTCAAATGGCAGGGCTTGATTATTATCCTACCCAGTACAAAATACTTCGCAGCCGGTCGATTGCAAAACGGGTGATGGATGAACTTCATTTGTGGCCTCAATTTTCGTGGGCGAGCGATCCCCCCGCAGCATTTTTGCAAAAGGTTGATATTGATCCGGTGAAGCAATCTCGCCTTGTTGATGTCAGCGCTTATTCGACAAGTCCCAAGCAGGCTGCCGATATGGCCAATGCCATGGTGAAATTTTATATCGAACAAAACCTAAGCAATAAGTTAGCCATGACCCAACAAGCTGCCGAATGGTTGAAGGGCAGAAGCAAGGACGTACGAGAAAAACTGAGCAAATCCGAGCTTGAATTTGAAGCCATGAAACTTAAAAAGGAATTGACAGAGCTCAATGAAAAATATCTGCCAAAGCACCCAAAAATTATTCGTACTCAAGAACGCATTCGTGTGATTGAGGAACAGTTTGGAGGAGGTATTTCTAAAGATTTTGCGAGCGGTGAAATTTCCACGCAATATAATCAGCTCCAGCGCGAAGTCGACAGCCAGGGGAAAATTTATGAGGCCATGCTGTCTCGTTTGAAGGAAACAAGCGCTTCCGAAGGAATTGAAGATACAAATGTTGTGGTCATTGATCGCGCCGAAGTTCCTACAAGGCCGGTAGCGCCACGGTTTTTTTTAAATGTTTTTCTGAGCATTTTGGTAGGCGCTTTTGGCGCCGCCGCTTTATGTATTATCTTTGAATCGCTCGATAATACGGTTAAGACCCCTGAAGATATCGAAAAGCTGGGAGAATTACCTCTTTTGGGCGTGGTATCACATTGGGAAGCAGCGCAGAAACAATTGGTTGTACATGAAGACCGCTCTTCCGGTGTGGCCGAAGGATTCCGCGCGATTCGCACAAGCCTTCTTTTTTCCTCTCCAGATCACCCTCTTCGTACGTTGGTTATCACAAGCCCTTTTGCCGAGGAAGGCAAAACAATCGTTGCTTGCAATTTGGCAGCCACGATTGCTCAGAGCGGTGCCCGTGTTTTATTGGTGGATGCTGATATGCGAAGGCCGCGTGTGAATCAAGTATTTCAGCAAAATGGCGTGCATGGTTTAAGTCATGCTTTAACGGATTCCGCTAATCCATCCGGTTTCATTCAGAAAACGAAAATCGAAAATCTCTCGGTGCTTTTTTGCGGTCCGCTTCCTCCGACACCTTCTGAAATGATCGGATCCCAGAAAATGCATCAGTTGATTGAAAAACTAAAAGGTCAATTTGACTACGTGCTTTTTGATTCACCGCCTTTTCTTGTTGTGACCGATCCCGTCGTGTTGTCTACGTTCGTAGATGGCGTAATCATCGTGACACGTTACAATAAAACCCCAAAAGATGTAATTGCCCGCGGCAAGCAAAAGTTTTTGGGTGTCCAAGCAAAATTAGTTGGCGTTATCCTGAATGACGTTGATTTGGAGCAGGAGCGCTATCGTTACCCTGCTTATTCTTATTATCATGACCCTCTTTCCGAAAAAGGGAAGGCCGATATTCCATCTCTTGTTGCGAAAGTAGCATCGGATCAGGACTCAGCCATTTCTTCCCATCCTCCTCGGAATTTCTCACCCAAGTAATTGTCAGGGCCATAAGTGAATGATTGACCTTCACACCCACGTGATTCCCGGCGTTGATGACGGAGCGCGTTCCTGGGAAGAAGCCCTTGCTATGTGCAGGATGGCGTGGGAAGATGGCACAAGAATTCTCGTGGCGACACCCCATCGGTTTAATGGTGTTTATGATCACGATACTGATCATATTGAAAGCCAACTTTTAGAATTAAGGAAACGCCTTCAAGAAGAGCAGATTGAACTTGAAGTCTTACAAGGAGGGGAACTTTACAGCAGGCCCGACCTTCCAACACTTTTGGCTGAGGATCCGGCCCTGAGCCTTAACGGAACAAAACGCTATTTCCTTTTAGAATTTCCTCATTCCATTCTTCCTCCCGGCGCTCCCCAGTTAATTTTCCAACTCGCGCTTAAAAATTTTATCCCCATTATCGTGCATCCGGAGCGCAATTTATATCTTCAGAGGAAGCCTGAACTAGTGGAGGATTTTGTACGGCAAGGCGCCTTGTGCCAAATTACCGCGATGAGTGTTACGGGTGAGTTTGGCGTCAAACCGGCTGAGTGCGCCGAGGAACTTCTCAAGCGCAATTGCGTGCATGCCGTTGCTTCCGATACTCATAATATAAAAGGAAGGCCGCCGGTGCTCTCGAAGGCTTATCAAGAAGTGAGCCGGCGTTTTGGCGCCGATCGGGCACGCGATTTATTCGAACTATTTCCGAAGAAAATTTTAAAGGGCGAAACAATTACTTATGTCAACTCCGCTTCTTGATATTCAAAATCAGAAAACCGGTGGTTTTGTCTTCCGTTTTTCCGATGGGTGGAAGCAGGCCATTATAGGCGGGCTTTATTTAA
>MHFM01000015.1:38973-45027 GCA_001804205.1 Omnitrophica bacterium RIFCSPLOWO2_01_FULL_45_10b
TTATATCAGGCGGTTAGCACTCCTTCGTTCCTTCGGCAGAAATTCGATTTTTCCGTTCTTATTTTATTGCTTTGGGCTGGTTTTTTATGGCTTCAACTTATTCCGCTTTCTGTATCAGTAGTTAATATGCTCTCTCCAAATTTAATCAACCTTTATCAAAGGTTTGCCCCTTTTGTTCTTACGAGTTCAAAATGGATCCCCATTTCTTTAGCGACTTATGACATGTGGGTGGAGCTTGGAAAATCATTCTGTTATTTGTCTCTATTCTTGATTGCTCATCACATGATTCAAAGCAAAAATGAATTAAAACGCTTTGGCTTTTCTGTAATTGCCATAGGGGTTTTTTTAAGTTTGATCGGCCTTGCGTTTGCCCGATTCAGCCATGGTAAGATTTACGGCTTGTTTCTTTTTCCCAACGCTTCCTTTTTTACGCCTTTCTTAAATAAAAATCATTTTGCCAATTATTTGGTGATGACGCTCCCCATGACACTCGCCTTTGTTTTCCTTTTAGCAGACCGATCTTCGCTTCCAACTCGGCGTGGTTTCAGATCGAAGTTTTTGTGGCTGGCTTCTAAAGAAGCAACCTGGCCTCTCGTGATGTGCGGCGCATTTCTCCTTCAGTTGATCGCGTTCTTGGCGCCGGCATCCCGCGGCGGGCTATTGGGAATTACAGCGGCATTTTCTAGTTTTTTGTTTTTTTCAGTTTTTAGGTTTAAGAAGAAGATCGCGGCAATTTTTTTAATTGGTTCCGTTACCCTTCTCTTGGGGTTCAGTGTTTATCAAGTGAAACCGCTCGTTTCCAAATTAAGGCTTCTTCGTGAGGCAAGCAGCGCCGACGCCGCTTTTAAATTTCGATTATCCAATTGGAAGGATACACTCAGGATTTTTTCGGATTTTCCGCTTGTTGGTATCGGCGCAGGCGGTTTTCACAGCCTTTTTCCTTTGTATAAATCGATGCCCGAAATTTCAACCGTGTCACAAGTCCGGTTTTACCATGCTGAAAATGAATTGCTTGAGACGCTTGCGGAAGAAGGAATTTTGGGAACAGGCCTACTTCTTTTATGCGGCGGGGTAGTGGCATTTCGATTTCGCAAATGGTGGTATACGGTTTCAAGCAAAACTATTCGATGGCTTTCTTTGGGGATAGCATGTTCTTGCATTGGAATGCTGGCACACAGTCTTACGGATTTTACATTTCACATTCCAGCTAATGCAGCGCTATTTGCGGCGCTCAGCGGTGTCTTGACGCGCTTTTCCAGCAATCGTGAATTATTTTTGGCAGAACAAACCAATCTTGGTCCTTCAAAAAGTACTCTTCGGCTTGTTTTGGCTGCGGTTTTTGTCACAATTCTTTTTGTATGGTTGGCGCCTCTTCTCTGGCGTCAATGGCGCTCAGAGTATTATTACTTGAAAGCGAAGAAAGAGCTTAATTTAATTGCAGAAGAAAAAATAGTTGCTTTACCGCGCGTACTTTCAAGTTATGATTATTTATTGAAAGCAAAAAAAGCGACTCATGGCGATCAAGCGCGCATTCATCATAGTTTAGGACGCACTTATACTTATTTCGGTCTCCTTGCTCAAAAAGATTCTAAAAGGCGTGAACATTGGTTTGAACAGGCTGAAACCGAATTGCTTCAGTCGTTCCGCCGTGAACCATTTAATGCAAACCATTGCTACAACTTAGGTTGGCTCTATGTTCAATGGCAGAAGCAGGAAACCGCCGAGCCCTATCTTGAAAAAGCGATGCTTCTTGAGCCGCAAAATCCTTTTTATCGTTTTCAATTCGGCCGGAATCAACTCGAACTTAAAAAAGCAGGCTCAGCTTATTCTGTATTTCAAGAAACACTTCAAATTAACGGTGCTTATTTAAAACTCATAGTTAAACTTGTCACTGAATTTGACCCAAAGATTACTTTGGAACAATTGCAAGAGTTATTGCCCCCTACTGAGCAATGGCAGTCCTTGAACAGTCAGCTGGTTATGTATTTTGAGCAATATCAAAACAGCCAACGAGCGCAACCAAGTTCCAGGTTTTGATTTTCTAAGAATTTATGGCCCAGATAATTTCGCCTGCCTCTGAACAATCTAAAACAGTTTCCCGGAAACCAAGCATCTTCGCAAATACCGTTATTGGTTTTAGCACAGACATCGTGACACACACCCTAGCTTTTGCGAGCAGCATTATCATGGCCCGATCCTTGGGCCCGGCGAGCCGCGGCATGTATGCCATTATTGTGATGCTGAACCAATATTTAATCAGTTTGCTCATCATGGGAATGGGCTCTGCGGCAGAAATGCAATTGGCAAAGAAAGAATATTCGTTGTCTGAAGTGCATTCATTTGCTATTTGCTTTTCGCTTGTGGTTGGCGGAGTTGCCATGGGTTTATTTCTTGCGCTGAGGGCGTTACTTTTTCAATCATTTTTGCGTAATATCAACCCTTCTTTTTGCTTCGTTTCAGTTTTATTGGTTCCTCTTGTCTTGTATTCGATCATGACCAATAAAATCTTAATTGGGATTAATGAAATTCCTCTTCTCAACGTTTTTAAATTCATAAGGGGAATTTCAGATTTAATCGGTCTTATCTGTTTGCTTCTCATCGTTCCCATGGGAGTCAAAGGCGCGCTTACGGTTTGGGTCATTTCAATGGTGTTGATGGCCCTGATACAGTCGTGGTGGCTTTTTAAACTTGGAGGACGGCAGTTTGGTTTTAAGTGGCGCCTGGTTAAGGAAAGCCTTTCCTTTGGAGGAAAGGTTCATCTCGCATTTCTGCCAGCTGTTGCCATCATACAATTAGACACTTTCGTTTTGAATTATTTTCATGGCGCCATGCAAGTAGGACTTTACGCGGTCGTTAGTAATGCGGTCACACGAATTTCATTTCTGTTTAGTTCTGTTTTGACCGCAGCTCAAGCCAAAATTATCGGACGGCCGCAGGCGAGTTCCGAACAGCTTGTTCGAGGTCTGATTCGGCACAGCGTGTTTGCGGCCGGCGTAATTTCGCTTTTTTTATTTGTCGTTGGCCGGTATTTGATTTTACTTTTTTATGGGAAGGCATTTGCGCCTTCAGTGGCTCCCTTGGTGATTTTATCGATTGGTATGATTGCAGGGACAGTAACTAACTTTATGAATATTTACGCTGTGGGCCAGTTGAAGCGCCCCGGTTTAAGCGCCATCATTAATTGGGGAAGTTTCTTTTTGGGCGGACTTTTGTATTTTACTTTGATCCCCCGGTTTGGCTTATTAGGCACGGCTTGGGCTTCTGTCGTCATTTCGTTTGCAAAAGTAGCTGGTTATCTATGGCTCTTAGGTTGGTTTTCTCTGTCCTCAATTTCAGAAATATTCGTTTTGCGTACAGATGACCTTACTTTTTGGAAGCAAAAGGTAGTTTCTCTTCGCGAACGTTTCGCTGCGAAAGCGGTCCGGGGATGAACACGTCATGAAAGTGGCGCTCATTTCAACGGGTTTAGGCCAAGTCTGGCGCGGCTATGAGCGTTTTACAAATGATCTTTTTTATCTCCTCAAGGATAAGATTGATATCACGCTTTTTAAGGGGGGTGGTGAGGCAAAAGATCGGGAAATCATTGTCCCT
Source organism: Omnitrophica bacterium RIFCSPLOWO2_01_FULL_45_10b (assembly GCA_001804205.1). Lineage (GTDB taxonomy): Bacteria > Omnitrophota > Omnitrophia > Omnitrophales > Danuiimicrobiaceae > 01-FULL-45-10b. The sequence goes on from MHFM01000015.1 coordinate 42,565, forward strand.
CATTTCAGCCGTGACGGTATTTTATCAAAACTTTCTCTTTTCAAGCTGCCGCTCTTAAGAAATACGGTAAGAGGAAATGCTTATTATTTTGAGGCGCTTTCTTTTTTCTGCCTTCTCCTGCCGCGCCTGATTTCCGGAAAATATGATTTGGTCCATTTTACGGACTGCCCGCTCGCCAATTTTTTCTATCATGTCAGCACAAAATTGAATATTCAATACCGTTTTAAAACGCTTTTTACAAATGGCAATCCCATCACCGACGGGGCCTGCCGCCGGGTGGATTTTCTACAGGAACTTACGCCTTGGCAGACAAGACTCGTTGCCGATTCCGGCGTTCCTAACGAAAAGATCATTACACTTCCGTTTGGTATTCACTGTCAAAATTTTATTGGCCATGGCTCTCGGCAGACGCTTCGAGCTCAATATGGGATTCCGAGTGGCAAAAAAGTAATCTTGGCCGTGTCTGCGATTAATCGAACTCATAAGCGGATTGATTATTTGATCCATGAAATTGCTCAATTGGGAGAGGATTATTTTCTATTGGTGGCAGGGCATCTTGAAGATTCTTCTTTGGAAAACCAAGCGCGCCAGCTTTTGGGAAACCGTTTTCGTTTTCTTCACGTCCCGTTTGAAGAAGTTAATCAACTTTATCAACTGGCAGATATTTTTACGCAGTGTTCTTTAGTCGAAGGGTTTGGCCTGTCTCTCGTCGAAGCCATGAGCGCAAGAGTCCCGGTCATCGTTCCTTCAACAGAGCACTATGAATGGATGGTCGGGTCTAAATGTTCACTTACCGATCTCAGTGTGCAGGGGAATCTAGCACGAAGAATCAAAGAGCTTATGGCTGATGAAAAAGGACGCTTAGAAATGATCACACACAATTATGAAAATGCCGTCCAGCGTTTTGACTGGGTTTCACTTAAAGATCAATACTTAGAAATGTATGATCGAGTGCTAAGGCAAGAATTACAACCAACAGGCTAGAGTTCGTTATTTTATGGGTCTCTTTAGATCAAGCATAGACAAATCCAATCGGCTTCACGTTTTTTTGAATGCTGGGCTTTACCTTGTTTTGATGGTATTTCTTTTCTTCCGGGTTTCAGATCATCCAGTCGTTTTTGGAAGGTATTCGGTTCGATTTTCGATTTTGTTACTTGCTTATTTTTTATTTTTCTTCCCTTATTTTAAAATTGTTTATTTCCTCTTTAAAAATCGTCAGTTTGTGAGAAATGAATACGTACAAACCTTTGCCGCGTTCTTTTTTAAGGTTTTCACTTATTGGTTTTCCATTGTTTTATGTTTGATGCCCCTTGAGATTTATTTGAGGACGGATTTAAGTAATTTTATGGATTTAAGTAATTTTTTTGAAGAACGCAACATAGCCCGTTTTCACCCCTTTTTGCAAGCAGTGCCTTTAAAAGGGGATAAGCAACTCAATACCAATACCGCCGGTTTTCGCGGGCGTGAAATTACAAAGGAAAAACCCAAGGGGGTTTATCGGATTTTTGTGATGGGAGGATCTGCCGTTTTTTCAGGTGATCAACCATACGAATTGACGCACTGCGCCATTTTGGAAAAAAAATTAAGAGAGCGTTATCCGGATAAAAACATAGAGGTTCTTAATGCCGGCGCTCATTGGTACACCACAGAGCATGCTTTAATCCAATATCTCTTTACAATCAAAGATTACCAGCCTGACATGATTATCATGTGGAATGGGATTAATGATTTCTATCGTTCCTTCAGCCCCAAGCAGTTTGCTTTTGGAAAGTTTCAATCGGATTATTCTCACTTTTACGGGCCCATTTCTAGAATGGTTTTTCAATATTTCAAATCGCGACCCCTGATTGAAATCCACCTTTTTTCGGTGACGTATCTACTCCGCACTTTTTATACTAAAGTTTCAGCCAATAAGCTTGCCATTAAACGCATGAAACCAGTGGAAATCTCAGAGTTTCCAAGTCTCAAGCCTTTTGATAGAAATACCGTTTCATTTGTTCAAAATACAACACTTAACGGTGTAAAGCTTATTTTAGCCACGCAGCCCGTTCTCTATCGTGAAGGATTGAATCAGAAGGAATTGGATAGCCTTTGGATTTTTCAAACGATGTGCAATGAGAATGGAAAATATCCGAGCTTAAAATCCGTGACTTTAGGGATGAATGCGTTTAACCAGAAAACAAGATCGATCGCTCAAACATTAAATATTCCACTGATCGATTTGGATGCCAAAATGCCGAAAACAGCCCAATATCTTTTGGATGATTGTCATTATACAAAAGAAGGCAATGCCCTTATTGCCGACGAACTCCTCAATTTTCTTGTGGATCACCACTACTTTGAATGAATAAAAATCCAAGCGCTGATTTAATCAGCGAACGAATTATTCCGAACGAAACGGAAAAAGGAATCGTTTCTATTCATATGAAGCGCTATGTCTTTGCGGAGCCATTCTGCCGAGGT
>MHFM01000015.1:45047-48144 GCA_001804205.1 Omnitrophica bacterium RIFCSPLOWO2_01_FULL_45_10b
GTCTTAGATGTTGCATGCGGAATGGGTTACGGCACTGCTCATCTTGCGGCATTTGCGAAAAAAGCAGTAGGTGTTGATTTATCTCAAGAAGCGATTGTGTATGCGCGAGAGCATTATCAAAATACCAATACAGCTTTTGAAACAATGGATGCTTCCCGCCTTACGTTTCCAAATAATACTTTTGACGTTGTGTGTTCCTTCGAAACAATTGAACACCTTAACGATGTGGAAGGTTATTTGTGCGGAATTGAACGCGTCTTGAAGCCGGAAGGCATTTTTCTTGTTTCTACTCCTTGCGTGGCGCGAACCACAAACAAACCGGAAAATTCGTTTCACGTTCAAGAATGGTCATCGGTTGATTTTCAAGCCTTGCTCGAGCGGTATTTTTCAACCGTAAAACTTTTTGGCCAGAGAAGAAAGCAAACGTCACTTCACCGATGGTTGCAAAAGGTCGATTTTTTAAATCTCAGGCGCAAAATTTACCCCTCAAAGTTTGGAAAAGCTTTAAGCACCGCGACCGGTACCACGCCTTTTGCCGAACTCGAACTTGATGACATTGAGATTTCGGAAAACGATTTCCACGGTGCTTTGTGTATTTTAGGTGTGTGTTCAATTCCAATAAGGGTGAGCGGAACAAAACTGTGAAAGTAGCGCATGTAATTGTTGGCGGTGAAATTGCGGGCGGCCAGGTAATTTGCCGAATGATTTTGGAAGCGCTTAGAAAACGTGGCGATGAAGTCATTGTTATTTCGCCTACCTCCGGTGATTTTACAAAAAGCCTCGAACAAGAGCGAATCCGGGTACATTTCATTCCGTTTCAAAAAACCTATCATATTCAGAATGCAATTCGGTTGGCTCGCACGATCAAAGATGAACACGTGGATATCGTTCATACTCATGCCATGGTGCCGATGAATGTTCAGGCTCGTTTGGGGGCTCGTTTAGCGGGCATACCATGTATTTCTCATATTCATGCCACAAACACATTTAGCGCCAATCCGTTCATTCGAAAATATCAGATATTATTTGATAATTGGACATCTCGTTTTTGCAATAAGTTGATCGCCGTTTCAGAGGCTACGAAACAAAGTTTGATTGATCAGGGAATACCATCCGATCGAGTAGAAGTAATTCCGAATGGCATCAGCACTCCGGAAGTAAATTTCAGGATTTCCCGCGATGAGATTTTTCAGAAATTAGGCGTTCCTCAAAATCACCATTTGATTGGAATGGTGGGCCGGCTCTGCCCTTTGAAAGGACAGGAAGAATTTATCAAGGCAATGACGGAGGTGTGCCGAATCATTCCGAATGTAACGGGGGTCATTATTGGAAAAGATACTGAATTTGGCGGAGCTTATGAAGCCAAACTTAAAGGTATTACCAAAGCTTCTGGTTTAAACGGCCGCATTATTTTTTCAGGCCATCAAGCAGATCCTTTTTCGTTTATAAATGCGATGGATTTTCTCGTATTGCTTTCAAAAACTGAAGGGCTTCCACTGGTCATTCTTGAAGCAATGAGCCTTCAAAAACCAGTCGTTGCGACAAACGTTGGTGGTATCCCTGAATTGGTTGAAGATGGAAAAACCGGAATTTTGGTGCCGCCGAATAATTCAAATATGCTTGTTCAAGCAATGCTTAGACTTTTGCAAAACCATTCTTTGACTCAAGAAATGGGCGAGGCTGCGTTTGAGCGGGTTCGGGAGCGGTTTTCCAAGGAGCGTATGTGCGAACGGATTTTGAACTTGTATGACGAGTTAGCGTTTCATCGAGAAAAAGTTAGGAGTGTAAATGTTATCCCTTGAAGCCATAAAACGATTTCTCTTTTAATCAATTGATTGTGCATCATAATTCAAAGGATTACAATACAACGCTAAAATGGCATTTTTAAAGAAGAAAGAGCGAAAGCAACCTATATGATTCAGTGCAAGGAACAAAAAGTAGCCCGGGCAACGGTTACAGCCGTTGTTTTTACCTATAATAGTGCTGGCCCCACGTTGAAAAGGGTGCTTGAAGCTATTCAATGGGCAGATGAAATCATTGTTGTTGATATGGAAAGCAAAGATAATACAGCTCAAGTTTGTTTGGAGTACACGGAAAAATTTTTGACTCATAATGAAAATGAAAACATCAATGCCAACTTTAATTTTGGATATCAGCAAGCTACTTCTGACTATATTTTGCACATTGAATCCGATTACGTTGTGCCGCCCGAATTAAAACGTGAGATTTTGGATGTACTTTCTAATGATCAGCGTTCTGATATCTACGAAATAGGCATTACCAATTATTATTTTGGGAAACCAGTCCGGCTTTCCGTGTGGGAGAAGATAAGGCTGCCGCGCTTATTCAAAAAAGGCACCGTATCGTATCCGACATACAGAATTGAAACATGGCCCAAATTGTTATCTCAGAATAAACGGTCTTTGAAAAATCGAATCGATCACTATACAGTAGAACATATTTGGGAATTGGTTCGAAAATACAATCGGTATTCAGATATCGAAGTCCGCAATAGCCCCAATGAAATCCCTCTTGTTCACAACCCCTTGCTGCTTGGTTTTTCGGCTCTGGGGTGCACACTATACAATTATCTATTTCGCGGTGGTTTTCGATATGGCATGCACGGTTTCATCGTATCTTGTTTGCTGGGTTATTATTATTTTCTCCAACGCGCGAAGCGGTGGGAACGATATTGTACGGAGCAGCAGGGAAAGCTCTGGGATCAAAATTTACAACCATAAACTATTCTAAACATGGCACGAATTGGTATTGATGCAACTGCGGTAGCGCCAAACGGGAAAGGTGTATCTCGTTATGAGAAGAATCTAATTCAGACGCTCTGTGAGTTGGACTCGCGGCATGAGTATTATGTGTTTTTAAACGGTGCGGTTGGGAAAAGCTGGTTTTCAGAACGGCCAAATGTGCATTGGGTGAGAATTCCCATTTGGAAAAAATTTTTTTGTGAACAATTTCAATTTCCTTACTATGCAAAAAAACTGAAACTCGATTTGATTCAACAAACCAGTTATCGTCTTTCTTTTTTATCATCTGTTCCGACCGTTCTCTGTATTTTCGAAGCCCCTTATTTTCGTTCTCA
>MHFM01000015.1:48156-50404 GCA_001804205.1 Omnitrophica bacterium RIFCSPLOWO2_01_FULL_45_10b
ATGGCAAAAACAAAAAAGCTGGTACGCTAAGATTTCAGATCGATTGACGCTCTCTTTTTTCCCGAAGAGTCTTCGGATTGCAAAGCGAATTCTGGTAGGTTCTCAGAACACCAAAAATAGTTTAATGAAGAGCTTTAATATTGCTAGCAACAAAATTCGTGTTGTTTATTTGGGCTGCGAAGAATCGTTCAAACCACTTAGCCAAAGCCGTACTCGTTCAACGGCAATGAATGAATTTGGAATTTCTGGAAAATATATTTTGCATTTCGCAACTGGAGATTTTCGCGAAAATACAGAACTTGTTCTTAAAGCATTTCAAGGAGTTAGGAAACGACTTGATAATGGGATTCAACTGGTTTTGGCTGGCGGGGGAGCTTATTGCCTGGAGCGGGATTTAGCCCACGATGTAGTAAAGTTACCTTTTTTAGCCGAAGAGAAGTTAATTGCTCTTTATCAAGGCGCCAGTCTTTATGTGGATCCTTCTTTTTATGAAGGTTTCGGCTTTCAAATTCTCGAAGCAATGGCTTGCGGTATTCCGGTGATTGCTTCCAATGCGACATCGATTCCTGAGATTTTGGGATCGGCTGGCCTTTTAATTGACCCCACAGATTCCAACGCTCTTGAAGAAGGTATGATCCGCGTTTTGAGGGACCAAAATCTTTGGAACCAAATGCGTGATCAGGGCATTGAACAAGCCAAACGGTTTAATTGGCAAAAAGCAGCTTTGGAAACTTTATCAGTTTATGAAGAAATTCTCGGATTAGAAGCGCCCAAACCGCTTCGTTCCAGAGATCATGTTTTAGTTCAGTGAGGCGATATGGTTTTATTTAAGGCAGATGTACCAAAAGGTTTTGATCATCCGATTGCCAATCCCAAGGATGCGGCTGAATTTCAGGAATGGCAGGAGATGAATCGGCGCTGGTGGGAGCGCAATCTCATGCGTTATGATTGGCGGACACGAATCAGCGCAGCGGAGTTTACGCCGGAATTTTATCGGCAGATTGATCATAATTTTTTCTCATCCGCGAAGGAGTACATGCCGTGGAAGAAAATTCCGTTTGATCCGCTGATCGATTACGATTCGTTGTCACAAAAGGATGTACTCGAAATTGGAGTCGGGAGCGGCTGTCATGCTCAGCTGCTTGCTTCCAAAGCACGGTCTTTTACGGGAGTTGATATTACCGAGTATGCCGTCAAAAGCACGAGTGAACGGCTAAGACAATTAGGGCTTCATGCAAAAATTTATTGCATGCAAGCGGAGCAACTGGAATTTCCGGACCATTCATTTGATTTTGTATGGAGCTGGGGCGTCATTCATCATTCTTCGGATATTCGAAAAATACTTCAAGAAATCAAAAGGGTGCTGCGCCCGGGCGGAACCGTTATCACGATGGTGTATCATCGGAATTTTTTGAATTATTATCTTCTGGGCGGATTTTTTCGGGGCGTACTTTTGGGAGATTTGTTAAAGACAAAATCCGTTCATAAAACGATTCAACGCAGGACAGACGGTGCCATCGCCCGGTACTATTCAATTTCTGAATGGCGAGCTTTGGCGAGTGAGTATTTGACCCTTGATCAAATTTTGATATTTGGGAGTAAGGCTGAAATTATTCCGTTACCGGGGGGCAAGTTTAAAGAGGCTGTTATGGCGCTGATCCCAAGTTCGTTTAGCCGCTTGGTAACCAATCAATTGAAAATGGGTACTTTTTTAGTTTCGCACCTTACGAAAAAGAACAGTTAGGATTATCTCTAATGAGATCATTGCCAAAATTAGCTCAGCGAAAGGTTATCTATTATTTGTTTTGGGCAGGATGTTTCATCGCCGCCATCATCATTTTGCCCAGCTATTTAGGATCTCTGATCGCAAAAAATCAGTGGCAGATGCTTTGGTTTCTTGCTTTAGGATTATTGATTATCGCCCTTTATTTTAGCGAATTCCGGTATTTAATTTTTTGTACGGCGGTTGTTATGTTGTTAGCAAATAATCAGAATGATCGTATCGTCATTATTTTTGGGTCTCTTCGTTGGATTTTTCTGATCACGATGGCTGTTGTGGCTGCGGCACATTGGGTTTTAGGACGGGTGCCGAGCCGCATCCGTTTCATGGATCTCTGGGCCGTTGCTTTTCTTGGATTGGCATTTTATTCGCAATCCTATTCGATAACCCCAGCGCTTACTTTTGAGCGGTCAGTTTCAACAGCTCTTTTTTACCTTGCGGTATTTTGGGGCGTTTGGATTTACATAC
>MHFM01000016.1:0-2263 GCA_001804205.1 Omnitrophica bacterium RIFCSPLOWO2_01_FULL_45_10b
CCTTTTCTTTGATTAGTACCATGAAACCTGTCCCCTGGGGAAATGGTACTGCTTTAAGATAACTGCTTCTAGTAACTGCTTCTATTTATAATATATAATATTTAAAAAAAGTTTGAGATGCTGAGGCTATGCGCGCCCTATACTCCGCTTTATTTTTAACCGGCTGTGCTAGTTGGAAGCTAAATTCACGCGCTTGTGAATAATATGAAGCATAACTACTCACATTCACAAAACCTATATTACGTCCGAGGGCTTTCTGGACAGCAGAATATGTTGTACCTGCGTCCGCAACTGGACGCTCTTTAACTGTCAAGTAAATGCCTTTTGCTTTTAAGGTTTCAATCAATGAAGGAAGAAGTGCATCGAACAGCTTAGAATTCTGCCCTGGTTGCTTAAAATCAATAAATGAAAGAGCAGGGCCGTCTAATGTATTTTGGATTTTGTAATCACTTTTTCCATTTAATTGCAGCGCCGTAATTTCAAGCCAAGCAGCCGCATATTCTATCTGCTCTGCATTAGTCAAATCGGCAAGGTTTTTTAATAAACCTCCCCCCGACGCCGAGGCGTTGATACCACTAATTATGTAAACCGGAATTGAATTACCCCAACTAGCTCCCACACCAAAAGCAGCGGCTCCGTTGCCTGAATCCTCCGTAATCCCAAGAGGAGTGAGAGTGAAGCATCTGTCTCCGGCAATGCCCCATCGTCCTGCTTGAGGGCAGGTCCTGAATTGAAAGGTGGAAAGGTTAGGGCCTGTCGTATATCCATCGGTCGTATATTCTCTCCTGTTGATACCGAAGAGTGAGGCGGTAATGGCCACTTCTTCTCCACTGCTACCTAATCGATTGATATCTTGGGGAAACTGTTTATTGCGGTTGTATACATCATTCATATGAGTGCCGATGGTCTTCAGGTGCTGTTTCACCATCTCCATATTCACCTGCATCTTAACCCTCATGTAATTGGGGACAGAGACAGCTGTAATGGTACCGATAATGGCTACGGTCACCACCATTTCACCTAAGGTAAATCCTCTTTTATTCCTTTTCATTTTGATCATGTGTTTATTCTTATCCTTTTCTTTGATTAGTACCATGAAACCTGTCCCCTTGGAAATGGTACTGTTTATTTTCCTTGATCAGTACCATGAAACCTGTCCCATGGGGAAATGGTACCGTTTTACCGTTTATGCTGCCGTACCCGGTACGCAGATAGGAAAAAGCAGCTTACTTTATAGATCGCCTTTTTCGGCTGTAATGCGTTCAAAAGAAGATGACAAAGTAGCGTAGGTTGTGGCCGAAAGCTCCTGAAAATCTTGCCAATTTCCGCTGGGATTTATGGTTTCAAAACCCATTTCATAAATTGATAAGTCCGGATTTTTACTCACTTGGGATTCGACGTCACCCCACGAAAATGCTCTTGGATAGTATGCGCCATAAGATTTAATTGAGTCCTCGCCTTTTTCCTTAACATAAAGCGACAATCCTGCTTTTTGGGCTTGCTGATATATTTCCGGCATCAGTTTTGTAAGAGCAGATTGTGACTCTTTAGACAGCGTATAAAGCAACGAGGGAATTGCGCCTTCATTTTCAGATTCAGACGTTCCTGACCAGCCTACGCGTTCCGCAAAAGCTGAATACCCCATCACCACAAAAAAATTCGTAAGCAACTCAATTTGTTCCTGACCAGTAAGATTTTTGCTTGTTAAAATGAGCTCTGGCGCATTTGGATACGTTTTTCCATTTATGCTAATCCAAGAAGGCGCCCATGCTTCCATTGGTTTTCCCGTCCCATCCCAAGGATTGAGCGCAACCCCTGTTCCTACGGAATCCTCACTAATCCCAAGAGGAGTTAAGACAAAGCATCTATCTCCGGCAATGCCCCATCGTCCTGCTTGTGGGCAGGTCCTGAGTTGAAAGGTAGAAAGGTTAGGGCCTGTCGTATATCCGTCTGTGGTGTATTCTCTGCGGTTGATACCGAAGAGTGAAGCGGTAATGGCTATTTCTTCACCACTATTGCCTAATTGATTGATGTTTTGGGGGAACTGTCTATCGCGGTTATATACATCATTCATATGAGTGCCGATGGTTTTAAGGTGCTGTTTCACCATCTCCATATTCACCTGCATTCTGACCCTCATGTAATTGGGGACAGAGATAGCGGTAATGGTACCGATAATGGCGACAGTCGTTACCATTTCACCTAAAGTAAATCCTCTTTTATTCCTTTTCATTTTGATCATGTGTTTATTCTTATCCTTTTC
>MHFM01000016.1:2276-12316 GCA_001804205.1 Omnitrophica bacterium RIFCSPLOWO2_01_FULL_45_10b
CTTATCCTTTTCTTTGATAGGCATACAGATGTCCATTTAAAGAGTACCCATGGAAAAGGAGATTTACAAGCAGCTAAAGGAATAATCCCCTGTAATGACTTAAGGATTAGGGGTTGAGAAGTGTTAATAAATTGGGAAAGAAAGTAGGGTTAAGAGATAGCTTTATACTTCGCGGCTGGACAGGATTACATCCGAATCGCTCATTACACGATCCAATAGGCTTGGCTCCGAATATCCCGCTAATGCATAACGACGGCCGACCGCATTATTGTTGTAATCCATTTTATGATCTGCTTCGCCTTCCTTGGAATCGCCAACTTCATGCGCATCGGTAACCCTCTCGGCAAAATCAGGGCCGTAAGCTTTCGTCAGCAAATAACTCCATAAAACGTGCCGATAAGGATCTTCTGAAATGTCCGGATTGAGCCGATGAGCCTGCTCCGCCATATTCTGAGCATAATCTTGAATCATCAAAAGTTCCTGCGCCAGCAGAGGATGTTGGCTTACCAAATCAAGTTCGGCCTCACTCACTCTTTCTTGTGTCCCTTTCGTTAACTCCTCGGCAATCACTCGAATGTCTTCCCGATCCATGATGAGATAGTATTGATCTCCTTCTTGCCGGATCCCAAGCCGTACTTTGAACGTCTTTCCTTTCGCCATCACGTTACTGACCGCAGAAAATTGAACAGCGACTCCGGTTTTTCCGTGGGTGATAAGCCCGGCCAAATCCTGCATTAAAATTCTAAGGCCGGAAGCTCCTGCTTTGGGATTCAAAAAGTCCAATTGGAAAGGAATTTTTAAATGGCCTGTGTCAATCCGGTCTTCTTCATCTTCGGAAATTCCCGGGACATTGCTCGCGGGACGGCGAAAGACAGCGCTTAAACCCCTCGCTGTTAGGACAAATTTCCGATCGCCCAAACTCTTCAGCTGAAGGGCTGCCTCATCAACGCTCAGAACAAACTCGCGTTTCGCCGACAAACTATCTTCCTGAGTTGTTTTGATATACCCCTTAAAATTTCGCCAAACAATGGTGCGCCATGGGTTCCACTTTACTTGGGAAAACTTCGCGTCTGCTATTTCGACGCCTAGCTTAGCGCTATTCTGTGTCAGATAGGCAAGTCCCTCATACGAAACGTGCGTCAATAAAGAACTGCTAACAAAGTAAAACCCTATGAATAAAAGCGCGAAGATAACGATCAAAGCCAACAAAAATTTTCCCATGTCAATTTCCCGCTGTGATGGCGTCTTAAAATGCGAACCTTACGGTGAGGATGGCTTCACTGCAAATACGATAAACTCGGTATGTCCAATCATGCGCTGTTCGGGCCTGGTTTTTCCGGGACGGGCTAAAATTCCGCGCACTAAAATTTCCATTGCTTCAATCATCACAAAGCCGGATTTTTGAAGGGCCTCGGCCATCTTTTCAATTTGATTATAGGTAGGATTGAGCGCGGCAATCCGGCCCCCATTTTTTAAACTTGCCTTGATCACTTCCACCTCATGCCATGGTTCCGGAACGTCGGAAACAATGGCATCCACCTCAGTTTCATCAAACGGTTCATGTTCCTCCCGCTTATGAAACTCAACATAAGGAAGCAGTTTGGCTTTCTTTAAATTGCCTTCGGCTAATTTTATAAAATCTTCGCGCCGGTCGTACGTATATACTTTTCCATCCGGCGCCACTTGAGCCGCCAGCGCCAATGTCAAAGCGCCGGAGCCTGTCCCGATTTCGATGACGCGGCCTCCGGAGCGAATGCCTAATTTCATCAAAATCATGGCAGCGTCCTTCGGATAAATGATTCCGCTTTCGCGCCGTGCCTTCATAATAAGATCATCAAGCGTCGGTTCTAAAAGAATGGCTCTGGCCGCGCCAAAATCAAGCCAATCGCCGTACGATTTACCGATCAAATCACGCAATTCAATGGGCCGGCCGCGGTGAATGGCAAATTTCCGGTCTCCTTTTACTTCAATCAGGTAACTGACTTCGTCGTCAAAATAAATCAGAACCGGATCGCCTTCTTGGATTATATTTTTGGATTCAAGCGAAGTATCCAATGATTTCTCCTACTTGGGTGCATCCCACAAAAGGCTGTTGTCATTCTGAGGCCGACCCTAAAGGGCTGCTTCGCGGAGGCCGAAGAATCTAAGATCCTTCGCCCGCCAAAGATCGTTGGCGGGCTCAGGATGACACAAAGAAGAATTGCCTAAAATGGGATACACCCTCCTATTTAAATGAGCGTTTTACGGTGCAGCCTACACTTTTTGTTTGAGGATGAGGGACAGGATTTCCGGAAAGGAGCGCCTCTAGCGCTTCACGCACATAGTGCTTACTAACACGATTTGTTTCGCTCCAGCCTTGATCATCCACCGCTCCTTCGTAAGCTAATGTCCCATCTCGATCAATAATGAAAACGTGCGGGGTAGTAATGGCGCCAAATTGATCCGCCACTTGATTGCCCGGATCCATAAGGATCGGATGATTCACTTTCCGTTTCTCGGCGATATCCTTAATTTGTTCCAATGTTTCATTGGCATTCGAATCAATTGCAAGCACCACAACATCCTTTGAGCTATAATCCGTGGCGATCTGCTTTAATTCCTCTTGATAGCGAATCACAAACGGGCATTCAGCCGACCAAAAATGGAGCATCACAATTTTACCGCGGTATTGGGACAATTGATGGTTAGCTCCTGTCGTATCTTTCAGTTGAAGGTCAGGAACGGTTTCGCCCAATTTGACTATTTTCTTATCCAAAAATCCTGCCGCAAAAACTGAAGTGGCAAGTACAAAAAGAAATAACGAAAAACTTAAAATTTTATTCATCGGGTTGTTCTCCTACAATTTTTAAAAGCGTGCGGACCAACTCCGCGTGTTTTTTCTCATCTGAAATGAGCTGTTTGAAATCATTTTGAAGTTTAGTTTCATCCTTGTATTTTTTTTTGAATTCTTGAAGGAGCGCTTGATAAGCCGTGATGCTCTGTTCCTCAAGTTCAAGCATCTTTTGAAACCGCATGCCCCAAAGCTCTTTATACAATTTTCTCTGCATCTTACCCCGTTAGAAACACTAGAATCCGTTAAAAATTCTATCTAAAGCAATTTGTGAAAACATTTAATTATAACGCCGTGTGCAAGTTTTCCCCTCTCCCTTAGGGAGAGGGGTAGGGTGAGGGTAACTCATTCCTTACTCCCCCCTCATCCTAACCTTCTCCCCGCTGGGGAGAAGGAATCAAAGTAAAACTCGCACATCGCGTTAATTGTAAATAATAAACCTGAATTTAACAAAGAAAGTTTCTAATGGGGCTTATTTTTCGTTATATTCTGCAATTCGTTTCAAAAGCTCGGCATGACGCTTTGTATCGTGCACCAAAACGTGAAGAATGGCCTTGATTCGGCGCCGGTCCTCAATCGGAAAATAATTTAAATCCCCATCATTTTGATAATGCAAACCCAGCACATAAAGATCCACTTCCTCCTCCTGTCGGAGTTTCAGAAGTTGATCCTTAAACTGCTTTGAAAGAGGCTTTGAAATTTTCCCCATGCTGAGGATTATTGTACAAGAAGTTCGCTTAACTTCTCAAGTTCAGAAGTTGGTAAATTGCACACATAGTTTTTGCACACATAAATAGTCAATGCTCCACTGAGCGGAGGCTGATTTTTAAGAAAAGGGGAGATCGCTTCAATTCGCTTAACCGCTTCCCCTTTCGAAGGATGAAATATAACCACTTTATTCGGTAAAAACAAAGAATAAATTTTATGTACCGCGGCCGGTAATTTCTGATCTTGCGCATCTCCCGAAATGACAATCTCTCGAGTTGGCCCCAGCACGAAATCTAAGGCCATCATCATCTGAGAAAATCCGGCCGGATATTGGGCGAGCTGATGAGAAAAAGCGTCCATGGCTTCCTGGGCTTTGGTTTCCAATCTAGGGTCCATCGTAAAGCGGCTGAGACGAAAAAGTGCCAAAACAGCCACAGAATTTCCGGATGGAACGGCGCCGTCGTAAATTTCTTTCGTGCGGGAGATGAGCGCTTCGGCGTCATTGGCCGTAAAGAAAAAACCGCCGGATTCACGATCCCAAAAGAGCCGGATCATTTCATTGGCGAAAAATTGAGCTTCCTCCAAATAATGCGGATCAAATGTCGCTTCGTAAAGATCGATAAGGCCGTTTGCGAAAAACGCGTAATCCTCCAAAAATCCCGGGACTGATACTTCCTCGTCGCGGTACAGATGCATTAAGCGCCCTTGTCCGTCATTGCGAGGGAGCGAAGCGACCGAAGCAATCCCTGAGATTGCCGCGCCCTGCTTCGCAGGGCTCGCAATGACGGAATTTTTCAAAATAAAATCAGATGCTTTTTGGGCGGCCTTCATGTAGCGTTCTTCTCCCAAAACACGAGAACCAAAGGCCAGGCTTGAAATCATGAGCCCGTTCCAATCGGTCAACACTTTATCATCCAAATGAGGCCTTGGCCGCCCTTTACGAATTTCAAAAAGTTTTGTTTTTGCCTGCTTTAAAATTTGATTGATTTCCGCCGGTGTTCGTTCGAATTTTTTCGCTGTTTCTTCCAAAGTACGCTTCACATACAAAATATTTTTACCTTTAAATTCGCCCTGCGGATCATGGGCCGCGTTGCCACCCAATTCAACGCCGAAATAATAATTAAAAATCTCGACATCTGATGTTCCAAGATGTGTTTCAATCTCTTGATGAGACCAAACATAAAAAGCGCCCTCTCGTTTTTCTTTTGGCTTGCCCGGATCCGGCGCACCTGCCTTGCCGGCAGGCAGGCTGTCAGCATCTTCGGCGGAATAAAATCCGCCCTCAGAGTCGGTCATGTCGCCTAAGACGTAATCAAAAATTTCACGGGCTACTTGCGCATACTCAGGCCTCTCAGTCGCCTGATAAGCTTCTAAATAAGCTCTCGCCAGTACGGCTTGATCGTAAAGCATTTTTTCAAAATGCGGCACATGCCAATTTTCATCTGTTGAATAGCGGTGAAACCCTCCGCCCATTTGATCGTACATTCCTCCGCGCGCCATCCCTTGAAGTGTTTTTTCAACCATCTCAAGTGCCCGTGGGTCTTTCGAACGTTTCCAATAACGCAAAAGGAAAGAAATGATATGGGCTTGCGGAAATTTTGGAGCTTCAGAAAAACCGCCTTTTTCGGAATCAAACCGCGAGGCGAATTGCTCATACGCTTTTTGGAGCACCGTTTCATCCAAAGTCTGGCGCTTAACCCCCTTATGGGCCGCTTCCTCTTGAATGGCTTTGGTAAGCTCTTCGCTTGATTTTTTGATATGGTCGCGGTCGTTTTTCCACTTTTGATGGATGGCATTTAAAACCGTCAAAAACCCGGGCCTTCCCCAGCGATCAGTCGGCGGAAAATAAGTGCCGGCATAAAATGGTTTTAGATCGAGCGTCAAAAAAACGCTCATGGGCCAACCGCCGGAACCGGTCATGGCCATCGTAGCTTGCATGTAAATGTGATCGATATCAGGGCGTTCTTCGCGGTCTACTTTAATGGCGACAAAATACTCGTTCAAAACCTTTGCAATTTCTGGATTCACAAAGGATTCTTCTTCCATCACATGGCACCAATGGCAAGTGGAATATCCGATGGAAAGAAAAATAGGCTTATCTTCTTTGCGCGCCTTGCGAAATGCTTCCTCGCCCCACGGATACCAGTCCACGGGGTTGTGAGCGTGTTGAAGAAGATAGGGGCTTTTCTCCTGCGCTAACTTATTGGTGTAAGTTTCCGACATTGCTTGAGGTGCTCCTAATGTCAACATGGCAAGGACAATACTTAAGACCTTAGAAACGCTCATCTTATGATTCTTGCCTTTACCTTTAACTCAAGTATAATAAGCGCTCATTTTAACACGGAGATAGAATTATTAATATGGCGACTTTGGTTCTGGTGCGGCACGGCGAAAGCCAATGGAATCTGGAGAACCGATTTACCGGATGGGTGGATGTGCCCCTCACAAATAAAGGCCGTGAAGAAGCGCGCCTGGCGGGTGTGAAAATAAAAGGAATCCGATTTGATAAAGCTTATACATCCGTACTCGATCGGGCGAACGAAACGCTTCAAATTGTTTTAAACGTCATTGAACAGGAAAACATCCCAATCGAAAAAGATCAGGCCTTAAACGAACGTCATTACGGTGATTTGCAGGGACTTAATAAAGCAGAAACCTCAAAAAAATACGGGGACCAACAAGTTCATATTTGGCGCAGAAGTTACGATATCGCCCCGCCTGGCGGTGAAAGTTTAAAAGATACCGCGGCGCGCGCACTTCCCTATTTTAAAAAGAAAATCGTGCCGGACCTTAAAGCCGGAAAAAATATTTTAATTTCCGCGCACGGCAATAGCCTTCGCTCGATTGTCATGCACCTGGATAAGCTTTCCAAAGAACAAGTCCTCGAACTCAACCTCGGTACCGGCATTCCCATTATCTACGAACTCGATAAAAATTTAAAAATCCTCTCCAAAAAAGAATTGAAATAAAACCAGCGAGAAGAAAAACTGCTTGAATGCTGGGCTCAGGATTTTCGGCGTGTAATAATTTCTTTCTGAAGCGTTTCGAATCGCTCGCGAAGTTTCGCGAAATCAACGCTTTCGAGTGAACAATCAAAGGAACGGTCGGCACGCACAAAGTAAAGCGAAGCGCGTGAGACAGAGATTTTAAGAAGCTCATAACACGCCAAAGCATAAAGTAAAAGCTGCCCTTGATAGCGCTCGGCATGAATTTTAAGATCGCCGCCATCATCAATCCGTGAAGTCTTATAATCCACAATCACCCATTTTCCATCCGCTGTTTGATAAAGAAGATCAAGCGTGCCTTGAATAATCCCGGAATGAAGCCTTAACACAAAGGGGATTTCAGGATGGCGTGCTTTGGCTTGCTTAATTTCAACGAATTGCTTTGATTTTAAAAATTGAAGCGAGAGTTTTTTAATTTCATCCCGCGTTTTCTGATCTAAATTTTCACTAAAACGTGTTAACAGATAGGGCAGCCGTTCGCCGCTCTTTTCCGGCTGTGAGACTAGGTATTCAAAAATCCTATGAACAACCGTCCCAAACTCTGCCGCGCTGAGTTCTGTTTCGTCTTCACTTTCAGACCACTCTTCGATTTTGTCATGCTGAGCGAAGCGCCCGCCCAGCAGAACAGCGGGTCCGCCAGTCTGAGTGGCGGAAAGCATCTCAGACCCTAGATCCTTCGGCTTTGCCTCAGGATGACCCTCTTGAGGTAAAATACCAAGCTCATAAGTACGACGGTATTCTTCCGGATCGTGTTCAAACGCTGCGAATGCCGACACCGGAAGATCAATTCGATCAAATTGAATCGGCTCAATCGGTTTCAAGGATTCAATAATTTGTCCCACTTCTTCCGGCATTTTGACTTCAAGAGGTTTTCCGGCTTCAAGCGCTGTTTTTATTTTTTTATGTTCCGCCAACGGTGAAAACGGATTTCCCTGCTTTAGGGGAAACGACTGGATCATCCGGCGTTCAAATTGGCCGGGATTTGATGCAGACCATTGATCAATCCATTCATACCAATTGGCTCCGTCATCAAATCCGCCTTCTTCAGTTCCGTTCCGCTCTGATTTTGAAACACCGGAAAGAATGAGGTGATCTTCGGCGCGCGTCATTCCCACATAAAGAAGCCGTTTGGATTCCTCATGGTTTCTTTGAATCAGTTTTTCTTTAATCCTCAGAAAGGTAAGCGTGTCCTCAGATTCTCCGCTTGCTTCATTAGATGCGCGGATGCCTAAACCGTATTCAGGATCAAAAAGAAATCGAGCCCTCTCGTTCTGGCCTTTACGATTCAAATCGGGAAGAATGACAACTTTAAATTCAAGCCCCTTTGCCTTATGAATCGTCATGAGTTTAACGACATTACCTTCAAGCGCTTCAACTTGAGCTTCTGATTCGCGCACTTCCTGAGTTTCAAGGCCTTTGATATAACGAATAAAATCGCCCAAGTGGACCGGCGAGCGGCTTTCAAGTTCCCGGGCAATTTCTTCAAGTTTCCTTAAATTAGCAAAATGCCGCTTTCCCTGTGGCAGGCCTAATATGTAACGGTCATATTGCGTGCGCTCGAAAACAATTTCAAGGCACTCAGAAATGCTCCATTTTTCCTTTTGCCCCAAAAGTTCAAGAAAAAAAGTGCGGAATGAATCAAGCTTCTGGCGATCCTCTTCGTTCATTTCCGGAATTTCTCGCGAATTAAGAAAAGCGCGATAAAACGGCTCCTTTGGTTCTAACCGCGTAGAATGCTCGGCGAGCCAAAAAAGTGCATCGTCTGAAATTTGGACCAAAGGCGAACGCAATACCGCGGCAAACGGAATATCAAGATATGGATTTTCCAAAACTTCGAAAAAAGAAATTAAATCCCGGATTTCGGGCCGGTGGTAAAAACCACGGCCGCTGACCACATAATAAGGAATATGTAAATTCCGGAGTTCATACTCATAGAGAAAGATGTCCGTTCCTGCTCGAAATAACATAGCGAAATCTTTATAGTCATACGCGCCCGAATGGGCCAAGCGCTTAATTTCCTCCGCCAGCACCTGAGCTTCCCGCATCCGCCCGTCTTGGGCCCCTTCCTCTTCGGCCTGATTGACCGTAAGAAATTGAACGGAAGGATTGTCCTTTTTTCCAAACTCAAGCGCCGATTGAAGCGGTTCAAAAGATATTTCTTTTCCCGCCCAAAGTTCTTTAAAAAAGAGGTTGACCGGATTCAAGAGTTCGCCGCGAGATCTGAAATTATCAATCAAGGAAATCCGTTCTCCTTTTCCGCCTTTAAGAAATAGTCGTTCCTTATCCAAAAAAAGCGATGCCTCGGCCCCGCGAAATCCGTAAATCGATTGCCGCCAATCGCCTACGATAAACAAATTGTCCGGCCGGCTCATGTGCACAATCAGACGGTCCTGCAAAGGCGATGTATCCTGAAATTCATCCACCATCACAAATTTGAAATTCCTGCGATATAACTCCCGGCAAGCTTTGGAAGGCAAGCTATCCCCTTCGATCAAACGGAGGGCTTCGTACTCGAGATCGTTAAAATCAAGTGAAACCCGTTCGCCTTTAAGCCCCTTATATCTGGACTCAAAATCACAAACTAAATTTAAAAAAGCGGTGCGCACTGGCTGAACAAGCTGATCCGCCCGCGAAGCAATCCATTGATCCCATACATCTTTAAAAATCCCGATTTCAGGTTTCGAGTCACTTCGCTTAAATCGCCCCTTGAGTTCTTTGAACGTTTCAAGCTCTTCCCAATTGGAAATTTCTTTCTCAAGAGCTTCTTCGATGGCCGCACAATCCTCTTCTTTTCCCTTCAAACGCTTGAGCGGTTTTAAAGCCTCCGAAACGTTAATCCTAGATTGCTTTTCATCATCCTGTTGAACAGACAAAATCAATGAAGCGGCTTCTAATCCAAAAGCGTGCGCACAGTTTACGAGTTGTTCAATAGCTTCGCGTATCCCTTTCTCCGAGTATGCTCGCAGAAGTTCAAAAACAGCGGGTTCTTGAAATCGAGCTTCCATCAGTTGATCGAGCGCTAACACTTTCAGGAGCCCGGCTTCCTCTTCTTTCAGAACTCTGAAATTAGGATCAACACCGGCTTCAATGGGATGCTCCCGTAAAAGCCGGGCGCAGAAGGAATGGATGGTGCCAATATAAGCGTTTTCAAGTTCACGCCGGGCTTCCTCAAGATTGCGTTCGCGCAAACCTTTCGCAATCCGTTCTTTCATTTCCTGAGCGGCTTTCTCAGTAAAGGTAATCGCAAGAATTTCCTTCGGCCGCGCTAGGTTCTCTTGCACTAAATAGAGAAACCGTTCGACAAGAACTCTGGTTTTACCCGTTCCGGCGCCGGCGGAAACACAGACATTTTTGCGTACAGCCTGAACCGCTCTTTTCTGCTGCTCTGTCAATTTGTTCATATCACGTTATTTTACTGAGCCCGCCAACGATCTTTGGCGGGCGTAGGATTTCCTTAAGGTAACCCTCTGCCAGCTTCATTGAACTTGAATCTTCAA
>MHFM01000016.1:12355-16724 GCA_001804205.1 Omnitrophica bacterium RIFCSPLOWO2_01_FULL_45_10b
TGAGGGGTCGGGGAATTTTCCCCGACCCCTCATTTTACTACTCTGCGGCTTTCTTGGGGTATCAATTTTTTGATTGGAAAATGATTCTTGACGGGAATGGACATAAAAAAGGACGGCTAATTTCCAAATGGAAGCCGTCCTTTTTGCAAGTTAAGCGTATCGCTTAACTGGCTGGTTCGTCTTTTTTGTCTTCTTTATCGGTCATGCGGTCAACAGGGCTGGTCACAACATCCCAGGTACCGTTCACAACTGCTTTGGTACCGTGAATGGTTTCCCTTGCAACCTTGCGAACGGGAACAAGCACAACTTCCCGTTTGTTCAAGATTGGAGTTTTATCCAGTGATTTGTCAATCCCTTCATTAACAAGACCGAGAATCCTAGCCGTATCCTGAATAGGCCGAATGTCTGATTTGCTTTTATTTTCAATCACTTTATCGACTATTTCAGACAAGCACCAAGCCGGCATGGATCCGAACACCATCAAAACCGCCAAAAAGAGCGCGATCTTTTTCATTTGTACAACCTCCTCGAAGGACGCTCATTTTTGGCATCCTTCCCTACAACCCCTATCACTTAAAGCATACCCTACTTCCAGGCTTTTTCAACAAGCAGCAAGCTTAAAATTTATATAACTATTTGTAAATAAATGGGTTATCAATTTAATCTTGACTGGACATAAATTTTGTTTGAAGGGATTTTAAAGCCTTTTGGCCTTATTACTCATCTTGATAAACTTTATCCGGAGAAAACGCGGGAATGCATACGGCTAGATATTTTGTCCACTTTTTGGGTGTGCTGTAACGTACCCATTCATCCTTTTCAACGATAATGGCCTGCCCGGCGTTAACATCAAAAGAACCTGTTTTTGTTTCGACATGCAGTATGCCTTCAAGCACAACTGAATATTCGGCAAACCCCGGCACCTGGCCAGGTTCCTTCCATCCCACCGGGCTTTCCAGCAAAGCAATGCTAACGGAACTGGTCTTTGAGTTTGCTCGGCCGATAAATTCATTGATGATTTTATGATCCGTTGTTTTAATCTGAGCAGGTTGATCAACTAACTTCGCCATAAATCTCCTAATTAATTCAAAACTTGAGCCTGTCCTTTCTGTGTTGATTTCAATTGTTTATCCTCTTCAGAAATCTCACGGTATATATGTTTCAAACGCCATTTTTCAATTCGGCAAAGCGCGGAATACGGGCAATAATCGGCGCAGTCACGCGGACGAACGGGGATTTCGGCTCTTTCAATCCCTTCCGCATACCTCTCGGCAAAATTCGCCGTTCCGTCAAGTAAATCCTCAAATTCTTTTTCTGAAAGCGGCACGCCTTTTTTTGTTTTGAGATTCACTTTGTCTAAATTTTCCTTGTGATGAAATCCGGTAGAATTTGTGGACGAAAGCGAGTAAAGATGCGCACCCAAAGGCTCTAAGCCAAGCTTTTCTTTAACGGCGCGCAGATAAATCGGAAGCTGAAGCGAAACCCCATCTTCTAAATTGCTCTTCTTAAAGTTTTTCCCGGTTTTATAGTCAATCACAAGCGCATATTTCCCGGACGGATCGACATCAATACGGTCAATTTTGCCGCGAAGTGTAATGGCGTCTTTTCCCGTAATGTCATTCTGAGCCACAGGCGAAGAATCTTTGTTCTTAGATCCTTCGCTCCGCTCAGAATGACAAAGCGTCAGACCAGTAAACTCGTATTCAAAGTATTTTGGGGAGAGGCCCGGAAGCGGAAATTTTCCGTCAACAAGCTCGGCCCGCAGAAGGCCTAAAATTTTTTCCTCCATCCATTTTCTTTGAAGTTCAAGCCGATAATAACGCTCGCCGGTAAGCGGCTCTTTTTCCAAAATGTTCCGAAACGTTTCAAGCGCAAAAGCACCTGCTTCCTCAAAAGAAACCTTTCCATGTTTTACATCCCGGAACCAGGTGAAAAATTTCTCAAGCGTGTCGTGAAGAATTGTCCCGCGCCGGGCAAAGTCGATTCCTTCTTGCTGGCTTTCGAGTTGAAGCACCTTCTGAGAGAAAAACCGATAAGGGCATTCGCCGTAAAGCTCCAAGTAAGTGGGGCTCCACAAATGTTCGTGAGGCAGAAACTTAGGCTTGATTCGTTCATCCAAAATTGCGCTTTGGGCCGGGTGAAACAAACGGCGAACCAAAGAAGCAAAGCCTGGCTGAGATCTCAAATGATTGAAAAGCGCGAAGGCAATATGGTCTTTGTGGATATCTCTTTTACCTTCAGGCCGCGACCATATCGTATCCACAACAAAACGCTCGCCCTCTTCTTCTGAAGCGATGTCACGCCAATCCGGAAGCACATCGGCAACGTGCTGTTTTTTCTTTGGAACTTCTACGCTGAAAAGCCGCTCAACTTCATCCACATAAAAAGACCGAAGCGCTTCTTTGCCTTCCAAATCAAAGCGCGGGTAACTCAAAATTAAATGCTCTTTTGCGCGCGTAACCGCTAAATAAAAAAGATAACGTTCAAACGCCTGACGCGGGAGGCGCTCTTTTAAAATTTCGCCGTGCTCATTAAGGGCCTGCCGTTCGATATCCGAAAGAAGCGGATCTTCTTTGATTTGAATCGGAAATTGTTTCTCAAGAAGCCCCGCTAAAAACACAACCTTATACTCTTTCTGCCGGGCCAGCGAAATATTGTAAATTTGGACTTTATTCTTATCGCGGCTGTGAATCGAAAAAAGATCCACCTCGACAAGCGCCATCAACCCGCGAGCAAACGCGACGGCTTCGTCATTGCGAGACGGCATTCCAAGTGAAGTCGAAGCAATCTCAGGACTTAGATTGCTTCGCTTTCCGCCACCCGAGACGGCGGATCCGCCGTTCTGCTGGGCGGACGCTCGCAATGACGGAACGCTCTTACCCGATTTCATTTTCAGCTCTTCCAAAAGAAGTAAAATCCGCCGCGCGCTCTCACGGTCAAAGCACGTCTTCTCGTTTGCGGTATCGGGAAAATCAAGCAACCCAAAATGCTTCATCACAGCTTCAATCCACCGAGTGAACTCGGCGGCGGTCTTAAGCCCAAGGAATTGATCCTCAAAATGAGCAATCTCATGAAGTATGTTTGCTCCGGAAAAGCTTCGGAGCCAATAGGCCCGATCCTTGAAAATTCCTTTCTGAAGCGCTTGGAGTTCGATGGCGCAAACCAATTCGTAGTTTGTGCGAACATAGCTTGATTTTAAAAAATTAAAAAGATCATTGCGATTCCAATCGTTGAGAAAAATTTGAAGAAAGCTTACCAGCGTCCGGGCAATCGGGCTTGTGCTAAGGCGCCAGCGTTCGTGAAGCTCAAAGGGAATTTGAAATCTCCGGAAAACACTTTGAATCACGGAAACATAAGGATCTGTGGCGCGGAGCAAAAGTGCCATGTCACTAAAATGATACCCATGCGTGCGCGCAAGCCGTTTGATTTCGCGGGCGATCATTTCAAGCTCGCCGGAAAGGCCGGTCGCTTCAAAAATTTGGATTGCAGATTCTCTGTCATTGCGAGGCAAGGCTCCAGATGAAGCCGAAGCAATCTCATGGCTCCGGGATTGCTTTCCGCCACCCAGACCGGCGGACCCGCCGTTCTGCTGGGCGGGCGCTTCCCCAGACGGGGCCCCGTCTGTGGCACTCGCAATCCCATTTATTAATTTTTTTCCATAGGATCGGGATAGCCCCTGTGGGGCAATGACGGGAGAAGTGCGAAACAAATTCCGCTCGAGATGTGCCAAGTCTTCGCTTTCGGTGCGATGATTTCTCTGATTGAGCCATTTTTTCTGAAAGCCAATATCTTCAAGCGTAGACTGAGTCTCTGAAACAATCTCAAACAATGGCCGGCGAAGCGGATCTTCATCGATGGTAAGAGTCACCGTGACTTCATCCGCATGGCGTGTCAGAAATTCAATAAATGAAAACTGAAGTTTCGAAAAATCAGAAAAACCGTCAATCCATACTTTTTTTAAATTCGGATCGACAAACTCACCGCGTTCAAGGCCTTCTTCTAAAAGCTTAAGCGAATCGCGTTGGTCAATTAAACCGCGTTTTTTCAATTGAAATTCATAGGCTTGATCAATTTTGACGAGGTCATTATATTTAAACTCAAACTCCGGAAAACGCCCCTTAAGCGGCTGAAGGCGCTTTTCGAATTCATCCGGCAAAATTAAATATTCTTTTAATTCCACAATCATTTTCCCAAC
The DNA here is from genome assembly GCA_001804205.1 of Omnitrophica bacterium RIFCSPLOWO2_01_FULL_45_10b. Classification (GTDB taxonomy): domain Bacteria; phylum Omnitrophota; class Omnitrophia; order Omnitrophales; family Danuiimicrobiaceae; genus 01-FULL-45-10b. Next base: position 16,551 of record MHFM01000016.1, read on the forward strand.
AAGATCTAGAAATCCACTTTGCCCGCGGGCTTCCTTAAAATATTGAAACTCGACGGTGTTTAAGATTTCCTTCAAAATAATGCGGCGGGTAACATCGGTAGCGAAATCAAGCCCGCCCAGCTTCAAAAAATCCTTAAGCGCGCGGTCCATCGTCGTGATGCGTCTTTGGAAAAA
>MHFM01000016.1:16734-18525 GCA_001804205.1 Omnitrophica bacterium RIFCSPLOWO2_01_FULL_45_10b
TTTGAGAGTGCTTAAGCGCCTCTTCAAATGCTTGGGCGCAAACCTGCGTTTTGCCCGATCCGGCTGGACCGAGGAGTAGAATTAGTTTTAATTTTGACATCTATTTTTCATATTGTCATTCTGAGTCCCCGAAGGAGGACGAAGAATCCAAGGTCGGAGATCCTTTCCGCCACCCAGACGGCGGACCCGCCGTTCTGCTGGGCGGGCGCTGCGCTCAGGATGACGAGTTGGTACTACGTTCCGCGATAAGTCGCAAAGGAGCTTTCCGTTTCCCAAAGCGTAACGCGCGTAACCGGAAAGCCTTTGGAATGCGCGTACTCATAAATCAAGTGTGCAATGGATTCAGCAGTAGGATTTTCATTGAGCACATAAAAACGTTCCTTTTTTTCTTTTAAAATAGGAATTAGGGGATCGTCTTTTTTAAGCAGCATCGTGTGATCTAAGGTTTGGTCAATCCAGGTTTTGATGACATCCCGAATTTCACTAAAATCCACCACCATTCCCCGCGGATCAAGTTTTTCCTTAGATAGTTCCACTTCGATTTTTCCATTGTGGCCGTGAAGATGCCGGCAAGCGCCGTCATAATTAAGAAGCCGGTGCCCATAGCAAAAGTAGATTTCCTTAGTAACGGTATACATATGGAGAGTTCCGCCAACGCTCTTGGTAAATGGCTATCTTAATGAGAGGTCGGGGAAAACTCCCCGACCTCTCACCCTCGCCAGCTTCATTAAATTGAAGACTCAAGTTCAATGAAGCTGGCAGAGGGTTACCTTATGGTAATCCTACGCCCCTTCGGGGCTCAGGATGAGCCATCGGGGCAGATTAAAAAGAACCCCCCGATGGCTCATCTTAATACCTTATCGATGGATGGTCAAATACTGTTGCCTGTAAGCAGGGGCTTGTCTGAAATGCGCTATGAGAGATGTTTATGGGTTTGTGCTGGTATTTAAGCGAAGCGGACAATTTTAAATTTTAGCCTGGCGCCTGCGGTAACGCCTCTGATTTGCGTTTTAGTAGTTTTACTTATTATGAAATTTAGACATATATTTTATATAAATTTGAAGTGGTGAGGCTATGCGCGCCTGAACCTCTGCGGCATTTTTAACCGGCTGTGCCATTTGGAAGCTAAATTCGAGTGCTTGTGAATACCATGAAGCATGATCACTCAGATAAGCATAATCACTTGCAGGACGTCCGAGGGTTTTTTGGACAGAATAAAATGTTGTAACTGAGTCCGCAATTGGACGCTCTTTAACTGTCAAATAAATGCCTTTTGCTTTTAAGGCTTCAATCACCGAAGGAAGAAGCGTCTCAAACGGCTTAGTATTCTCCGTTGATTTCACAAAAGAAATAAATGAAAGAGCGGGGCCGTCTAATGTATTTTGGATTTTGTAATCACTGTGTCTATTTAATTGCAACGCATTAAGTTCAAGATAAGCAGCCATCATTTCTATCCGCTCTGCATTGGTAAAATTGGCAGAGTAACTTAAGAAAAGGGTGGCGACACCAGCAATCGTGGTAACCGGAATCGAATTACCCCAACTAGCTCCCACACCAAACGCAGCAGCGGCGCTGCCTGCGGCATCCTCCGTAATCCCAAGAGGAGTGAGGGTGAAGCATCTATCTCCGGCAATGCCCCATCGTCCTGCTTGAGGGCATGTTCTGAGTTGAAAGGTGGAAAGGTTAGGGCCTGTCGTATATCCGTCTGTGGTGTATTCTCTCCTGTTGATACCGAATAGTGAGGCTGTGATGGCTACTTCTTCACCTGAACTACCCAATGTATTGATGTTT
>MHFM01000017.1:0-5803 GCA_001804205.1 Omnitrophica bacterium RIFCSPLOWO2_01_FULL_45_10b
AAGCCGCTTATTTATTTAGACAATGCCGCTACCACTCAAAAACCAAAAGCGGTAATCAACGTATTGACCCAGTATTACTCAGCGGAGAATGCAAATATTCACCGTGGCATTCATTATTTGAGCCAAAAAGCCACTGATGCTTATGATGATGCACGCGTTTCAATCCAGCATTTTTTGAATGCATCGGATGCGCGAGAAATTATATTTGTAAGAGGTGCGACCGAAGGCATTAATTTGGTGGCTCAAAGTTACGGCCGTACGGTGGTCAAAGAAGGCGATGAAGTTTTAATTACGGCCATGGAGCATCATTCCAATATTGTTCCGTGGCAGATTTTGTGTCAGGAGCGCGGCGCGAAGTTAAAAGTAGCTCCTATTAATGATGACGGTGAAATCATCATTGGAGAATATGAAAAACTTTTGAACAAAAAAACAAAATTCGTCGCCATAACCCATATTTCAAATGCCTTAGGGACGATTAATCCCGTTCGGAAAATGATTCAAATGGCGCATGATCGCGGTATTGCGGTTTTGGTGGATGGAGCCCAAAGCGCGCCTCATATTCCTGTAGATGTCAGGGAGTTGGGTTGTGACTTTTTTGTTTTCTCGGGGCACAAATTATTTGGGCCCACCGGAATCGGTGTGGTTTATGGGAAAGCAGAACTCCTTGAGAAAATGCCGCCTTATCAGGGCGGAGGCGATATGATTAGTTCTGTCACATTTGAGAAAACCACATACAACAAATTGCCTTTTAAATTTGAAGCGGGAACACCTCATATTGCCGGCGTCATTGGGCTGGGTGCGGCGGTAGATTATCTGTCTAAAATCGGCCTTGAAAAAATCGCGGCTTATGAAAAAGAATTACTCGATGATGCCACCGAAACACTTTCTAAAATTCCGGGTTTACGAATCATTGGAACGGCTCACGAGAAGGCAAGTATTGTATCATTTGTGCTTGCAGATATTCATGCCCATGACATTGGCACTATTCTCGACCAAGAAGGAGTGGCCATTAGAGCGGGACATCATTGCGCGATGCCTTTGATGGACCGTTTTCAGGTTCCGGCTACGGCGCGGGCTTCCTTTTCTTTTTACAATACGAAAGAAGAAATTGACCGTTTAGCAGCCGCCATTCTAAAGGTGCTGGAGGTATTTTCTTAACATGTCCCAGCCTGAACTGCGCGAACTTTATCAGGAATTAATTTTGGAGCATAGTAAAAAGCCGCGGAATTTCCATGTTTTGGAGCATGCCAATCATATGGCCGAAGGATTTAATCCGCTGTGCGGCGACCGGCTTAAACTTTATCTTCAAATTAAAGACGGCGCCATTCAAGACATTGGTTTTCAAGGTTCAGGCTGCGCGATTTCCAAAGCCTCAGCTTCGATGATGACAACTTATATGAAAGGTAAAAAAATATCGGAAGCAAAAGAGCTCTTTGGCGAGTTTCATAAAATGTTATCGGGTGAACATGGCACGTTTGATCCAGCCAAACTTGGAAAGCTCTCTGTTTTCTCAGGCGTTTCAGAATTTCCCGTGCGCGTTAAATGCGCCACCTTGGCTTGGCATACTTTAAAAGCGGGTTTAGAGGAGAACGGCAAAACCGTTTGCACCGAATGATTACTTCTTATCCTCACAATGAACCGATTAAGCTCAGCCGCGACTGCGAAGCGATTCAAATTCCAAGCGGTACGAAGATTAAACTTCCCAAAGGGCTTTCGGTTAGAATTGCTCAATCGCTTGGCGACAACTATACGGTCACAACCGATGAAGGATATATCGTTCAAATCGCCGGAAAAGACGCGGATGCAATCGGTAAAGAGCCGCCTAAAACTCAAGAGGCAAATCAACAAGCTCCTCTGGAACAACTGGTTTTGGATCAGCTGAAAACCTGTTACGATCCTGAAATTCCGATTAATATTGTGGATTTGGGTTTGGTCTACGAATCGAAAGTCACTCCCTTGGCCGAAGCTGGCAATCGAGTAGATGTTAAGATGACTTTAACCGCACCGGGCTGTGGAATGGGCGACGTGTTAAAAAAAGATGCCCAGACTAAAATCGAACGTTTGCCGGGCGTCAAAGAAGTCAATGTGGAATTGGTGTGGGAGCCGGCTTGGGATCAAAGCAGGATGTCGGATGCCGCAAAATTAAAATTAGGATTAATGTAATTCTGTCATCCTGAGGCAAAGCCGAAGGATCTCGAGATTCTTCGCTTCGCTCAGAATGACATTTTGGATTAGGTGATTTTATGAAACTTCCGATTTACATGGATAATCAATCAACGACCCCTATTGATCCTCGCGTGCTCGAGGCGATGGAGCCTTTTTACCGGAGAATCTTTGGCAATGCCGCAAGCCGCAATCATTCCTTTGGCGAGGAAGCGCTTGATGCTGTTGAAATCGCGCGCGCTCAGATTGCAAGCCTCATCAATGCTTCCGAGTCTGAGGAAATTATTTTTACAAGCGGCGCCACGGAATCCAATAATCTCGCGCTTAAGGGCATCGCCGAAATGTATCGGGAGAAGGGCAATCATATCATTACCACGCAAATCGAGCACAAATCCGTTCTCGATACCTGTAAATTTTTGGAAACTGTTGGTTTTCAGGTCACTTATCTTCCGGTTGGCCGCGAAGGTTTAATTCATTTAGATATGCTTCGCCGCTCTGTGACAAACAAAACTATTTTAATCTCAGTCATGAGTGCCAATAATGAAATCGGCACGCTTCAGCCCGTGTCTGAAATCGGAACAATAGCGAAAGAGCACGGCATTTTCTTTCATTCCGATGCCGCGCAAGCAGCCGGGAAAATTCCTCTTGATGTTCAAGCGATGGGAATGGATCTTGTCAGCCTTTCGGCTCATAAAATGTACGGTCCCAAAGGAATCGGCGCTTTGTATGTTCGCAAGCGAAACCCGCGCGTGCGCTTAGCGCCTCTTATTCACGGCGGCGGACACGAGCAAGGTTTAAGGTCTGGCACTTTGAATGTACCGGCCATTGTGGGTTTTGGAACAGCCGCCGAAATTTGTAAAAGGGAAATGAATCAAGAAGCCAAACGAATTCTCGGCTTCCGCGAACGGCTTAAGACTGGTATCACAAAACAACTCGACGATGTTTATTTGAATGGAAGTCCCGAAAAGCGGCTTCCCGGAAATCTTAACTTAAGTTTTGCTTTTGTCGAAGGCGAAACACTGCTGATGGGCATTAGCGCGGAGGTTGCGGTTTCTTCGGGTTCTGCCTGCACCTCCGCGAATCTCGAGCCTTCCTATGTTTTAAAGGCCTTAGGAGTTCCGGAAGAACTGGCGCATACGTCTATTCGTTTTGGATTGGGCCGTTTCACGACGGAAGAAGAGGTGGATTATACAATTGAGCGCGTGGTTCAAGTGGTTAAAAAGTTACGTGCTGCCTCACCGATTTATAAGGAGATACGCCAGGCGGCGGTAGCGCGAAAGTGATTTCCTTGCTATAATTGTTACAGGAGATTCAAATGATTACGGTAACGCAAAATGCCATTAGCGAAGCAAAAAGACTTTTGGAGAAACAGGGCAAGCCGGGGTTTGGTTTAAGAGTTGGCGTGCAAGGCGGCGGCTGTTCCGGCCTTTCCTATAAGCTCGGTTTTGACCAAGAACGTCCGGGAGACCATGTCCGGGAAATAGAAGGGGTTAAAGTTCTGGTCGATCCCAAAAGCGATCTTTATTTGGAGGCCACCATGCTTGATTTTGTGGATGGGCTTGAAGGCCGCGGTTTTAAATTTTCAAATCCACAAGCTAAGAAAACCTGCGGTTGCGGCGAATCCTTCTCGGTTTAATTTTCTACCTTCGCTTTCCCCTTGGCCCATCACCGGTCCTTTATTTCTCAGATCAAAAAATGGATTTTGATTTACGGCCTTTCTACCATTCTCATCTGGACTATTTATTACCAAACTTGGGGAAAACATCTTTATTTGATTACCGCGTACTGCAACTGCCCTATTTGTATTAATGTTAAAAAGTATCATGATGGGCGCTTTGCAAGCGGCAAAAAAGTTTACTGGGGCGCTCTTGCCGCTGATCCATCCATTCCATTTAGAACAAAAGTGGAATTAATGCCTCTTTGGCCTCAGGATTGGGCTGTTATATTCACGCGGCTGAAGGGAAGACGAAACTTCAAAGTGGAAGACCGCGGCGGAAAAATCAAAGGCAAGCATATTGATCTTTTCATTCCTGATTCTTTGGGTGGCCATAAGGCGGCAAGGCGCTGGGGCGCCCGCCGGATGAGGCTTAAAATCAACGGCGAGTGGGCGGATTAATAGCGTACAGCGTACGGAGTACAGCGTAGAGCGTTAAAGTTTTTTCAGCAGATTGGCCGTCATTCGACTGATATGGTCAATGAGTGCGAGGATACGTTCTGATTGTTCTTGATGAAGATAACCCAATTCTCCGGCAATAACCATTTGGGTTTCTAATTCAGCCAATGAGCCGCGTGCGATGTTAAGAAATTGTTTGAATTCTTTTGAATGTTGCCTTTTGAATCCTTCCGCTGCATTTGATGGTACTGAAATAGCAGAACGTCTCATCTGGGATGTTAAGCCGTATATTTCTCTGGCTGGGAATGTCTCGGTAGTTTTGTAAACCTCTTTTACTAACTCGATTCCTTTCTTCCAAATGTCCAAATCTCTAAAACTTTTAATCATGCCCATTTTTCACGCTGTACGCCGTACACAGTACGCTGTACGATGATCTTTAGTAGTTGTTTTGGCTCCTTACAAATGTAATCTGCTTTTTCTTTTTTAAATTCGCGTTTCATTTCTCTCTGTAAAGTCGAAGCTCCTAAATAACCGCAAGAAGCAATTTTGATTTCTTTCCCCGCTTTTTTTGCCGCCAAGATGTCATCCGGCAAATCGCCCACATAAAGATAGCGTAAATTACGACCGAGTTTGGCCGCAATTTTCAGAAGTCCGTAAGGATGAGGCTTTTTCAAATCCTTCGGAGTTTCATCCGTCGTCATCATGGCGTCAATAAAAAAATCCATTTTGAAGCGGCGCAGCGCGAATTCTGCTTCCTCGCGGTTACGCCCCGTCACGATTCCGAGCCTAAACCCTCGGCGTTTTAAATCTTTCAGGAATGATTTTGGAATCAAAGGCTTTTCATTCCATACAAAATCGCTTAGATAAAATCTCTGAAAAATCTCAGCAATTCTCTTGAGCGATACCATCTCTTTTATCTTGAGATTGCTTCGCTTCCTGCCTGCCGGCAGGCAAGACGCTCGCAATGACGTCATTGCGAGGCAACGTTCCAGATGAGGCCGAAGCAATCTCTCAATTCCTTTTATACCAAGAGGTCTTTGCTTTATCTGTAGGACAAACTTTGGGATGTTTTTTACCCGAGCAAGCTCGAGCAAAGTGCACTTTTTTATTTTAAGACTTAGCAAATAAAGCAGGAGGCCGTAACACGTGTCCCAATCGTCATTGAATCCACCCGCCCTTTTAAAAGTTTCAACGTCCTGACGGCTTAACAGCGGGTTTCTTGACGATTGGAATTTCAGATGGCTGATGAGATAGGTTTCAACCGTTTTGCGAATGCAATCGGTGTACGATGCGCGCGTATCGATAAGGACATTGTCGATATCGAAAATAACCGCGTCGAATTTCATCCCTTAACTCGTGACAGCGCCTTTGGAAGAGGAGGAAACAAGCTTGGCATATTTGGCCATCACACCGCTTGTGTAGCGCGGCTTAGGAAGCTTCCAAGTTTTAAAACGTTTCGCGATTTCGGATTTAGAAAGCGCCACATCCAGCCTTCGTTTTGGAATATCAAAGGTAATTTCATCGCCT
>MHFM01000017.1:5831-21646 GCA_001804205.1 Omnitrophica bacterium RIFCSPLOWO2_01_FULL_45_10b
TAATTTCATCGCCTTCTTTTAAAATGGCAATGGGCCCGCGGTCAACCGCTTCCGGGGCCACATGGCCCGCCATTAATCCGTGCGTTGCGCCAGAGAATCTTCCGTCGGTGAGAAGCGCTACCGATTCACCGAGGCCTTCTCCAACAATCGCTGCGGTGACACCCAGCATTTCGCGCATGCCGGGGCCGCCTTTCGGCCCTTCATATCGAATGACAACCACATCGCCTGATTTTATTTTTCGGTTTTTCACCGCATCAAAAGCGTCTTCTTCACAATTGAACACTCGGGCAGGGCCTTTGAATGTAAGACGTTTTTCACCGGCCACTTTCAACACACATCCTTCAGGCGCTAAATTTCCTTTCAAAATTACAAGGCCGCCCGTTGGTTTCAGCGGATCATTAAGAGAGCGAATGACTTTTTGGCCTGCGGTTTCTTTTGCTGATCGAGCTTCTTCGCCAATGGTTTTGCCCGTTGCGGTCATCGCATCCGCGCGGAGAATTTTGGAATCCAAAAGCCTTTTCATGAGAAGCCGAACGCCGCCGGCTTCATAAAGATCGGTGGCCACAAATCGTCCCCCGGGTTTTAAATCTCCCAAAAGCGGAGTTTTGGCGCTGATTTTATCGAAATCATCGATCGAAAGCTTAATTCCCATCTCATGAGCAATGGCGAGAAGATGCAACACAGAGTTTGTCGAACCGCCGGTCATGCAAACGGCCGCAATCGCGTTTTCAAGTGACTCGCGCGTAATAATGCTTGATGGCCGAATGTCTTTTTTAAGGAGTTCCATCACCAGTTTTCCCGCTTCGATACACGCCTCATCTTTTTTAGAATCCATCGCGGGGATATCGTTCATTCCCATCGGGGAAATTCCAAGCGCAGCAAAAGCCGTGGCCATTGTATTCGCCGTAAATTGCCCTCCGCAGGCCCCGGCCGCAGGGCAGGCATGATCTTCCAAATCATGGAGTTGATCGGCGGTCATTTTTCCGGACGTAAATTTTCCGACCCCTTCAAATACATCTTGAATGGTAACGTCTTTGCCTTGAAATTTTCCGGGTGCGGTGGAGCCGCCATAAATCATGAGGCTTGGAACATTAATTCGGCAAAGCGCCATCACCGTTCCGGGAATGGTTTTATCGCATCCTGAGATGGCGATGAGCGCATCAAAATAATGGCCGCGTGCAACAAGTTCAATCGAATCGGCAACAACTTCGCGGCTTACAAGAGAAGTTTTCATGCCTTCCGTTCCCATGGTAATTCCATCGGAAATAGCAATGGTATTGAATTCAATCGGAGTTCCACCGGCTTCCCGCACGCCTTGCTTTATTTTTTCCGAGAGCCGCCTTAAATGGAAATTGCACGGCATGGTCTCGATCCAAGTGTTGGCAATGCCAACCATTGGACGGTAGATTTCTTTATCCGTAAGCCCCATCGATTTCATCATGGCGCGCGCCGGAGCACGCGAAGGGCCTTCAGTAATGATAGAACTGCGTTTGTTTAGTTTGTCTGTCATTTAATTAATTCCCTGTCATTCCCGCGAAAGCGGGAATCTAAAGTTTGAGAATTGAGTTCCTATTTATTTGTCGGAGATCCCCGCCTACGCGGGGATGACACATTTGCAAAGAGGGGGTATTGTAGCATAAGTTTAGATGAGATATGCAAGTCTTTTGTTTGAAGCAGGTTACAGCTAAAAAATAAATGGCCTTCTTGCCTTGAAATACACCTAATCGTCGGGTATAATTTACTCAGTTTTAAAAACCCACCTTTTTAAGGGATGAAATTAAGAGGTAAGCAATGACAGGGTTGTTCTTTAGTATCTAATGCTAATGTTTTAAAAAGTCGTTTTTATATCTTAAATTAATTCAATTCTGTTGCCGAGGTGAAATGTTTGAAGGTAAAGAACAAAGCGGAGCATCGATTTTGGAAAATCATAGCGGATATTGTCCTTATTTCATTCACAACGACAAGTGTTGTTTGGGCCAGTCCGTCATCATCCAAGCTTTCTCCGCCATCCGATCTTAAAAGTCTTACACTTCCACCCGAACTCGGACGGGTTGATGAAGTATATCTCCCCGATCATTTAAGCCCCGAATCCCCATTTATCGTTTATCTTCAGGATGCGCATTCCAATTTAGGCGCTCAGAAAAACATTGCTCAAATTATCCGCTCACTCGGCAAGCCGCTCGCACCGAATGCCATTTTTGTAGAAGGCGGTTCCGGCGAAGCTGATCTTTCCGAACTCAGATCTTTCCCGGATCAAAAAGCGAAAGAGCGTGCGACGGAGTTTTGGCTTAAACAAGCGGTGCTTTCCGGCGCCGAACGTGAAGCGATTGTCGGGCCGAAAGAATTTCGCTTTTTCGGAATTGAAGAGCCGTCGCTTTATCAAGCGGATGGAACTTATTTTCTTGAAACACGCAGTCTTGCCAGGGAATTCCTAGAAACCTTAACGCCTCGCCTTACCCAAAATGAAGAACAGCGCAAGAAAAAATTTAATAAAGACCTATTTCGATTTGAAGAACTCACTTCCAAATTTGAATCCAAAAACGAATTAATTCCTCTTGTAAGCCTCATTGCCAATGAAGCCCGCAATCGCCACATCAATCGCTGGAAATATCTCGAGATTGAAAAATTTATCGGTCTTATCCTTCTTGAAATGGAAGGGGGCAATGCCGAGCGCCTCCTTGAAATTCAAAAGTCACTTGACCCCAAAAAACTTTTTGAAGAAATTGGACTTCTTAAGTCAGAGATCAAAGAAGTATTGTTCATTTCCAAGGAAGAACGGGCGCTCGACCGTGAATATCAGGTTCTCAAAGTCTTGCGTACGATGGTTTCTTTGAAAGCAAAGCCGGTTGATTTCGATTATTTCCTAAATCACCGCGATTTTATTGTGAAATATGCCCGGGGCATGAATAATCGTCAATTGTCATCCCCGAATGTTTTTATCGGGGATCCATTGGATTCCCGCCTTCGCGGGAATGACAAAGCTGAGACCAAATCCGTTGGGCAAGGTATTAATTTGCGAGCGCTTGAATCTGCCGAGGCGTTTTATCGCTCGGCCCGTGAGCGTGACCGGGCCATGTTTGAAAATTTAAAACGCGCGATTGATGAACACGGAATCAAACGCGCGTTTTTAGTGACCGGTGGTTTTCACTCATCCGGCATGACCGCGCAATTGCGCAAGCAGGGCATTCCTTACGTGTTAGTCACGCCTCAAATTTCAGAAGAAGATAATTTCGAAAATTACGTGGCTCGAATCGCCGGCAAACGCGCCACAATTGAAGATTTTGAATTAAAACACCCGGAATTAGCTACTTCATCGGCTTATGCGGCAGAGACGGCACTACTTAATGCAGGCGAACGATCAGTTATTCGCCAATCGTTTGGATTATTGGGGGGACAGATTAGGAGTGATGGCGGCGTTTCCACTGGTCGATTGCGAAAAGGACAAGAATCACCAGCACAATTATTCCACCTGCGAAAGGCCCTATTGGCATTTCAATTTTCTCCTTTGCTTGCCTTTGCTTTTTCTGGAATTAACAACCATCCTGATATTAACACGGATGCTATAAAAATCCAAGCGGCAATCCGATACACGAGCGGAAATTTAGTGAAAAGTTCAGTTGTAAATACGCTGGATATAAGAAGTGTAAACACATTAAGAAACGTTTGGCTTAGCGCTTTGCGTCGATTGGTCCCAAATAAAGATTTCATAAGTGGAAATACGATAACATTAGGGTTATCAATAAGTCAAGAAATAAATGATAAATTATCAACTAACCGCGGCCGTGCGGAGCTGCGCGAAAATAAGCGTACAGCGTACAGCGTAGAGCGTACAGCGCCGTACGCAGTACACCGTACGCAGAACGAAAACCACCGTGCCGAACTGCGGAGTGATAAGCCTGCCTCGCCAACTCGCCTCGCTTCGCGTATGAGCAGGTGGTACCCGCCAGTTAGGTATATTTTTTATCCCTTGTATAAATTTTTAAGGCGTACTCTTCATATGAATCAATTTCTTTCAATAGTAGCCACCTATGTAATTTCGGACGCTTTGCATCAAATGATTATCTTTGGCGTCAGCGGGAGCCTGGTCGGTCTGGCAAATTATGTCGCCCATGGTTTGATAGCTGTCGGATTATTGAGGGGATATTTAAAGTATATACAAAATTATTTTCGTCAGAAATCTGCACAAAACTTAAAACAATCCTCGGATATCGGCAAACAATCGCAATCGGACGCCGCGCGGTTGGCGGATAACTCGCGTGCCGAGCTGCGCAACCTTAAAGATAGTGCAAAAGCAGGATTAGTCGAAGTGCAGCGACAGTCCTCGCGCATTGACTCAAAACGGTCTGACGCGAGGGCCGAACTGCGGAGTCAGCAAACGAAAAAAATAGAAGCCATGATTTCCTGGCTGAGAGACCAGGCGATGGCGCAGATTTACAGAGGACGGATTCAATGGCCGGTTGTGCGTGAAGTTTATGAAAAAGGTCAAATACGCTTGTCCCAGATTCAAGACAAAAAAGTCAGAAAGTTTATGATTTTTCTAAGAGAAAACGGGCTTAACGACATTGTTTTGGTGGGAGGCCCAGCTCGAAATATTTTTCTTGCAACGCCTTCCGGCGATCTGGACGTGATTCCAATAATCCGACTGACTTTTGAAGAAAGACAAAGGCTTGCCGCTGACCGGACGGTAATCGAAGAACGAATTGCGAGTGAGTCTGAGAGAATTCTGAGAAGGCTCGCCGAAAAACTCAATGCCGATCCGAATGATTTACTGAATCCTGACATCAAGGCCGTGCGCTTTGAGGGGATGCCTGTCCATTTTATCGGCCCAGCGGAGTTTCATACGCCTGACGGTAAAAAGGTTTTGATGCGCAGGCTGTTTGCGGATGCAGAAGCTTTTGACGTTGTTTCTAGCGGCAGTATGCCGACTTTGTTTCTTATCGGGTTTGATGCCTCGGGCAAAATTTATTCCCGCTATGCCCTGGAAGATTTTTTAAAAAGAACAATCACTGTGCAGTTTCCCGCCAAAGGCCATTTACAATTACTTGGTGCCCTCCGCACACTTGCCTTGAAACATCAAACTGGTTTTGCGTTAGAACCAGTCCTAAATGAACTCATTCAAGAAGCAGTCGATCTCGCAAGAAATGGGAACTATTCCGCCAAACACAGCGTCCTTGAGCATTGGATTCAAAAAGTCGTACAGACAGCGAAGGACCCGGTCCGTGCCCGTAAGGAAATGGAAACACTCGGGATCTTTGAGGCTGTGAAAAAAGTCCGGCCATTCACGGAAGGGGTTTATCTCACGCGCTCCGAAATCCGAAGTGAAAATGTCTTCAGTGAAAATATCTTTGAAGCGGCAGATCAGTTCAACGAAATTTTTATCCACACATTGTTTCAACCCATGGTTTCCACTGCCTTATTTACCATTGCGGCTATTACCATTGTGGCTACCCAAATCGCCTGGGTGATCCGTACTTGGTACTCTGCGTATAGCTCATTCCGGCATTTCTGGGAAGAAGGAAATGACTCGTTTTTGGAGAACGTAAAGATGGGCCTTAAGGTTATCTGGTTCCCGATTTGGGCTCTTGCCCTCACCCTTTTAGTCTTTGCTGTACTGACATTCGGAATGTCAATTGTTATGATACTAGTAGCGGCTTTTCATTTTACTTCCGCAGACTGGATCTTCGTCGGTTTGATTGCGGGCATTTTTACATTCGCCTCAGTGCTTTGGGTCTCCGGAGCGTTCGTCTTTCAAGTTTATAAAACCATTGGCGAGTATCGGTCTCATAAAAATGAAACCATGAAAAAATTAAAAGAAAAACATCCCTCAATTGCGCGGGAAGAAGATTACGAAAATTTGTTTTTCCCCATTGAGAATACTTACAAACACTACAAACACCATAAGAAGACACCCACACCCGCTCAAATTTATACGTATATTGAGGAAATAGTTCGTTTAGGCGTCCCCCAATCCGACTTGATTCAACTTCAGGAAATTCTTATCAAGGGCGGTTCCATCTTATTGACTCTGGATCTTGCCGTTTTTCTTCTGAGAAAGGGGCTTCTGAAACCGGCGGAAGCGGTGCAAAAGACAAAAGAGATATTTGAATTTAGCACACCCTTTACCACGGATGTGATGAACTTGCTGAAGGCGAGCATTGAGAAAGCGGAGATCGGGATGGGGAATTTGACCGATGCCGGCAAAGCCATTCAAACTGCGCTCAGCAGGATTTTTATTCGCTCAGCATCTGGTTACCGCTCTTCTGATTTTTTCGACCCGCCTCCACCGGAAGAGCTTGCAGCTAAAAAAAATGTGACGGAGACCCTTCTCAAAAGGAGCATGGATGAAAACAGAAAGATTGATATCCAACGGTTGAAGCTGCTTGCCGCCATTCAGTCTCAGATAAAGCAGCCGGATGGACTGGCTGCGATCGACCATCTGGGCCAGGATTTGCTTCAGCGGTTTGTTCCTGAGTTGGACGCCATTGCCAAGGTTGCCGGTGGAAACACCGTTCAAAGTGTCGGAGTTGCTAATGAACTCCTGAGAGCCGGGCTGATTCAAAGCACCCGTTTTCAAACGGCCGGGATCTTTTTCGGAAAAGTTCTACTGAAAAATATTTCCGGTGATTTCGATTTCATTAAGAATACGATCATCGAAAGAAAGACACCCGCTGAATTTCTTTTAACCGAGTATCAGGACAAGGACTGGACAGCAGAGGATTCGCGAGCTTACCGATTGTACATCAGCGGCGGTTATTCTGAAGGCGTCGTAACGCTGGAGCAGTTTCAGGACGCCATGGCACGAATCAAAACACTTTATCAGCAGATTAAATCCTCGCAGGGCGGCCAGGCGGGTATTCTTGTGGAAGCCATGGAAAAGTTCAGCAAGGCGGGGTCGAGAAGATTAAAGGCCCTGGAAACATACGTTTCCATAGCAGACATCATCATGAACGCAGTGGCTCAGGTTATTCCGAGGATGGAGACTTATTACGAAACCGTATACATTTCGAATAATTACGGACAGGACAGCTCTGAGGAGAAAAGAACGAAAGACAACGATCTCTATTTAAGCACGACCTCAAAAATTCTTGCCGACCTGAGGGAGGATTTCACCCGATTAACACTCTCCAATTTGGCCGACTCGGCAAGTATCAAAGGATTGCTTTTGCAGAGTGAAAAAAAACTCAGGGATTCAGGGGTTCTAATCCTTAATTCTCTGAAATGGGTGCCTGTTACTGACGAAGACAAGGCCGCCTTTTATTTTGCTTCGGGGCACCAGGCGGACATTATTACTCTTGGAGATGCTGCGATCCCGACGCTGATTCTATTCATTAATAACACCGACAACAGTGTGCGTGATTTTGCCCTTCAAGCCTTGGGGAGCATCGCTATCGCCAAAGACTCACCGTTATCGGATGCCCATTGGAAGCAAATCATCTCGAAGGCAAACTCGGCGGCGATTGCTTTTCTCATCACCCAATATCCCCAGACCATGAATCAGAATTCGGAATGGCTGCTTCCTGTTTATGAAACGATTAATGATATTGAGCAAGGTTCAAAGAAACAAGTGCGTTCGGAGATGAGAATCGATTCCAAAAAAACATACGAAAGCATTGACCGCTATCTGGCGGCTGCGGTTCCAAACCGGAATCCGGAGGAAATCGCAAAAGAATATAAAGAAATCCATGTCTTACATAAACTGGTTGAAAACGATCTTCCGGCGGTGCTCGATGCGCTCACTTCTCTGGGCAAGTCTTCCATGAAACTGGTTCTGGCCATTTGGCGAGAAGCCACCGAGATTCCACCCCAGGACCGTGAGAAACATCTCAAGGCCATGTACGATCCTGTACAAAAATATATGGCGCACTACGTTCCGGATAAAAATCCTGAAAAAGTTAGTAAAGAATCCTCCGAGATTCTTTCATTTTTCAATATTGTCCATGACAACTTGGGGTCGGTTCTTAGTGCCACAATTGCTTTGTCAAAGCCTGCCAAAACGTTTAAGCCCTTACGGGCTGTTTTGCCTATCAACAATCCTTTGACACGGATCATTCGCCTGATGGGTGAGCAACAGAGCGGTCAGATTGAAGGATATCAGGACATTGTGCAAAAGATCACTCAGACGGGCAATTTCGATCTGTTCTTCGGCATCGTAGTGGATATTGCGAGAAAGCGGCAGAGGAACGCTCCTCAAGAGGTGGCGGGTTTTTTGGAAATCCTTAAAAATACCAAGGAGCTGAACCAGTGGTCGCAGGACAATTGGATGAACTTTCAAGGACAGATTCAGCATTATTACGAGAATGGTTTTAAAGTCATTACTTTTTCCTTATTTGATTATTTCCGGAAACACGAGAATGATGCCGAGAGTCTTGTGAAGATGCGGGAGGATATTTCGCGCGAATTGCAGAATATCGCGTGGGGCGGCTTCAATGGGATCTCCGAGGAGTTTAAAAAACGATATGGGCTGTCAACCAAGGACGAGGTCGGTTTGCTCGCGAAGTATATGCCAATTGCAAACTTTTCTCTGGATCTTTACACACCTGAATATGAAAAAATAAAAGTAGCTCTGGCGAAGCGCGGAAGGAACTGGAATGATGAAGTGGACGACAAACTCCGAGCCCTTTTTCATACAAAGGGATCACGAAGTATGGTGGTCTACGATCCGAAGCCGCAGGACAAATTTGATCATGAGGCGCTGCATCAACGCCTTGCTGGATATGCTTCAGAAGCCATTGTGGAAGTCCCCTTGGCTCTTCGTGAGCATCTTGCGACCCCCACCCCGGAAAACGCTGAGATGCTCCGGCAAGCGATCGCCGCTTTCGTTTTTTCCAATAGCCAGCTGGACAGGCAGTTTTACAAGGACATTCCAGGCGATGCCGCGAATCTTTTTAAATGGATTACGCGTTGGCAGTCTTTTTTTGGAGATTCCTTCAAGCACGATGCTGACGTACCGCTTCGAAAAGCCGTTCATAAGGCCGTGTCCGACTTGCCGGCTGCGAAGGCTTACTTGGTGATGCAACGTTACCACCTGCCGGCTTTGATGGAGCTGAAAGACAGAACCTTTCGTGAAGATAAAGACATGAGCGCTGTGATTGCGGATGACAAGCTTTCCCCGCTAGAAAAACAAAACGAGCTGGCGGAGATCTTCAAAAAGAAATGGCTCGTTACGATCAAAAAGGAAGGCCTCTCGAGCGAAAACGAATATAAAAAATGGATTGATGTCGAGATCGACGATTTGTCACGTCGTCTTCGCAGAAAAGGAGGGGAGAAAAATAAGGCGCTCAGCTTGAGTCAGGAACAAATTCGGAATCTCGCCAGAAATGCTCTGCTTCAGGCAAGAAAAGAGATGTGGAATGAAATCCGGGATCTGATGGATGAAGACCGACAAAGGGTCAAGCTAGAGTCTGCGGTTACAAAAGAGATTCTTTCCATTTTCTCCGAGGATGTTGCACAAATAGAAAAAGAGCTCCGCGGGTTTTCCGTTGTTGAGAAAGAAACCACAGAAAAATTCTATGTTGGGTTCTTCGACGATCTTCTTCACCTGATGGGTTTCATGATGACAACCGTCTGTACCTGGACCGAAAGGCATGAGCAGGTCGCCAACACCGGTTTCCACTTCGCTAAGATAGCGCTCAAAAACGCTCAAGGGAGGATTTTAGGGTTGAGTCAGGTCCAGCTTTTAAAAACTGATATTGAAGGTACGATGCGCAAAGCAAGCGCGAAAGGCTGGAGAGTATTGGCCCTTCCGGGCATCAATCTTGCGGGGAATATTGATATGGAACAGGAACGCGCCATGCTTGCGATTCTTGAGGCGGCCCAACGGCTGGCTGCGGATGCAGGGCTGGAAGGCGCTGTGATTCCGGTCAATTCCACAATCCATTCGAACGGGGGCATGGAGAGACAGTTTATTCAGACTCTTGTGAAAAGGGGATGGCTCAAAGAAGTGAAGCTGGCGGAGACCATCCGGCTCTCCAAGAGTTATTCCTATGATTCTGTTTATCTTGTGGCGATTCCGGCCGACGCACATGTGTTGCAACCCGCTTCGGGTGGGGAACTAAAAGAGCGTGAAGATAAGGAATCCGAAAGAATGGAGAAAGAGAAAGCCCTCTCTTTCGGCGATTATCTGGGAGATATTATCTATGAAGAGCCGGTGACGTTCCAGACAGCGGAAATGGTGAAGGCTCAGGTGGATTTGATCCTCTCGCGGATGCCAAAGAGTTTTATCGGCAATATCCGGATGAATGCCCTGAGTCAGAATCAGGTCTTCCGGCTCCGGATCGATGAGGCTGTGGCACAAAGCCGGGTGAACAAGAGTTCCGAAGAAATCGAGCTGACCCTAGGAAGGGACATTCTCTATGCTCCCGGCAAGGTCGAATCAATCGGACTCAGCGAAATGGTTGCGGAAATGTTAACCGCCTATTTTCTGGCGGATTATAACACCCTGAAAGATAAAGTGCGTTTGAATGAAAACGCCTACTTCAAAATTGAAAACATCAAGACCCTTCTCCTGTATAGGAACTATTTGGAGCGCTATTACAAGGTCATTCATCATCTGGTTTGGAATCCTGCAAAGTATCTGGATGAAAAAGACGCCACAGAACGAACCAGGATTATAGATGGTTTACGCGCCAATCTAGATGCTTTTACGGAAGGATGGCAAAATCTGAATCAGTGGAATATTTTTCTTAATATTATGGACGATGCAGACCCAGATTTCCTTTTCATTAACTATATTCACCTGTTGCATCGTAGCGGGCGCTTGTCTGAACAACAGGTCATTGAGTTGATCCGGAAGATCGCGGGCCTCAACATCTCCGAGCATGTGAGCATCGCAGGCCTGCGCAATTTTACCAAGGAATTCATTTTGACAGGGAAGGCCAGACTCAAGATCGGGGAAACTGTGCAGGAAAAAGAACGCTTTGATCATTTTGATCAAAGTCAAAGACTGACCGAGATCAAGGATGTGCTTTTGACAACACGGAGCCGGAATGAATTCTATGCAGGAGTGAAAAATATTTTGTATTTTATGATTCCTTTCGGCACTTCCAAGGAACTGGACGAAGAAGTCGGGAGGGCGCTTGAAGATGATCTCTTCAGTCAAGCGCAGAGGGAGCCTGTGCTCAGGAAATTTTTTGAGGAGATCCTGATCCGAAAAATCGGTGGCAATGCCTACAATGCTTTCAAAGAGCATCTGACTGCGCAAAGAGGTTTCAAGACCATTCCATATCTACAGCCGGGCAAGGGGGATTTGAATGAAGGCGATGATGCGGACACATATGGATTCTTGCAATATGTACTTGGAGAGGGCATTGAGAATCCAGATTACAACCTTATTTTTCATGGTCATGAAGGGGAAGGCGCGGGGCTTTCTGAAGAAGATAGAAAAGACTGGGTGCATAATCTCTTCCCATTTCCAACCCGCGCGGAGCTGCGCTTGACTTTGGTTAAGTCAAGCACTCCTCCGCCCCTGGGCATAGGAGCGCCCAGAGCGGAGCTTCCTAATGCAGGTGAGAGATCGGTTATTCGTCAATCATTTGGATTAGTAGCGGGAAAAATCAGGAGTGGTGACGGCGTTTCCACTGGTCGATTGCGAAAAGGACAAGAATCACCAGCACAATTATTCCACCTGCGAAAGGCCCTATTGGCATTTCAAATTTCTCCTTTGGTTGCCTTTGCTTTTTCTGGAATTAACAACCATCCTGATATTAACACGGATGCTATAAAAATCCAAGCGGCAATCCGATACACGAGCGGAAATTTGGTGAAAAGTTCAGTCGTAAATACGCTGGATATAAGAAGTGTAAACACATTAAGAAACGTTTGGCTTAATGCTTTGCGCCGATTGGTTCCGAATAAAGATTTCATAAGTGGAAATATGATAACATTTGGATTATTAATAAGTCAAGAAATAAATGATAAATTATCAAATAATACTCGTGCCGAGCTGCGCCAAACTGACTGGTTTGGCACTGCTTCGGCTTTGGCGCCATCCGCGCCAAAGTCCGAGCTGCGGCAACAGAAATCGCCTTTCAAGGCGTTAGACCTTAGTCTTGTCGGATTTCTCGATGATTATTTTGACGTGCACCGAAATAGCGGAGCATACAACACGCTCTCTCAAACCATCTTCAATCTAGGGGTTTACAAGGCAGGCCTTGAAGAGACCGATGAGATCTTTGAATCCTCAGATGCATTTAAAGGGTTGGATAACGAGCTCAAACGGAAGATGCGAAAGCTCGGAGACGATATCATCACAATGGCTAATCTATGGTTGGGAAATAGGCGACCGGATCAATTGACAAATGCAGGCGACGTCGTGACCACATTACTCAGCGAGCTCGAAACAATTCAGGATGAAGAAAAAGGATCAATTCATTGGAGTTTTATAACAGAGCTGCTTCATTTTTATCTCCCCCTTCTTCAGGAGGAGGACCGAAGCATTGTGGGTCTTCTTCAACCCCTGCTTGATCAACCGGAGCCTACCGGCGATGAGGCGGCAAATCATGTACAAGCCGTTTTGGAGGCGATTGGCACATCCGGAAGATTGTCGGACCTCGAAAAAGTGAGAATTCTGCTCCGCGCCCGCGCTTTTATTCTTGCAAATCATCCCATGCCCAAAACCGAACGTTCAGAGCTACGGTCGGAATTGGATGAATCCGAACTGCCGGTTGAAAGCGAAGAAGGCGGTGAAGCAATCTTCAAAGCGGGCCAGGCCACGCCTGGGAGCGCTGAAGACGAAGCGGAGCAGTGGCTTGAAAACACACGCGCCAAAATGGAGGAGGAATTTGGCTACTGGGCGGCGCTCGCTCGAGTGCCAAAAGAATGGGACACGGACCGCGACTTGATTGCCTCGTACAATACGGATGAAGACCGAGAACGTCTATTTTACAAGCAGTGGAAATTTACTCCCAGCCAGATGAAAACACTCAAGAGACTCGGCATTGAATACGTGCCGGCAGGTATATTGATTGAACGAAATGCGCTGCTCCGAACGTTGTTTGAAACCTATTTTCCAGATCCTTATCTTTATTTTAATCCTATTCTCAATCCGGAGCTTTTGACACTTGAACTACGTGAGGATTTGATAATGCGGCTTACGACAGCCGCAAAAAAGAAAGACCCCGAGGTGTTTGAAGACGCTTTGCGGAAGGAACTTATTTCGAGGGAGGAGAAGAAAATTGAGCGCTTTCAAAAAAGATCTCAACCCGATTTTGGGGATAAGCGGATAAAAATGTTCAGATTCGAAAGAACCAACTTCTCAGGACCGTATGTATATCACCGCAGCGAACCCTTTGGGTATGAGCTTTGGGTCAATGGTGACTTTGAAAAAACAAAGCCGGCACAACCGCTTGAGAGAATACGCTTTGCCACTGAGGTAAATGAGGCACGCCATTTTCTATTAGGGCCTCATTTAGCTGAGGTCCCCAGGGTGACGCTTCCTCGCAACTTGAATTTACGTGGCGCTCATAGCGCACGCCTTACTATTTATAAGGAGCGAAAGCATCAAGACGACCAGAAAAATTCGGCCCCCGAAAAAGATTTAACAATTGAACCGTCTTTTTGGAAGGACCCGTCGGGGGACAGACGTTCATTTTGGCTCCGGTTTGGTTTTGATCCTAAAAGAGATAGTAAATTTGTGACGGTCCACTTGAGCGCGGATGGGCCTCCGGTCGGGCTGGCTTATTGGAGCGATGAATCTAAATCTTTTAAGCAGTTTTTTGGCCCTGTTTTTAAGGTAGACCAACAAAATACTACACGGCGCCGTATCGAAGCGCTTTTGAGCGACCCCTATGCGGTTGACGAGCTTGAAGCGCCCTTTCAAGTGATGCACGTCTCCCATCCCAATAATCGAAAATTTACGATTACACCTGGTACGAAGGGGTTCATGATCCGTTCGACTCACTTTCAGTCAGGCGAATGGCTTCAGACGCGCGTGTTTTCTATGCCAAAGAACGCCTATTTTTTCACCCATCTTCCCGAAGGGGAGGTCGACTGGAAAAAGCGGATTGAAACCGACGCGCTTTTTTACCTCGATTGGCACGGCAAAAAACGCAAGCTTCCCACGACAGAATTTTTTGAGCGTCTTCAGTCTGATTGGGCCCATCAGATCCCCGGCCCCATTTTCATGACGGTTCCGCCTCACGGAATCCTAAGGCGAAACCTCGAGGATCGATTCCAAATCGCGTTGCGCGAGCCCCAAATCAGCTTAGGGGAACGCGAGGTCAAGGCGTTCATTGTCTTTGAGCCTGATCCATCGAAGAACACGTCCCAGAAACGCTTCCGCATTTATGGAACCCATCATCAACTTGACCCGGAAGGCCGGCCTGTTGAGCTGCTCTGGGACGGTTACTTGGATGAGGCCTCCGGATTGCCGGTGATGCTTGAAACCTTTGAAAGGCAGATTCTAAAATGGCGCGAGCGCCATGAAATTCAGTTGTGGGCATGGGGGCTTGGTTTTTCGCCAAGGCCCAGCACCTCTGCAGCGACAGATGACGCGGTGGACCTTGCAACCACTGAAGATGTTGAGACGGAAGAAGAGTGGGACATGCTCCAGGAAGAAGCGGCGCTTGAAAAAAAAGCCGCCCGGCCGACAAGACTGCGCCACGCAGTCCCAAAAGGCAGTCAATTTTTTCATATCGCGATGGCGCTTCGGCCGCAACAATACGCAGCGCTCTACGAGAATGGTTTTACTTTTAGGTCCCGCAAGGCCGTTATTAATGACTTTTTCGAGGACACCTGGGAGCTGTTTAGACGCTATGAAAAAAGCAAAGATTCCGTGAAGCCCGAATATGTCGAGACCATTCGTAGGATTTATGAAACTCATGCCGAAGGATTTTTAGAATCGATCGAGCTTGAAAAAAGCGACCTTCAGGATCAAGTTAGAGACGCCCGTGAGCTTCAGAATTTGCGCCAGAAAAATCAGGAGGAGGAAATATTGGCGGAAATTAATCGCTACCTGCCTATTTTTTTAGATAAAAGAATCGAACTGAGTAAAAAATTTGAAGCCCTTTCGCAGTATGTGGCGGCGCGATCAGAATTGCGCGCGGAGTCAGTTGTGGCGCGGCAAGCGAGGCAGATTTTGGTTTTAGGTATTACGAGCGAGAATCTCTCTACCTATGGACGAGCGTTAGTCATGGGCAAAAAACCGCGCATTGCCACGGAAGACAAAGGGAAGTTTTCCAAGGCTCTTGAAATTAGCGGATTTTACCCTCTAGAGGAGAGTGAGTTTCAACAAGCCGGCGCGCACCTTGTGATGATTGCAGAAGCCATGAGCCAAATAAAAGAAGCTGTTTCTCAGCCGGGCAAATTTAAAAGGGACCGAAACGAGCTCCGAGCGGGCGAGCACAAACCGGAGCCGGTGCCCGGTGAGTTTGAGCAGGATTTTAGCGTAGTAAACAGAAACGTAGACAAGCTCCTCGAAGAACTCCTGGCAGAAATAGATAAACTCAAGTTTGGACGAACGGTTCAGCTTGAGCCCTACGAACTGCTTTATGAAAAATTAGAACACCTTCGAACGCTTGTCGCCGGCCTTCACGGGTTGGTTCACGCTGAGGTTCAAGATCAAGTTGTGTTTGTGGAGTATGCGGAAAAAGGATTGCTCGCAATAGAGTCCGCAGCGGCAGAACTATTTGCCAAAATGTCCGCTGAAGATCAAGAAACCTTCCGAAGCAGCCGTGCCGAGATGCGCAACCTTAAAGATAGTACAAAGCCAGGATTAATAGAAGCGCAGCTCAGTCCTCGTAACGAAGTGAAGAGGGCCGAACTGCAGAGTGACAAGCCCGCCGATGCGCGGATGGCGTTGGGAATGGACCCGAAGGAGC
>MHFM01000018.1:0-10010 GCA_001804205.1 Omnitrophica bacterium RIFCSPLOWO2_01_FULL_45_10b
GGACGCGTTACGAGAACGGTTCTCAATACCGCTATAGATACGACATTTAATCTATATGGTTCTGTTGGTATTGGAAGCCGATTTACCTCAAGCGATCGAAGTTTTAACAGTTTTAATCGTGCTGCTCACGGTTCCCGCGGAGGAATCCTTTTGAATAAAACAGCGGAGTTAGTGGGTGAGAAGCTGAGCAATATAACCGGCGTTGTTCTTGATCCCATATCAAATCAGTTGGTTTTGACGGGTGCCTCGGGCAGCAGTGCTTTATCAGATGTGATTTTTGATGATCTCGTTGTGGCGTTGAAAGCAGTTTTTGGAAGTATTGAGGACCCGGGTGTAACGATTCGGGAGTATTTCATTGACGAATTTGGCAAAGAGCGTCAGGACATTAACCTGTTCGGCGGCGTGGATGATACCGAATTCGGGCAAGCTCTTATTGACGCAGATCTTATTCTTAAAAAACTTAGCATTGAGAAGGACAATGTGACGGGGGAACCGATCGTTGTAGGTATCCAAGGATACAAGAGCGAACTGGATCTTTACGCGGAGCACCAAGAGTTGGTAGGTTCAGGAGGCCTCACCAACATTTATTTCACGCCTAAATCTATGGAATTAGGCAGATCTGCCAATGGCAAGTCATTTCAATTTCAGGAAGCTTCTATGGAGGTTCTGACGGAAACCAGAATCAATGGGAACGTTGTTCCCAATGTTGCCGTGGAAGAGTATGCGCAGTTTTTCACGGAACACTTTGATGAATTTGCGCTCGAGTTTCCCATCCTCGAAAGGATGAGGCAAGGCGCAAAAGCGGTAGCGCTCGCCCGTTTTATCAAGGACAATAATATCCCTATCGATTTATCATGGCTTGATTCTTATGAACTGAGTGATGTGACGACACCGACATCGACGCCGGTTCTACCTCTTACGAAACACGGCCTCACTATCAAAGGCGGTGTTGCGTTAATCTTATTGAATAAATACTTGAATGACGTAGGAGGAAAAATCGGCGCATTTGAAAATACGGTGTTACAACCCAAAACAAGCGATGTTACCGCGAGTTGGGATGTCGCCGTGGATGGCCAAACGATTACAAATGTCGCATTCTCTAGCGATCCGACCCGGCAAGATTCAAACGTTCAGTTTTCTCAGGAAGATTTGTCGTTGCCTACGCCCAGCGAATTTAAGTTGGGTTTGACTCGTTACTATGATTCGCTCGATGTGCGCAAGACCAACTTCGGTTTTGCCTGGCAATTTTTGCCGTATCAGTTAAAATTCAACCGGCCCGCTTATGTTAACTCGACTTATTCTGATGGCACGTCGGTGAACGGCTTAAGAGAAGGAAAAGCAACTTTGGTTGACCGCTTAACCGGCAGGGAAGCAGTTTTTGAGTCCACGCTTCATGTAACGAAGGCCGGCTTCGGCGGTGTCAATCCGGATACGCTATTACCGCTCTACGTTCCTATTGCGGAATCAGACGGCAGTGCACTTGGGGTGGGTTTGGATCGAACCTATACGCTTACTCAAGCGGATGGTTCTATCCTCAGGTTCGACACGAATGGAAATATGATTCGAATGATTGATTCCAAAGCTCATACCTTTGATTATCATTATTCAAACGGGAAGCTTACAGATGTCACCGATTTTCTGGGCCGTCGGATTCTCTTCACTTATGATGCGAGCGGACGTGTTCAACGTGCGGATGGCCCGCTTGGCTTTGGAATTGTCTATGGTTATGACGCTCAAGGTAATCTCACAAGCGTTTTCAATGAGCATACGGGCGAGACCGTTCGATATTCTTATGATGCAGATCACCGCATTACTCAGATCACAGACCCCTCTGGAAGATCTGTTCTTCAGGCCGAACTCGATGTCATGGGCCGGACGACAAATAAAAAAGATGATCGGGGGAATATCTTTTATGTCACACGCACCTCCGATAACAAGAAGACCATTACTACTGATCCGGTAACAGGAAATCAAATCACTGAGGAGTATGACAGCTTTCACCGTTTGGTCAAGAGAACCGATTATCTCGGCCATGCCACCAGTTACCGTTATTTGAGCGAGGAGCAAAAGCCCTTTTCCATTACCAATCCGAAGGGTTTTACCACGTACTTTTTCTACGATCAGAATCACAATGTAACGGACATTTTTGACTTTGAAAACAATGTCCACCAAACGTTTGAATACGACGAACGGAACAATTTAATTGCGTCTACCGACCGGAATGGGGTGAGGAGCACCTTCGTTTATGATGTGAAGAATAATCTCATTGAAATCCGCAGACCGATCAACGCCACGCAAACTGCGATTGTCCGCCTCAATTATGATCCGAACGGCCAGTTGGTGAGCATCATTGACCCTAAAGGGCGCGAGCGGTTTGTGACGCGGGATTCGCTTGGGAATATCACGGCGGTTAAGAATCCGGAAGGTGGAACGACCGCTCAAGCTTACGATCAATTTTTCAGGGTTTCAAATGTCACAGATGCCTTGGGACGAGGTTTTGATTATCAATATAATAGCTTGGATTTGCCGACTCAGATCCAAGGCCCTGTTGGCACGACTCATTTAACTTATGATGAGCTGGGCCGCACTACTTCGATTACTGATGCCAATGGAAATCTTACGAGATTTCTTTATGATCCGGCTACCGGAGATCTTTTAAGCACACTCCAGGGGATCGTGGAAAGCCGATATACTTATGACCGCTTTGGCAATTTGACCAGCACCACCGATCCCAACGGTGTGGTCACTGCTTTTCAATACGACGCATTAAATCGTCTCATCCGTTCCGGAAATGCACGGTCTGCTAACTTTGAAATCGTCGGAACGAAGACAAAGGTAACCGATGGGACTAATGCAGTAGTCCACGTAGAAGCTAATAAAGCGCTTCAACATGCCATCGTCAAGTACCGGCCTCAAGGAGGCGGTACTTTTAAGGTATTTCAGGCTTCGGATGTTCTTTCAAATTTGGTGAACTTCAACGTAGGGGACCTTCAACCCAATACCGTTTATGAATACACGGTGGAAGGAACTGATCTTTTAGGGAATCAAGCGACCTTTCCCATGCAAACATTTCAAACACCGAATCTTTCAAGTTCGAGCCCGCTTGTTCTGACGAATCGTGTAGAATCAACCGGGCTTAACTCGGCCGCAATTGCCGTCAATTTAGTTTCCGGAACTTTCGTAGGAAATGCGGTCCTCAGGGTAATCCCTTCAAGCGGAGGTACCTCGATCGTCATGAATCAATCTATTATTCCGGATGCGAATAACATGATCACCGTCTCAGGGTTGAATCCTGATACGGAATATGTCTATACGCTTTTTGCGCAAAACTTAGTCGGCAATTCTTATTTTCCTGTGACAACCAAGCCAATTTTATTCCGTACCCGAAATCCTAATGATTATACCGCCCCGGTTGTCCTTACGAATCAAATTACAAGCATTAGCTCTCAGAATGCCTTCTTGAACCTGACGACGGATGAGCCCCTTGCCCGGGTTCATTTAACGCTGACTCCCACTGAAGGCGGTGCCCCCATTGAAATCGACTACTACACTCCCGAAAAAGGAAAGGAGCTTGCAATTACAAACCTGCTTCCGGATAAAGACTATTCTTATGTTTTAACCCTCACTGATTTTTCGGGGAATTCCGTGACGACTCAAGCCCAAACCTTTAAAACCTCTGTCCTGGAATCAGATCCTCCCGAGATCATTTATGAGGCACCGGTTGAGGTAAAGTCTGATCAAGCGACCGTTCGTATTGAAACGGACGAACCCCTTTCCCGAGTTATCCTTATCCTTCTTCCTGCGGATACCCTCATTCCCCAGGAATTCAACTTTGGCGGCTCCTCCAACCTCATTCGGGAGTTCACCTTGACAGGACTGCGTTCCGGAGTTGATTATTACTACTTGGTTTACATCATCGATGCTTCCGGTAATCTGACTCTATCTGGCTCACGGGGTGAGTTTCATACGAGGGTGTTGTGAAAATGGATACGTACCCATCGCTTATGTTGACCAAAAAATCAACTTTCTTATTTAGCATTGTAGGTGCAAGCCTAATTCTCGATGGCCTAGCGCATATTGTTTTCTCGGATTGGTTCCATAAAGCTTCTTATTCTCAAGATATCCTTTCGTCTCTAGTTCAAATCTTCATTGGTGGATCGCTGCTTCTTCAGTTGAATTATAGCCGTTTTCTAGGAATTATTTACTGCGGCCTTTTTTTCTTAAGTACCGTCGACTCTTTTTTTAGTTCAAAATTTAATTTGACCTCTTACCGTCTCCTAAACATTTACTACTTTGCTTATACCGTTGCTTGCACTACGATCCTGATTTTTGTCAGGTCGAAGAACAAGGCCTCATGGGCGAAATCCGAGTTTAGCGCCTATCAGCGAGAGAAAACTGATTCTACAGCTTTGAGCGAATCAACAAATTCTGAATATTATCGTCGCATCTTTGAGAAGTTTCAAAGAGGATCATCCCCCATCAGTTGGAATTGGGCTGCTTTTTTCTTTTCTTTATTTTGGCAGGTCTTTCGGAGACTTTGGATTAAGATGGCTCTTTATTTAGGGGTGGTATCCTTTCTAGGTTTTTGGATCAGTTTTTTGCATGTTTCATTTCTAAATATTTTTTTCTGGTTCGCCACCAGCGTTTTCTACGGAGTTATTTCGAATTACGATTACTATCTGCTTAAAGTTCACCAGGAATCCCTTTGGCCTTGGCTCACATGTCAGAAATATACAAAGAAAGTATGGATGGCGATCGCCATCCTCTTTAGTCTATCGATAGCGTCAAATATGTGGTACTACACATCGAGTACCTCCGGTTGGTCTTACCCTTATAGGATCCGCTCTCTTGGAGCAAATCAATTTCAGATTGCTTTGAATAAAGGGCCACAATTCAAAATTTCACTTCCCGAGGACTGGAGATTCAATCGTTTCCTTTCAAAATATCCCTGGCTCACCATCAATGCGCCTGGCGTCGAAGGGCTTGGTCTGAGCCTTTATAACCTTCCAGAAGAGTTTCAGGTGAAATTTGACCAGAGACAAGCGAGCGATCTGGTACGGCGCAAGATTTCTGAGAGCTCCCTGATCAATCGTTGGATATTCAGTGCTGCAGAATGGAGCTGTTCCCCAGCAGAGAAACTAGGCAAGCTTCAGTGGAGCTTTTGTGGATTTAGAGATTCCCAAACCGGTTCTATCTCTTACCATGTTGTTTTTGCGGCTATCGAAAGGCAACTTGTTATTGTCTCATACCCAAAGCCTGTGCCTACCGACACAGAAACTTTCAAGAGGAACTTAGAGTTGTTATTTTCCTCTGTGCAGGTTTCCGGCTAACCGGCCGGATTACGTTCCTGGGTTGATTATTACTACTTGGTTTACATCATCGATGCTTCCGGTAATCTGACTCTATCCGGCTCACAGGGTGAGTTTCATACGAGGGCGTTGTGAAAGGGGAATGTCGATTAAAAAATCAACTTTCTTGAACGGAGTAATTTTATGTCAAATGTTCTTGTAAATATTGTGAGCTTTGGATTTATTGTAAACGGTTTTATCCAGATCCTCTTTTCTGGTTGGCTCCGAAATGTAATGCATTTTCCTGCAGATGAACTTTTATTTCCGCTTTTGGAAATTGCTTCTGGTTTTATTATTGTTTTTCGATGGCGCCTATCAAAAATTGTGGGTAGTTTCTCAAGGATAGCGGGGCTGCTTTATGCAGGCCTGTATTTGGCAGGAACGCTCCTCTTGCCTTTTTACAAAGAGTTTCAATTTCTTTCAGTGAAACTAATTGGTCTAGTTTATTTTTGCTTTTATCTCTTCTGTATTTTAGTTCTTTCTAACAGATCTATTAAGGCGCTCTTTCCTTCAGCGGGGGAACAAGTTGTTATACCTGTAGTTGCTCGAGATAAAACTCTGTCTCAGTTACAACTTAATGGGAAAACGATTCGGAGAATTTCGTTTTGGGTGAAATTGATCGCCATCGCATTTATTATTGATAGTATTTCCGTTTTCTTTCTTTCTTTCTTATTGACCAAAGGTTCTTATTGGTACGAGGGATTTGGCCGGATGCTATTACAAGCTTCAACGGGCAGCGCACTCCTCAAACCGTCTTCTGGAACTAGGAAATGGGCGAGCTGGTTTTGTCTTCTTGGGAGTCTCAGTTACACAATTTTCACCCTCCTTATTTACCTATTTTTACTGCCCGATATGATGAAGGCAGATCCTGAAATTGCTCAGCAGTTTATCGACAGACCTTATTTATTTCCGCTTGGCTTGACTTATGGTGTTCTTTTCTACTGTATCTTTTTCTTTCTGAACCGGCCTACGGTCAAGCGTTACTTCGAAACCGCATAATTTGGGAACCATATGGTAGGCACCTTTAATTCAAGACCAGACCTTTAAAACCTCTGTTTTGGAGTCAGAGCCTGCCCAAATCCTTTATGATGCGCCGGTTACCATTGAGTCTGATCAAGCCACAATTCGTTGTAATGCTCCCCAAATTTCAAGGGGCGACTAACTGAGTCATGCGGCCCGCCTGCCGGCGAGGCAGGCTGTTTTGTTGATGTTCCAGTTCAAACTGAACCGGGGTTTTGTAATTTAAGGTTGAGTGCAAATAATGCTGATTGTAACGATTGATCCAAAATCATTGATCAGAAAGGGAAGGGAACAGCCTGGAGGTGGAAATTTAAGGCAAGAGCGGAAGCCAGCGCGTTGTGCTGGAGATCAGTATTTGCTGTTTGTGGTTTGAAATGATCCTACAGATTCCCGGTTGATGAATCAGCTGAATCGCCGGTATCTTCAGAGCAGATTGAAACTTCAGCAAGCTTTTGGAGACTTGATCCTCGGAGAGTTTTGTTTCAACGATCAGAAAAGGCTGATTCTTTTTAGAAATAATGAAATCGGCTTCTTCCTTCTCTTTGTTTCTCAAATAATGGAGTTCAAAATTACCAAACCCCAGATTATTCCAATTGGAGATAGCCCGAAGAAGTTCTAAGGCCGCCATGTTTTCAAATCGAGCTGCCGGAGATGGAATATCGGCATAATCAAAGAGGTAGAGTTTTCTTTCCTTGGTAATCGCCCGTGAAATTTTCCGTGTCCAGGGTTTTATCAGGAAAGCCAGGTAAAAAGACTCGAAGGTTTTAATCCATTTATGGACGGTCATAGGAGAGATCTGAAGATCTCGGGAAAGACTTGCGAGCGATAGCGGATTGCCCACCCGTGACGGCAGGAGCGAAAATAGAATCTCCATTTCATCGATACTTTTGATTTCGGTCATGTTGCGGATATCTTCACGGATAAGTTGCTGGCGATAGCTATGGGACCATCTCCGATAGATGGTTTCTTTGCCGGAAAGATAGGGCTCAGGGTAGCCGCTTAGTTTAAATAGCCGCCGCCAAATTTTCTCTATACTTGAATCTTTTTCGATGAACTGGATTGGATTTTTTAAGAATTCTTTGAAGGGCAGTCTTCGGTTTGCAAGCTCTCCAAGCGTAAAGGGCCAGAGGTTGAATTGAAAATAACGTCCCGCTAAAGAATCCCCTCCTTTTTGGAAAACATTGAGCCGGCCGCTCCCAAGAATGAGAAATCGGTACCGGTCAGAAAATTGATCATAGATTCCTTTGAGGTAATTTTTCCACTTTCGATATTTATGGATCTCATCCAGAATAACCAAAGGAGGAGTGTTGTCTTTGCGTTGGATTTCCTCAAAAAATGCAGGATGTTCAATCAACTTCTTTTTATCGGTGACTAAGTCCCAGTTGAAATAAATGGAATTGGTAAACTGGGAGGCGATTTGCCTCGCGAGCGTTGTTTTGCCGGATTGCCTTGGCCCTGACAAAAAGACCATGGATTTTGAGCGGGATAGGTCCTTCCAAATGTCCCAATAAAGAGTGCGCTTCAGCATACGACAATAATACACTACAGTGGAAAAAAGTCAAGACTATTTTCTACCGCTATTAAAAAAAGTCGAATAAAAAGTAAATCCGACGAAACAACCAAACCTTAGCAACAAATAATTCTTTTATTCCTTCTTCCCTTACAGGGAGAGGGAATATGTTTGCACGTCCGGGTGTTTGAGAGCCGTCCTCACAGACACAGAGCTGACCGTTAGCTGCAGAAGGAAAAGAGGAAGGTGATGATGGCAAGGGCGAACGTATACCAGGCAAAATGGTGGAACTGGCCTTTCAGCATGATGCGAAACAAAATGTGAATGGCGATATAACCGGAAACTAAAGCCGAAATGAAACCGGCAACCATCAGCGGCCACATATGACCTTGAAACGAAGAAATACTTTCGGGCAGCACCAAAACGGCTGCTCCCAAAATTGCGGGAATCGCAATATAAAACGAAAACCGAACCGCTTCCGCACCTTTTACTTTAAGCCACAAAGCCGCTGAAACAGTGGCCCCGCTTCTTGAAATTCCGGGAAGAATTGAAATTCCTTGAGCAATTCCGATCCAGAAGGCATCCCAAGTACTGCACGTTTCCTTTTGATTTGTGCGCGGCGCTTTAGTAGTGGACCAAAGAATAAATGAATTCAAAAGCAAAGTGACTGCGACAATCCAAAGGACATCGAAATTCCGGTCCATCCAATCTTTAATTCCAAAGCCGATAGCGGCGGTAGGAAGCGTTGCGATTACGATCAACCAAAACATTTTGCCGCCGATTTTAGGAAACGGAAAAAAGTCCTTCGCAAAATAAATCAAAAGAGAACTGAGCGTTCCAAGATGAACAACCACATCGAACACCAAAAGAACAGGGCCCCTCAATCCAAAAAGGTTTTGAATAATCGCCAAATGGGCAGAGCTTGAAACCGGCAGAAATTCTGTTAAGCCTTGAACGGTGCCGAGAATAATGGCTTGAAAAATGGTCATAAGTGTTTGCCCTAGTCTCGATCTGTCATTCCCGCGTGCTTTAAGCGGGAATCTACGTCCGCGGCGATATGTCTCTGACGATTTGGATCCCCGATTAAGACATTCGGGGATGACAAACCCTCTTCTTGGCAATGACGGCTTGCTTCGATCATGAAAGCCTTTTGATTTTTTTCTTAGGAAGCGCGCGCACAAGCTCTCGCATTTCTTCAGCCGAATCTTTTCGGCTGACCAGAAGAGCATCGGGCGTATCAATGACCACCAAGTCGTCCACCCCTTGAAGGCAAATCATTTTATCCTGTGAATAAATGACATTGCGCCGCGAATTTATAGGAAGACATGTCCCCCAGACTGAATTTTGAAGCTGGTCCTTCGGCCACAGGCCGTCAAAGGATTTCCAGGTTCCTACATCACACCAATCAAAATCGCAGCGCACGAGATAGGCGTTATTGAGTTTTTCCAAAACGGCATAATCAATGGAAATGCTTGGCATTGAACGGAACCATTTTGGCGGCACAATTTTACCGTCCACAGCGTTTAAGCGGGAAAGATTCCGGTAAATAAGGGGAGCGTACCGCCTTATCGAATCCAAAATGGTTTTAACAGGAGCCAGAAAGATTCCCGCGTGCCAAAAGAATTTACCAGTGCGCAAAAATTCCTCAGCGCGCCTTTGATTCGGTTTTTCCACGAATTGTTTTAGCTCATAGACAGAGCCGGCGGTTTTTCTCCCGGCTCTGAGATACCCGTAGGAAGATGCAGGATAAGTGGGTGTTGCACCAAAGATCGCAAAAGAGGAAGTGAGCTTTGCGATTCGCGTGGCAGCTCCTACCGTTTTTCGAAAGCCTTTATGATTTGCAATCCAATGATCCGCCGGCGCGACTAAGACAAGGGCGTCGGGATCGCGCTTTGAAATTAGGGAAGCTCCAAACGCAACGGTTGCTGCCGTATTGCGCGAAGCAGGTTCGCCGATGATATTAGCGCGCGGAATACTTTTCGCCGCTTGGCGCAGGCTTTTTAGATGCTGTTCGCTTCCAATGATTAAAATGCGGTTCGCCGGAACTGTCGTCCGAAGCCGTTTGATGGTTGCTTCAAGAAGCGATGGTTTTCCGGGAATGAGTTTGAGAAAAGGTTTAGGAGTTTTGCGGC
>MHFM01000018.1:10018-11979 GCA_001804205.1 Omnitrophica bacterium RIFCSPLOWO2_01_FULL_45_10b
GAAAGCGGCCACAGCCTTGTCCCATGTCCGCCTACCATAGTAATGGCCCAGAGATTTTTCATCGGGTTTGCTTCGTGAATTCGTTGATTTTATCCTCTATCAGCTTTTTGATTTCATGAAGCCGTTTTTCGCTGGTTGCCTCAAAACGTGTCACCAAAACCGGTTGTGTATTGGAAGAACGCACAAGGCCCCAGCCGTCCCCAAATTCAATCCGCACGCCGTCGATATCAATTGTGCGGTAGCGGCTTTTAAAGAATTCGGCTACTCGCGCGACAATCTGGAATTTTTCTTCATCAGGGCAATCCACACGGATTTCAGGGGTCGCATAGGTTTTGGGAACGTCGCTGAGCAGTTCTGATATTCGTTTGCCCGATTGGTCTAAGATTTCAAGCACCCGGATTCCGGCATAAACTCCGTCATCGTAGCCAAAGTACCGGTCGGCAAAAAACATATGGCCGCTCATTTCACCGGCGAGTGCGGCATTTTCATCCCTTAGTTTTTGTTTGATGAGCGAATGGCCGGTTTTCCACATAATGGCTTGGCCGCCGTGTTGTTTGACATCGTCAAAGAAGAGGTACGAGCATTTGACGTCCGCAACAAACTTAGCTCCCGGTTTTTGTTTTAAAATGAAACGAGAAAATAAAATTAAAAGCTTATCGCCCCAAATAATCGTTCCCTTGTCATCGATAATCCCGACACGGTCGGCGTCGCCATCAAACGCGATTCCAACATCGGCTTTTGTCTCCTTCACTTTCTTGATGAGGTCTTCGAGATTTTTTTCAACCGTAGGATCAGGATGATGATTGGGGAATCGGCTGTCGGGTTCGCTGAAAAGCTCAATCACGTCATGGCCGAATTCTCGGATTACCTTTGGCGCGACAAGGCCTGCGGTGCCGTTTCCGGAATCAACCACCACTTTGAGTTTGCGTTTGAATTTAAAGGACTGCTTCAAATAATCTTGATACGTGGGAATGATTTCGACACGCTCTTCGCTTCCTTTGCCGGAAACAAAATCTTTTCGTTCAATGATCGCACGGATTTTTTGGATTTCCTCTCCATAAATTGAGCTTTTGCCGGCAACCAATTTCAGGCCGTTATATTCCGGCGGGTTGTGGGAGCCTGTGATCATGATGCCGCCGGTTTTCTTGAGATGTTGGACGGCAAAGTAACACACCGGAGTGGTGAGGATTCCAACGTCCGTCACCGGGATTCCTGAAGCGATTAACGCTTTCGAAAGCGCGCGGTAAATACGATCGGAACTGGGGCGTATGTCACGGCCCAGCACTAAGCTAGGCTCGGCAATACGCGCAACCTTTTTGAGATAGCTGGCAAAAGCTCTTCCGATGAGATCGATTATTTCATCGTTAAGGTCGCGATCAGCAACGCCGCGGATATCGTACTGGCGAAATATGTTTGTGTTCATTTTTAAAGAAGCTGTCAGCAATCAGCCGTCAGCTTTCAGTTCTCCCCAACTTTTTAACTTATACAACTTTCGTTCATCTTCTGTTTTCAATTAAAGTCTGATCGCTGACGACTGACATTATAACAATGCGGCGTCGGACACGTCACTCTCTAGAAGTGCCGACGCAGTATTTTTTCAACCAGAAAAAATGCGCGAGACAGGACTTGAACCTGCATGCCTTGCGGCGCCAGCCCCTCAAGCTGGTGTGTCTGCCAATTCCACCACTCGCGCGCAGAGCGCTCATTTTAAAGGAAAATTAACAGATTTGCATCCGATTTTTAGTCATGGCTGCCCTTGAGCTGCTTCGCATCTCAAGGACTGGATTCACCTTTTTATAAATATTCTTTATCGTTTTAAGGAAGGCGAATCCTGCCCTAGCGCCACTTTGAAATGAAAAACTGATCATTCATTAAAGCGCTAGGACTGTCATGACAACTTATAAAAATTTTATCGGTAAGTCATGGCTGCCCTTGAGCTGCTTTGCATCTCAAGGACTGGC
>MHFM01000018.1:12058-13875 GCA_001804205.1 Omnitrophica bacterium RIFCSPLOWO2_01_FULL_45_10b
GTCCAGAGCCAGGCGTGCTACCGTTGCACCATCCCCCAACGTTAAGGACAAAAAATAATTCTATTCGCGCCACTTTTGCTTACGGCGCACTTAATGTTACCGCGAGTCCCGCGCAGTTTATGCGCGGGGCACCATCCCCCAATATAATTTAAGAGGCAAGCTGTCCAAGAATTTTTTTCAAAACTCTCCGACCGTCCCCTGTTTTAAAAAACTGTTCTCGTTTTTCAGCTTCATTCAACGTTACTTTTTCTTCTTTATAAATTAGTTCCCACGGACCTCGGCTTTTTGTGTATCGGCTGAAACCTGATTGATGTTCTTTCAGTCGGCGATCGATGTCTTTTGTACTGCCAATATAGTACCGGTTTGTCTTTAAACTTTTAAGCACATATACATAATACATAACTTATCCGTTGCCCGCTAAAAAGCGCAGCGGGGTCCGTCCACAAATCGTGTTTGTACTTGTTCATCCGCCGCGCTTTGTGGCGGACACCATCCCCCAACAAAGTAATTTATTTTTTTAAGGTTTTTTTCGGTTGATCAATTCCCGAATCGTGGCGAGCAACTCATCAAAATCAAAAGGTTTGGCAAAGATAGGGTAGCCGCCAACCTCAATCCCGCGGAGTTCATCTTCCTTCGGTCTCAAACCTGTCACAAAAATAATGGGTATCTCCTTTGTTTTTGGATTTGCTTTTAAAGCGGCACAAACATCAGCGCCATGCATTCCGGGCATCACGACATCGAGAATAATTAAATCCGGTTTTTCAAGCTGAACCTTTCTCAGCGCTTCTTTCCCATCGCGGGCACCGATGACATCATAACCCAACAGACTTAACGATTCCGTAAGCCCTTCTATAATTTCCGGCTCATCGTCAACTACGAGTATCTTCTTTTTCATATTAAGATTTTAGTATTATACGCATTTTTCCCATCCGGCGGTACAAGAAGAAGTACGGCATTTAATCCCGAAGTTTTGAGAAAAATGTGGCGAATAGCTTTCTTGCAAAGTATGATGGCCAACTATGAAGACAATTCGCGTCATGTTAAAACCAGATAAAGATAAGCCTATTCGAGGTTTTCATCCGTGGATTTTCTCCGGCGCAATTGACGTGCTGGATGATGGCTTTAAAGCCGGCGACCTCGTTAAAGTTTATTCCAATAAAGAAGAATTTCTCGGGGTCGGTTATTTAAATCCACGCTCTCAAATTGCGGTCAGGATGTTGACCTTTCAAGACGAGGAAATTGATGCGCCTTTTTTCATCCGCCGCATGGAAGCCGCCAAGAAGCTACGCGAAGATTTTCTTCCTCCTAAGACCAATGCGTTTCGCCTCATTCATTCGGAAGGAGATTTTCTACCGGGCTTAATCGTTGACCGCTACGCGGATTATTTGGTGGTTCAATTTTCGACGGCCGGCATGGAAGTTTTAAAACCAATGGCACTTGAAGCGATCGGGAAGGTATTTGCGCCAAAAGGTATTTATGAACACGACGATCGGGAAGCGAGACGGCTTGAGGGTCTTGACGAGACGCTTCAAACTTTGGCCGGTGAGGAGCCGCCTGATTTTATAGAAATTGAAGAATACGGGCACAAATTTATCGTCGATATCAAACACGGACAGAAGACGGGCTTTTTCCTAGATCAGAGAGAAAATCGGAAGAAAGCGGGAGCGTTGGCGCGAGGCAAAAAAGTTTTGAACTGCTTTGCTTATTCCGGGGGTTTCTCCGTTTATGCGGCTTGCTCAGGAGCACAATCGGTCACTTCAGTTGAGGCTCAGGAACGCGCTTTGAATACGATGAAAACCAATTTTGAATTAAATGGT
>MHFM01000018.1:13884-20189 GCA_001804205.1 Omnitrophica bacterium RIFCSPLOWO2_01_FULL_45_10b
AGCGGTGAGCAATATCAATTTGTCTGCGAAGATGTATTTGATTTCTTAAGAAAAGATACGCAAACCTATGATCTGATCGTGTTGGATCCGCCCGCTTTTTGCAAAAATAAAAATCAGATTCAACAAGCGGCGCGCGGTTATAAAGACATTAATCTTTTTGCGATGAAACACTTAGTTCCGGGCGGGATTTTATTTACCGCTTCCTGCTCTTCATATATTGATCCGGATTTGTTTCAAAAAATTGTTTTTGGGGCTGCCAAAGACGCCCGCCGGAATGTTCAAATTATCGAAAAAACCTCTCACGCTTTCGATCATCCGATTAATATTTACCATCCCGAAGGTGAATATTTGAAAGGCTTGTTTCTTAAAGTTGGATAACGTACAGTAAGAGTACTTAGCGTAACTAACAAAACTGTCATCCTGAGGCAAAGCCGAAGGATCTCTGCTGATAGATTCTTCGCTGCGCTCAGAATGACAAGGGTTTTGTTAGGGGTTCTAAATACATTATTTCTTAAATTCAATTTATGGAAGCCGCCGAACTATCCAATTATTGGCTGACGCGCTTTTGTTTTCAAAGAGCACTCGGGTTTGTTTATGTCATCGCTTTTCTCATCGTCATCAATCAATTTCAACCTCTCCTTGGCGAAAACGGCATTATGCCGGCGCGGCTTTTTTTGAAGCGCGCAGAATTCTGGGACGCCCCCAGTCTTTTTTGGATTCATTGTTCCGACCATTTTATTTCGATGATTGCTTGGCTTGGACTTGTTCTTTCGTTTTTTGCAGTCACGGGGCTTTCCGATATTTTTGGAATTTATGTTTCGGCAGCAGTTTGGGCACTCCTTTGGGTTTTGTACCTTTCTTTTGTCAATATCGGTCAAACTTTTTATAGTTTTGGCTGGGAAACCCTTTTACTTGAAACAGGATTTCTTGCTATTTTTTTAGGTTCCTCTAACGTGTCTCCGCCCGTGATCATCATCTGGCTTTTGCGTTGGGTACTTTTCCGAGTGATGTTTGGGGCGGGTTTGATTAAGTTGCGGGGCGATGAATGTTGGCGGAATTTAACGTGTATGTATTATCACTACGAAACCCAGCCTTTGCCGAATCCCTTGAGCTGGTATTTTCATCGCTTCCCGCCTCTGCTTCATAAAGGAAGCGTTCTCTTCAATCATTTTGTAGAATTGGTTGCACCATGGGGCGTCTTTGTTCCCGCCGGGGCAGTAGCAGCTTGTGCTGGCGCTTTTATTTTTATTTTTCAGGTGATCCTTATTTTAAGCGGTAATCTTTCATGGCTTAACTACATTACACTCGTTCTTTGCATCCCATGTTTTGACGACAAAATCCTTTCGCATATTATTCCCATTAAATCAATTGAAACTTTGCCCATCGCAGGGCCTTATCAAGGTATTGTGATGGCCGTGGCTGCTGTTCTTCTGCTTTTAAGTATTCAACCGGTCGTCAATCTTTTATCGAGCCGGCAAATTATGAACACCAGTTTTGAGCCGCTTCATCTCGTCAATACCTACGGCGCTTTTGGCAGTATCACGCGCGAAAGAATGGAAGTTATTATCGAAGGTACGGACGAAAAAATAGTGACTCCGTTGACACAATGGAAGCCCTATGAATTTAAGGGAAAGCCCGGCGACCCCAAGCGTCCGCCGTGCATTGTGTCGCCGTACCATTGGAAATTGGATTGGCAGATGTGGTTTGCCGCCATGTCGGATTATCGCTATCACCCCTGGATTTTAAATTTGACCGCTAAACTTTTAAAAGGAGATCGCGCTGTTTCAAAGCTTCTGGCAGAGAATCCTTTTTCAGATTCTCCTCCCAAGTTCATTCGCGCCGAGCTTTATGAGTATCATTTTACCGGCGCCGAAGAAAAGACCCGAACCGGCAACTGGTGGTGGCGCCGCCGGGTGGGAGAATATTTACCCCCTCTTTCATTGGATAATCCTTCTTTTCAAGAAGCGCTTCGCCAAGAAGAGTGGAATTAAACCTTATCTCCCCACTTTTTATCCTCATTTCTCTAATAGCGTGGAGCGTTTAGCGGATAGCGTATAGAAACAATAAGTTGTAAGAATTCTATATCCTAAACGCTGTACGCTCTTTAGAAGTTTGACACCGCAAGGGTTCTAAGATAAGATGAGGGGTCGGTAAATTTACCGACCCCTCACCCTGAGCCAGCCTCATTAGGATTCAAATCTTAAGTGCTAATGAGGCTGGCGTAGGGTTACCTAAGGTAATCCCACGCGCATCAAAAATAGTGCGCTGGGATGAGCCATCGAGGGCGGATAAAAAACTCCTCGATGGCTCAAGATAAGATACAACACTTTTAGTATCAAAAGGATAGAGCAAGCGATAAGCGATAAGTTTTAAGCGTTAAGTTATAGTTATTTAATAACCTTGCTTACCGCTTACCGCTTATAGCTTACAACTTAATCACATGCCAAAACGAATCCTAAGCGGAATGCGCCCCACGGCAAAGCTCCACCTTGGAAACTTGCTCGGGGCCCTTGAAAATTGGAAGAAATTTGAAGGCGAAGACTCCTTCTTCATGA
The DNA here is from genome assembly GCA_001804205.1 of Omnitrophica bacterium RIFCSPLOWO2_01_FULL_45_10b. Taxonomy (GTDB): domain Bacteria; phylum Omnitrophota; class Omnitrophia; order Omnitrophales; family Danuiimicrobiaceae; genus 01-FULL-45-10b. The sequence continues at coordinate 16,440 of MHFM01000018.1, forward strand.
TTGCCGACTGGCATGCTCTTACCACAGAATATGCCTCTCATACTGCGATTAAGGCTAATGTGATTGAGGTGGTCATTGATTATCTGGCGGCCGGCCTTGACCCTAATCGCTCAACCATTTTTCTTCAAAGCCTGGTGCCGGAACATGCGGAATTATCGCTTCTTCTTTCTATGATTACACCGCTTTCCTGGCTTGAGCGGAATCCGACTTATAAGGATCAAATTGCGGAGCAGAAAGGCAAAGATTTAATGACCCATGGTTTTTTGGGTTATCCGGTTCTCCAAGCCGCCGACATCTTGCTGTATCAGGCAGATGCCGTACCGGTAGGGGAAGATCAATTGCCCCATTTGGAACTTGCGCGTGAAATTGCCCGGCGCTTTAACCACTTGTATCGAAAGGTGTTTAAAGAAGCCGAAGCCATTTTGACGAAAACACCTAAGATTCCGGGACTGGACGGCCGGAAAATGAGCAAGAGTTATGGGAACACAATCGATCTTTCAGATTCCCCCGAGGAAGTCGATAAAAAGGTAATGCAGATGGTGACCGATCCTGCCCGGAAAAGACGGGAGGATAAGGGGCATCCAGAAGTATGTCCGGTCTATTTTTTTCATACGATTTTTAATAAGGACAATGAAAAAACCGTTGCCAAAGAATGCCGCGCGGCCGAACGCGGGTGCGTGGAATGTAAGCATGAAATGGCGAATCACTTGACCCCTTTTTTGAAGCCGATTTATGAACGCAGAAGGGAAATTGCCGCAAGGCGCGATCACGTGCGCGATGTTTTAATCGAAGGTTCAAAAAAAGCAAAGGCGGTTGCCGCTAAAACGTTGGCGGAAGCAAAAGATGCGGCCGGAATTGGAATTTAATATGTCTTATGAAATCGTCATTGCGAGCGTAGCGAAGCAATCTATGACCGGAGATTGCTTCGTCGTCCCTCGGGGACTCCTCGCAATGACGGGAGAATTTTGAAATCTTGGGAGCATTTGCATGGATGAAACAAAACCCTACGATCCGCTGACTGTTAAACTTCCTGAGTATGAAGGGCCATTTGAGCTTCTTCTTGATTTGATCAAGAAGAACGAAATGGATATTTATAACATCGAAATTTCGGTAATTACCAAACAATATTTGGAATATTTAAAGCAAATGAAGCAATTTGATCTTGAAGTCGCGGGCGAATTTCTCGTGATGGCGGCCACGTTGGTTTATATTAAATCTAAAATGCTGCTTCCTGCCACCGAGGAAGAAATTGATGAAGAGGGTGAAGATCCGCGCGCCGAGCTGGTTCGGAAATTGCTTGAATATCAAGCATTTCGCGAAGCTGCTAAAGGGCTTGGTTTGCTTGAGGATGAGCGCGGGAGAATTTTTACGCGCCAGGTTTCGGATTATTACTTAAGTAGTTTATCGCCCGAAGATATTGAAATCGACACATTCAGCGCCAATTTGTACGATCTTCTTAATGCATTTCAATCGGTATTGAGGGGCATTTCGAAAGAACAGTTTCACGAAGTGTTTGAAGAAGTGATCTCCATCGAACAAAAAATTGAAGAGCTAAAGAGGCTTCTCTCGGAGCGGGGAACGGTCCGATTCTACGAGCTCTTCAGCCAGCGCGTAACCAAAAATGAGGTGATCGCCACCTTTTTAGCGCTTTTGGAAGTCATTCGCTCCAAATTTGCTCAGGTTGCGCAAGAAAAGCATTTTGGCGAAATTTTGATTTCAAAGGTGTAAACAATGCCTAAATTATCGGATGAGCAAAAAGAAAAAGAAAAGCAAGCGCAGTTGAAAGCTTTGCGCCAGGAACTCGAGCGCGAAATTTCTGACCAGCTTCCCGCCATCATCAAGGAAGAGAGGCGAAGCACGGCCAAGATTGAAGCGTATCAGGTCCGAAACGACGAAGAGGCGAAGCGCATCATTGAAGCGGTTCTGTTTACATCCGGAAAACCTGTCACCCTTGCTGATTTGAAACGTGCTTTAGGCAGTTATTCTCAAGCCAAAATTGAGCCTTTGATTCGTGAACTTCAAAGCGAATACGAACGCGATGGCCGCAGTTTTCGAATTCAAGAGATCGCGGGCGGCTTTGAATGTGCCACCGCTCCAAAGTTTGCTCCTTGGATTCTCAAACTGGAACTCCAGAAAAAATCAAGGCAGGCAACTCAATCCGCCTTGGAAACGCTTGCCATTTTGGCTTATAAACAGCCGACAACGCGCGCTGAAATTGAAGATTTGCGCGGGGTCGATGTTTCCGGAGTTTTGGTGACGTTGATCGAAAGAGGTTTGATTAAAATTGTTGGCCGAAAGGAAGTGCCAGGCCGGCCGTTTCTGTATGGCACGACGGATAAGTTTCTCGAACATTTTGGCTTGAAGTCCATTACTAATTTGCCGGATATTTCTGAGATTAAATCGCTGATCGAAAATTCGGTAAAGCGCGAAGAGTTATTGCGGACCGAAAAAATCATATCGGTTGAAGAAGAAGCAAAGAAAGACGAAGCGAAAGAGAACAAAGAACATGAGCCTTGAAAACATTCGTAAAAAAATTGACGGGGTGGATGAAAAAATCATCGATCTCTTAAACGATCGAATGAAGCTTGCGCTTGAAGCCGGCAAATTAAAGCAGGAGAAATCTTCCGAAGTTTATGCGCCGGCGCGCGAAAGCGAAATTTATCGAAGGATTGATTCACTTCCAAACGGCCCGCTTTCTAAAGACGCGCTGAAGTCCATTTATCGGGAAGTGATGTCGGCTTCGCTGGCCCTCGAAAAACCAATTTTCGTTGCTTATTTAGGGCCCGAGGCAACGTTTACCCATTTGGCCTCGCTTTCAAAGTTCGGCTCCAGCGTGCGCTATACGCCCTGCACGAGTATTACGGAAGTATTTGCCGAAGTAGACCATCAGCGCGTGGACTACGGAGTGATCCCTGTGGAAAATTCAATTGAAGGGGCGGTTAGCCATTCGCTGGATATGTTTATCGATTCGGAACTTAAGATTTGCTCCGAAATTCTCTTTGAAATTTCGCATAATTTGATGGCTTCCTGCGATATTAAAAGTATCAAACGCGTTTACTCGAATCCTCAGGTATTTGGCCAATGCCGCTTGTGGCTTGAGAAAAATCTTCATCGTGTGGAATTAATCGAGGCTGCTAGTACCAGTCAAGCGGCTCAACGGGCTCGCGATGAGGTTGGAACTGCCGCCATTGCTTCAAAATTGGCTGCCACGCTTTACAATTTGACCATTTTAGCCGAGGGCATCGAAGATTTGGCGCACAACGTGACTCGCTTTTTGGTGGTGGGCCGTCAAATGGCATCTCGGACAGGCAAGGACAAAACGTCCATTGTCGTTTCGATTAAGGATAAAATCGGTGCGCTTTATGAAATGTTGGAACCGATCCGGAAAAATGGCGTCAACATGACAAAAATTGAATCCCGGCCTTCTAAGAAAAAGGCATGGGATTATTACTTTTATATCGATATGGAAGGACATGCGGAAGATGCTTCGCTCAAGAAAACATTGAAGGCGATGGAGGAGCGCGTCCGGTTTCTCAAAGTGCTTGGTTCTTATCCCCAAGTTCGTACACCGTAATTTTTCTTTCATGAGCCTTACCCAGATGAACCCCGTTAGACTCTTTGGTAGCAATCATTTTTAATTTAGGAAGAAATGAGAGTCGATGGAATAGGGGTTTCATATAGTAAATTGAAAAAGGAGTCTAACGGGGTGAAACAATTTTTCAAAAACTACATTCAAGATATTGTGCCTTA
>MHFM01000018.1:20228-21847 GCA_001804205.1 Omnitrophica bacterium RIFCSPLOWO2_01_FULL_45_10b
GAGAATCCGTTGGCCCCGTCCAGAAAAGCGCTTCGCGCGATGCGAGCCGCTTTGCGCCGCGTTCATCTTTATCCCGACGGCGCTTCCTATGAGTTAAAGAAAAGATTATCGCAGGAGTTTAGTCTTCCGGCAGAGCAATTCATCATTGGAAATGGTTCTAATGAAATTATCGAACTTTTGGCGCGCGGTTTTTTGAGTGAAGGTGACCGCATTGTTTCTTCGGAAAATACTTTTTTAGTTTATCCCTTGATTGCAAAAACCTGCGGCGCTTCTTACACGGCAGTCCTGATGAAAAATTTCCGTTACGATTTGCGCGGGATTTTGGATGCCATTGATGACCGGACCCGGATTATTTTTATCGCAAATCCAAATAATCCTACCGGCACGTACGTTAAGACCGAAGAAGTTGAGGATTTTTTGAGTAAAGTTCCGAAGCATGTGATCGTATGTTTCGATGAAGCTTATATTGATTTTGTTGACGCGAAAGATTTTCCTTATCTTCTTTTTCATGTGAAGGCAAACAAACCGAATATTATTTTGCTCAGGACATTTTCTAAATCATTCGGATTGGCCGGGCTCCGCATTGGTTACGGAATGGCTTCCAAAGAAATGATTGAATATTTAGGGAAGGTGCGGCAGCCGTTTAATGTGAATCGGCTTGCTCAAATCGGCGCTTGTGCGGCATTGGATGACCGCCGGTTTTTATGGCGCTCCAAACGCCTTGTAAGCCGAGGGCGTTTGTATTTCTATCGGAAATTGACCAAAATGAAATTAACCTTTGTTCCAAGCGAGGCTAATTTTGTTTTAATCGATGTCAAACGAGATGCCAAAAAGGTTTGCGAGGCACTTCTTAAGCGCGGTATGATTGTTCGTGCGATGAATGCTTATGGCCTTCCGAGCTATATTCGTGTTACGATTGGCACAAGGTTTGAATTGATGCGATTTATTCATCTTCTAAAAGTAGTGCTAAAAAAAGAGGACGGTAAGAAATGATCATCGTTTTAAAAACCGGGGCAACACCGGAACAAATTAATCACATTTGCGAGAAAGTAAAAGAATTGGGCCTCACACCTCAGGTTTCGCGCGGAGTGGAACGGACCATCATTGGCGTGATTGGCGAGGAAAGCAAGATTGGCGTTCAGCCGCTTGAAGTGTTTCCCGGTGTCGAAAAAGTGATGGCCATTTTAAAGCCTTATAAGCTCGCAAGCCGTGAATTTAAGCTTGAAAACACCGAATTTACCATGGATCACCAGGTGAAGGTGGGTGGGAACAAAATCGTGGTGATGGCAGGGCCTTGTTCTGTTGAAGGACCTGAGATGCTTCTTAGAATTGCGAAGGAAGTCAAAAAAGCCGGCGCCACATTTTTGCGCGGCGGTGCCTTCAAACCCAGAACTTCTCCATACAGTTTTCAAGGGCTTGGTGAAGAAGGGCTTAAATATTTGCGCGAAGTTGCAGATGCAGTTGGACTGCTTGTGGTAACCGAAGTCATGGATACGCGCACAGTGGAATTGGTAGCGCGCTATGCGGATATGCTTCAAATCGGCGCGCGGAATATGCAGAACTTCGATCTTTTGAAAGAAATCGGAATTTCGAAAAAGCCGGTCCTTTTAAAACGGGGT
>MHFM01000018.1:21894-24873 GCA_001804205.1 Omnitrophica bacterium RIFCSPLOWO2_01_FULL_45_10b
GTACCTTTGAAACAGCAACTCGCAACACCATTGATATCAACGCAATCCCGGCTTTGAAAGAACTCACGCATCTTCCCGTTTTAGTGGATCCTTCGCATGGTACCGGAAAATGGGATTATGTAACCCCCATTGCCCGTGCTGCGGTTGCCGCCGGAGCCGATGGGATTATGGTAGAAGTGCATGACAATCCGGAGGAAGCTAAGAGCGACGGAGAACAATCGCTTTATCCGGAACGCTTTGTTAATTTGATGAAGGAGATTCGCGCCGTTGCGAAAGCGATTGGACGGGATGTGTAACGAGACGTGAAGCGCTCCAGTTTTGTCATTATCGGCTTGGGGCTGATGGGTGGTTCGTTAGGAGCGAGCATCCGGAGACGTTTTCCAAGCGTGCGTGTGATCGGAGTAAGTCAAACCAGCCGCAAAATAGCGCTCGCCAAAAGAAAAAAGTTTATTCACGACGGATTTACGCAACTGAAGCCTGCGCTTCGAGGCGCTCAATTTATTGTTATTTGTTCACCCGTGAATACCATTCCGCATTTTATCGCCCAAATCGATCGTTATGCCGAGCCCGGTGCCATTGTGACCGATGTTGGCAGCACCAAAGCCGAGATTGTCCGATGGGCTGCACGGAGGCGATTTAAAAGAATTCAATTTGTCGGCTCGCATCCTTTGGCAGGGTCTCATCTTAAAGGATTGAATCATGCTCAGGCGGATTTGTTTGAAGGAGCGCTTGTTTTCGTGACACCCCTTCGAAACTCATCTCAAACTGCCGTGCGCGCCGTTTCATCTTTTTGGAAAAAGCTTCGCACCCACGTTCAGATGACCTCACCTGAAAAGCACGATCAAATCGTATCCCAAATTAGTCATTTACCACATGCAATTGCTTCCGTTTTAATGCATTCCGTTTCTTCGAAAGCACTTCCTTATGGCGCTAGCGGTTTTTTGGATACAACGAGAATAGCCCAGGGAGATCCCGCTTTGTGGGCCCCGATTTTTCTGACCAATCAGAAAAATTTGCTCTCGGATCTGCGTGGTTTTACAAAAGCTCTTCACCAGCTGGTTCATTTGCTCCAAGGGAAGTCAAAAAGGCCCCTTTCAAACTTCTTAAAGAGGGCTTCTTCGAAGCGTCAAAAGCTGGGTTAGCCCTTATGGAGAGGCTTTCCTTCTCCTTAAAATTAGCTTTGGATTTTTAGCCTTCTCTGATAGAATGTTTTTGTTTTAAACCCGCTGACTTCGGTACTTCCCCAGCGAAGACTTAAAAAGCAGCCGGTCGCAGTCTAAAGGAGAGTCATTTTTTTCTATGAAATCAAACGAAGCAAATGAATTATCGACGAGTTTTGCCGAGCTCTATGAGCAAACCTTCAAGAGCGTTAAAGAAGGCCAAATCGTCAAAGGCAAAGTCATTACCATTCTTCGGCGGGAGGCGATTATAGATATCGGCTACAAGTCCGAAGGTATTCTACCCTTACAGGAGCTGGACGATCCGTCTGCTACTAAAGTGGGGGATGAAATCGAGGTTTTGTTTGAAGGCCTTGATGAAGAGAGCGGAATGGCAGTCCTTTCCAAGCGTAAAGCCGAACGTCAGAAATGCTGGGATGATCTCGTTGCTAATGCCAATGAAGGAAGCGTGATGGAAGGCCGCATTTTCAAAAAGGTCCGCGGTGGTTTTATGGTGGATATCGGTATGGAAGCATTTCTGCCGGCTTCTTTGGTGGACTTAAAGCCAGTGAAAAATTTGGATCAATATGTGGGCCAGGTTTTTCCGTTTGTGATTGTCAAAATTAATCACAAGCGAAAAAATATTGTGGTCTCACGCAAAGACTATTTGGAACGCGAAAAAGAAGCTACCCGCAGCCGTATGGTGAAACAACTTGCAGTTGGGCAGGTGGTGAAAGGCCGCGTTAAAAATATCACTGATTTTGGCGCTTTCATCGAATTGGGCGGTATCGATGGCTTGCTTCATATTACCGATTTAAGCTGGGGCCGCGTGAATCATCCGTCCGAAGTTCTTAATCTTGGCGACGAATTGGATGTCATGGTGATTGCCATTGATAAAGACAATGAGAAGGTTTCGCTTGGACTTAAGCAGATTACCAAGAGTCCTTGGGAAAATGTAGCTCAAAAATATACAGCTGGCACCAAAGTAAAAGGCAAGGTTACCAATATCGTGGCGTATGGCGCTTTTGTTGAGCTTGAGCCCGGTATCGAAGGTCTCATTCATATTAGCGAACTTTCGTGGACCAAGCGCGTGGCACATCCTTCAGAACTCCTTTCCGTGGGCTCAGAGGTTGAGGCTGTAATTTTGAATGTGGATAAAGAGGCCCGTAAAATTTCACTCGGCCTTAAGCAAATGGGCGCCAGTCCTTGGGATAATCTTGGGGATCGGTATCATACGGGAGATGTGATTGAGGGGAAAATTCGTAACATTACGGATTACGGTATTTTTGTCGAACTCGAACCCGGTATCGATGGCCTCATCCATGTGTCCGACCTGTCGTGGCTTAAAAAAGTGAGCCATCCCAGCGAGGCGGTTAAAAAGGGAGAAACAGTACGGGCCAAAGTGCTGTCACTGGATCCTCAGAATCGAAAAATTTCTCTTGGAATTAAGCAGCTGACGGAAGATCCTTGGCCGCGCTTAACCCAATCTCTTATTAGCGGAGCATCGGTACGCGGCCGGATTACGAAAATAGTGAACTTTGGAATTTTTGTGGAGCTCGACAATGGGCTCGAAGGATTGGTTCACATTTCAGAAATGCCGCATGAACAGGCCGAGATGCTTGAATCTTCATTTCGAATCGGTGACCAATTGCATGTGTATGTACTCCATGTAGACAATGAAAACCGGAAAATTGCCCTCTCACTTAAAGGGGCAAGCAACAGTTATTAAAAAACACAAATTATCACGTAAGTGTCGAAACGTTTTATATGAGCATTCCGACCCACTGAAGTAGAAAGTGGGTTGTTTTGTTAAGGGGTTGTG
>MHFM01000019.1:0-658 GCA_001804205.1 Omnitrophica bacterium RIFCSPLOWO2_01_FULL_45_10b
AGCAAAATCCGCAGCATATAAGCTTGAGTTTTTCGAACCAGTTTTTCACCCTTAGGCTCTAATTTAAGCAAATACATTCGACGATCTTTTGGATGAAGAGTTCGCTTAAGGCATTTACTTTCTTCAAGTCGATCAACCAAGTTGGTAACCGCCGGTTTTGAGATATGAAGGTATTTACTGAGATGAGTCATGGGAACCGGTCCTGCCACGACAAGCTGGCCGAGCAATGCGTATTGTGGAAGAGTCAGATTAGCTTCATGGAGTATCATGGTGTATAGCTTTGAGAACTTCACTTGAACTTCACGCAAAGAAAGGGTCAGAAAATCTCGTTCGGACATTGTTACCCCATAAGTTAGACTTATTAATAGTTAATATATTAAACTATTTAATAGTCAAATCATATCGGAAATCTTAGTGGATGGCAAGTATATTGTAGGTAAAATATGTGTCGGCTTAGAGGAGCGGGAAATGAATATATCTTTTAAAAAGCGGGAGTAGATTGTATAATTTTGGCCATTGTTATCTTATTCTAAGCCCATGTAGCTTCCGCCACAAAGCGTGGCGAGACCCGCCCAGAACAACGCTTTATGGACGGACCTCGACGCGTTGTTTGGCGGGCAGTGGTAGAGCAACGGTTTCGCCCGCCACAAAGATTGGC
>MHFM01000019.1:731-1566 GCA_001804205.1 Omnitrophica bacterium RIFCSPLOWO2_01_FULL_45_10b
CTTTGCGGACGGACCTCGCCGCGTTGTTTGGCGGTCAGCGGCAGCACATGACTTACATTAAAATTCATTTTTAGGTTATTTACCGGAAGTCAGTGCAGTCCCTGAGCTTCCCATAAATAATCAATTTGCTCTATTGCTGGTGTAGCTCAGGGGCAGAGCAGCGGTTTCGTAAACCGCAGGTCGTCGGTTCAAATCCGACCGCCAGCTCCATTTAACTTAAATGTATCAAAGGGTCCGCCGCGTTTTTTGGCGGATAAACCGCAGGTCGTCGGTTCAAATCCGACCGTGGGCTCCATTTTTGTGCTGAAATCTTAGTTTTTTCTGAGATAAGCGGGAAGTATTTTGAGAAGTTCGCGGTACTTTGCTACTGTACGTCTGGCAATTTTTGTTCCTTCCGCATTGAGGAGCGTTACAAGCTTGGCGTCACTGAGCGGTTTTTTCTTATTTTCGGTTTCAATCAAATGCTTTAGCCGCTCCGTAACGCTCTTTTGAGATTTTAAAGTTCCATCCTCCGATTGAAGTTTGCTTGAGAAAAAGCTTTTATAGGGGATGGTGCCTTGCGGTGTATCCAAGTATTTTCCTTGGATGGCACGACTTACCGTTGATTCATGCAAGCGGATATGTTCCGAAATATCTTTGAGCCTTAACGGCTTTAAATAGCCAAAGCCTTTTGTAAAAAAATCTCGCTGTGCTTTTACAAGTTCTTCTGTTACCGATTGAATGGTTGATTTTCGTTGCGCGATAGCCCGAATCAAATCTTGGCCCGCCTGCACTTTTTCCCGAAGAAATGTTTTGGTTTTTAGGTCGAGCCCTTTTTTCCTGAGCATATTGCGAT
>MHFM01000019.1:1572-4142 GCA_001804205.1 Omnitrophica bacterium RIFCSPLOWO2_01_FULL_45_10b
AATTAATGCGGAGCGAAGGGATAAAATCTCGACTCATCTCGATCACGAGCTCGTTCTCATCGTCGGGAGAGATAGATACAGAAGCATCGGGCACTACGAAATTTTGCTTTTCTTGATAGAAAATTCTGCCTGGCTTTGGTTCCAAATGGGAAATTTGTTGATAGACTTCATTTATTTTTTGCAGGGAAGTATTCATTAAACGGGCCAACTGATCAAATTGCCTGCGTTCAAGGAGGAGCAAATGATTTTTAACGATGTCTTGCGCAAGAGCTGTATGTCCTTCTTGTTTTTTAAGTTGAATCAGAAGGATTTCAGACAAGTCTCGGCCTCCCACACCCGGAGGGTCAAGCGTCTGTATTTTTTGAATTACTTTTTCTATCTCTTCGCGGGAAGCCTTTGTGTCAGATATTAATTCTTCTACCGAAGCAACCAATTGCCCGTCATCATTAATGTTTCCAATAATTTCTTGAGCGATTTTCTTTTCCGACTCTGATAAATCCAAAAATCCAAGTTGCCAGTTCAGATATTCACTCAAAGTCGGTGGTTTTGTGAGGGTTGCTTCTTGATAGTCGCGCTTTCGTTGAATTTCTTCGGGGTCATTTTGAGAAAGATCCTCAAAAGATTCGTCATATTTTCGCATTTTATCAAACGTTTCCATTTGCTGGAGGATATCTTGCATTTGTTCTTCCTTACCGGCTTCTTTTTCAGACGCGCTATCCGTGGCCTCATCTTTTTGATCAGGGTCAACTTCTTCGAGAACGGGGTTTTGTTCAAGCTCTTCTTCGATTTTCTGATTGAGCTCGAAAATAGGCAATTCTAGGAGTTTCAAAAATTGTCGCAGCTGGGGGGCCAGAACGAGCCTCTGGCTTTGCGATTGGGATAGCTTTGGCTCCATAGCTTAAGATTAGCACTTTCGGTATTCTTTGTCAAAATGCTTCCACACCGTGGAGTTCTGCCTAAGTATCTTAAAATAAATATGTTATGAAAATGTTGACAGGCAAAAAATCGATGCTTATAATACCTCTTTGCTCTGAACCGCTGATTACCACGAGGACTGAACGTCGTGGTATTTTTTTTACTCTAGAATGCCAAATACAAACTCAAAATTATCTCAAGGAGCAGTAACCGCTTTGGCAGAAAACCTCACGTCTCCCAAGAAGAAGAATGTCCCCGAAGGCTTGTGGACAAAGTGTCTTTCCTGCAATCATGTGGTCTACACAAAGGCGCTCAAAGAAAATCTGTCGGTATGTCCAAAATGCAGCTATCATTTCGTGATCGGTGCCAAAGAGCGCCTTGAACAGCTTATCGATCTGGGTACATTCCGGGAAATGGAGCAGAACCTAACCACGCGGGATCCCCTTAATTTCAAAGGAGCTAAATCTTATCTTGAAAAAATAAAGCAGGAACAAAAGAAAACAGGGCTTGAAGAAGCGGCCGTCGTTGGCGAAGGATTGTGCGGGGGAATCAAAGTTGCTTTTGGGGTAACTGATTCGCGGTTTATTATGGGTTCAATGGGATCCGTTGTCGGCGAAAAAATCACGCGTTTGATTGAACATGCCAAAGCGGAAAAGTTGCCGCTCGTTATTATTTCTGGGTCGGGCGGCGGTGCTCGTATGTATGAAGGCGCGTTGAGTTTGATGCAAATGGCAAAAACTTCCGCGGCGTTAGCCCAATATTCCAAAACAAAACTCCCATTTATTTCTGTTTTGACCCATCCTACCATGGGCGGAGTTATGGCCAGCTTCGCTTCGCTAGGCGATTTCATTATCGCGGAGCCAAAAGCGCTTATTGGTTTTGCCGGTCCGCGTGTCATTGAACAAACTATTCGTCAGAAGTTGCCCCCCGATTTCCAAACCTCTGAATTTTTGTTGGAACATGGACTCATTGACTTGGTAGTGACTCGGAAAGAATTAAAACAAACAATCACACGGTTAATTTCATACGCAACCAAGCGGACCGGTAACTGAAGATGGCAGACGTTCGAATTAAAAATGTAACTAAAGTGTTTGCTGGCGATGTGATCGCTGTCAACAATGTTAGTTTGGACATCGCAGATAAAGAATTTGTTGTTCTTGTAGGCCCTTCGGGTTGCGGAAAATCGACAACGCTGCGCATGGTTGCCGGTCTTGAGACAATAACGCGCGGACAGGTTTTCATTAATGGACAAATGGTCAATGACGTTCCCGCAAAAAGTCGGGATATTGCCATGGTATTTCAAAATTACGCGCTTTATCCGCATATGAGTGTCTATGATAATTTGGCGTTTGGTTTACGCCTTCGGCACTTTCCAGATAAGGAAGTAGAGCGGCGCGTACGAGAAACTGCGGAAATTCTTGGAATCACTGATCGACTCAAGCGAAAACCTAAGGAGCTTTCAGGGGGAGAGCGCCAGCGGGTTGCAGTAGGACGGGCCATTGTGCGAAAACCGAAAGTATTTCTTTTTGATGAACCGCTTAGCAATTTAGATGCCAAGCTAAGAGTTCAAATGAGGATGGAGATTCAAAAATTACATAATCGTTTGCAATCCACAATGATTTATGTGACCCATGACCAAGTGGAAGCGTTGACTC
>MHFM01000019.1:4176-4386 GCA_001804205.1 Omnitrophica bacterium RIFCSPLOWO2_01_FULL_45_10b
AATTCAGCAAATCGCAGACCCAATTAGCTTATATGAATCTCCATTGAATAAGTTCGTGGCCGGTTTTATTGGTTCGCCACCCTCAAACTTTTTGAAGGGGAAAATCACACCTCGTAACGGCGAGCTGTATTTTGTGGACGAAGGAATTCGGCTCAAAATTTTGAAACAGTACCACGACCGGCTTGCGGCATTTGTTAACGAAAATATTAT
>MHFM01000019.1:4470-5233 GCA_001804205.1 Omnitrophica bacterium RIFCSPLOWO2_01_FULL_45_10b
ACTGGTAGAGCCAATGGGCTCTGAAATTTATCTTTATTTTTCGGTGGGCCGAAATAATTTTATCGCCCGGGTCAGCAATCAAGATACGGCAACGGCCAATCAGGACCTTCAGCTCGTTTTCGATATGTCTAAGGCGCATTTTTTTGACCCTCGAACTGAAAAAGCTGTTCTTTAAAATTGATTGGGAAAAGCATTACGATATATGAATCGTAAGGTGTTTTGCCCATTGTTCATTCCTGCCATCTAATTTCCTTATATGATACGAACCGCTGATTTTTTTTATCGAAGTTGGCTAAAACAACTGCTTTTGAGCGCTTCATTCCTCGCCTTATTTTTCTTAGGTTATTTGAGCCTTTTCTTCTTAAATCGAGAACAGCTGCCTTTTGCCCATTTTTCATTTGCCTTGGCTTTAATTTTATCCTCTTTTTTTCTTCCGATCGCATTGGCTTGGCATGGTTCCCGAACCGTCGGTTTTTTTGTTGTATTTCCAATTGCAAGTGTGTTCATCATTTTGACGGCATGGGTTTTGCAATCCTTCTCGTATTTATTTTTTCTCCCGTCGCAGTGGATTTTTTTGATTTTGCTTTTTTATCTTGATCAGAAAAAAGAGGCCGAAATTATCATCAGAAATGTCGAGGCGGAAAAGGCGGTGAACCAAAAAAATGATCTTGAGATCGCGTTTAAAGAGGAAGGCACAAGTATCAGTGTTTTTTTCGAAAAGTATACCAGCTATTATAATCTAAGAAATCTTGCCACTGATTTT
>MHFM01000019.1:5420-9388 GCA_001804205.1 Omnitrophica bacterium RIFCSPLOWO2_01_FULL_45_10b
TTTGGGTGTTCCGGAATCGGCAGTCGCTCATTATTTCCGACCTTCAAAAGGACTTTCGTTTTGACATGGATAAGGCAGTTGAAGGAGCAGAGTTAAGAAGCGTTATCGTTTCTCCTTTGATCCATGAAGGAAAAGTTGTAGGTACGCTCAGAGTTAATTCCGAAAAGCCGGGAGCTTTTAGCACAGACGAACTGAGGCTTTTAGACGCTATTGCAACGCTTGCTTCATCCGCCATTTCAAACGCGATTCTTTTCCAGAAAACAGAAGAACTTGCAATCCGCGATTCTTTGACCGGTCTTTATGTACAACGGTATTTTTTAGAGCGGCTGTCTGATGAGCATCGCCGCAGCCTCTTGACCCATGCACCTCTTTCTTTTTTGATGTGCGATCTCGATCATTTTAAAGAATGCAATGACCGTTATGGGCACGGGGTAGGAGATCATTTGCTCGTGAAGGTTTCGGAATTAATTGCTCAAAAAGCAACCGATGGAATTGTGGCACGCTACGGCGGCGAAGAATTTTCTATTTTGCTTCCGAAATGTAGTTTTCAGGAAGCTCAATCATTAGCGGAGTCTATTCGTCAAGCGGTTGCCGTAATGAGTTTTACCGTTCGCAGGCAGCCAATCCCTGCCACCATTTCAATCGGCGTCGCTTCAATTCCGCAAGATACGTTGGATTCAGAAGAGCTCATTCGAATCGCCGATAAGAGACTTTACCAGGCCAAGAAAGACGGGAGAAATAAAGTATGTGGCGCCGGTTAATTATTCTTCCCACCGTTATTTTGCTCATTTTTTTAAATATTATTACGGAATCCGACTTTTCGTTGCTTTTTCTAATGGCCCCGTTTCTTTTTCTTTTGGCTTTTTATTTTTCAATTATTGGTGATCGTCTTTCCACATGTGTGACGGTAGGTCTTTTGCTCTTGTGGACCATTTATGCTGCTAGCCGAAGTCAAAATTCAATTCATCTTTTACTCATCCTGTCGTTTGTTTTGGTTGCTTTAGCCGTCTCATTGTATGAATGGCATTGGGCTCATCGAATTAGAGAAGCAGAAGAAAGAAAACAACGCACATGCAATGAAACGAAGGTATTGCAGGAAAAAACGAGCGCTCGCTTGGATAGTTTGAAACATTTGGAGAGTCGAGTGAATGGACTGATTCAGCTTTTTGAAATCGCACGAGATTTTAATGAGTGCTTAAACTTTTCTGAAATTTTATCAGTTTTAGACCAAAAAATTACTCCCCAACTTTCTTTCGCAAGAGGCGCAATTATTTTACCTTCTGGAGCAGGAGGTTCGATTCATTGTTTATCGTTTGGCCCTCAGAGCCGGGGCGATAAAGACCTATCAGCCAGATTCGCCGAAGTGTGCTTGAAGATGGTAACTGTTTTGGACCAAACGGTAAAACTTGAAGCACCAATGGATGAGGAGCAAAATCAATTTGCGTCATTCGATACTCTATTTCCGCTTTGGTTATTCCCGCTTTCGATGGAACGCCAATTAATAGCGGTTCTTGCCGTTGAAGGCGGCGACCAGAACGATTTTCAAAAGTTTGAGGTTTTGGCTTCGCAATTGACACTCCAAGTTAAGAAAGTCCGTCTTTACGAAACGGTTCGAGAAACCTCGATTGTGGACGGTTTAACAAATGTTTTTCTTCGCCGCCATTTCCTAGAGCGTTTTCGCGAGGAATTGAAGAGGGCCGTTCGATACCAGTTCCCACTTTCAGTTTTAATGGTAGACGTTGACCACTTCAAAAGTTATAATGACAAATTCGGACATTTAGTTGGCGATCAAACGCTCCGCGAAGTAGCCAAAATCATTCGGGAAAATGTTCGGCGAGTAGATGTTATCGGCCGCTACGGTGGGGAGGAATTTATCATTGTAGCCCCAGAAATCGGTAAGGCGCAGGGCCTTGAATTGGCAGAGCGAATTCGTTCGGCGGTTGCAAAAAAGCGTCTGCATTTATATGACGAGGAAACACAAATAACCGTTAGCATTGGGGTTAGTGCATTCCCCGATAGTTTAGGCCGGCAGCCGATTAAGGAATTTCAGGAAGAACACCTGACCACACTGATTCAAAAAACAGACGAAGCGATGTATCGGGCCAAAGAAGAAGGGCGAAATCGAGCAGTTACCTACGATTAAATCAAAAATATTTCTTTAATTGTTAATATAGAAGAGGCGCGGCAATGAAATTTTTTTTAGATACTGCCAATTTGAATGAAATTCGCGAAGCAGCAAGTTGGGGCGTCTTAGACGGGATCACGACAAATCCCTCGCTGGTCAGTAAAGAAGGCCAAGATTTCAAAGAACTAATACGTGAGATTTGCCACATTGTTGATGGCCCCGTGAGCGCCGAAGTGGTGAGCATTGCGAAAGATGAAATGCTTAAAGAAGCGCATAGCTTAGTTAAAATCCATCAGAACGTCGTCGTAAAGATTCCATTGATCGTAGAAGGTTTAAAAGCGGTAAAGGCATTAAGCTCGGAAGGAATCAAAGTTAATGTTACTTTATGTTTTTCGGCCAATCAAGCTTTGCTCGCCGCAAAAGCAGGAGCGACTTACATCAGTCCGTTCATTGGAAGGCTTGATGATATTTCTCATGATGGCATGTCCCTCATTCGCGACATTAGGCTTATTTACAATAATTATGGGTTTAAAACGCAAATACTTACAGCAAGTATTCGTCATCCATTGCATGTTCAAGAAGCGGCAAAGGCGGGATCAGATGTCGCAACAATGCCCTTTAAGGTTCTGGAACAGATTGTAAAGCATCCGCTCACAGACATTGGTTTAAAGCGGTTTCTTGCAGATTGGGATAAATTCGTTAAAGAAGGTGCTCTGAAAACTCACGGAGTGACTTAAGCGCATGCGTTTTTGCCATTTTGTGCTTCACTTTTTCCAACGCCCGCGGTATCTCTTCTTATTTGCTTTTCTTTGCATGAGTTCTCTTATGTTTTCTTTCTACAGTTATGCTCAGGAATTAGAAAAAGAGGTGGAAGCTGTTGCTGACGATTTGCAATATATTCAGGCACAAAAGAAAATTGCGGGGAAGGGAAACGTCGTTGTCGCGTATGGCGATATCGAGCTCACTGCTGATGAGGCTGAAATTAACATTGAGACAAAAGAAGCGCATGCGAAGGGCCATGTGGTCGTACGCCAAGTCGGACATGGCGCGCTTTCCGGGAACGAAGTTTTTTTTAATTTTGAGACCAACACAGGTAAATTTCCAGACGGCCGCTTTTTTCAATTTCCTTGGTATGGTTTTGGAGAAGAGCTTCATCAGTTAAAGAAAGGCAAAATCAAAGCAAAGAATGTTTATATCACTTCCTGCGACCTTCCTCATCCCCACTATGATGTCAAAGCTCAGGAGGCTGAATTTTACCCGAGCGATAAGATTGTCGCGAAAAATGTAACCTTTCGAATTTTAGAAGTTCCGGTTTTTTGGCTGCCCTATCTCATGATTCCGTTGAACCAGTCTCCAGGCAGTATTGTTCCCGGCTATTCGGATGAATTCGGCGGATTTGTCCTAACCTCGTTAGGTTATTCGGTGAGTGAAAATATAAAAGGAAAGCTTCTATTTAATTGGTACAGCGAGCGTGGATTTGGTTTTGGCACGCAACTCAAGTATAAATTCAGCAAGCTCGGCGTTGGAGAAGTTAAGATTTTTGGCATCCGTGACAAACATGCGCCAGACCAACGCGCCACCAGCAGCAATCCATATAGCAGTGATAACTTAGACGAAAGAAACCGGGGCCGCGTGAGTTGGAAGCATCGAGCTCGCTTGGACCCGTTTACGACTCTTCATTTGCAGTGGCATGAAATTAGCGACGAGCGGTTTTTACAGGATTTTTTTGAAAGTGAATACCGAGAGGAAACCGATCCGCAATCGTTCGTGACCATCACGCGCAATGTGGACAAATACAGCCTTTTGGCCAATGTTGAAAAAAGAAGCAACCGCTTTCAAAGCG
>MHFM01000019.1:9426-12530 GCA_001804205.1 Omnitrophica bacterium RIFCSPLOWO2_01_FULL_45_10b
AGGAAGCCTCTTTTTGGGACAAATTTTTATTATACAAACGAAGAAGGCGTCGTAAATTTCAATCAAACCAAAGCATTTTCTGCCGACGGTTCCAACACGGTTCAAGTTTATGCGGATCAAGAACTGTCCTATCCGCTCCGTTTTTTCAAATTTTATAACTTTATCCCGTTTGGAAATTTTAGAGAAGATTATTTTTCAAAAAGCAAATCGAAAGAAGACGGCATTACGCGGTATGTATTTGGCACAGGGTTTGACGCGAGCACCCGTTTTTACAGGACATGGGATTATACCGGAAAATTTGCAGGAATTGAACTGAATCAAATACGCCACATTGTTGAACCTATTATCCAATATAATTCAATTAAAATAGCGAGTGTTAATCCCTCTAAATTAGTTGAAACTGGGCGCGGTGACCGGCTGGACCATCAAGACATCATAACGCTGGGGATTGAAAACAGGATTCAAACAAAACGAAAAATTGGGAAAACGCTAAAGCGCGTAGATATTGTTAGTTTCAATGCTTTTCTGGATTATTCGTTTGGGCCCGGTTCTACACTTTTAAAAACGCGAGCCAATAAATTTATTGAAGCCCGCCAGGAAACAGTCTTAAGGCCTTATGACTGGTTTGCGCTTCGAGTGGACACGGTATACGATTTGGTAGATCACGAGTTTTCCTCAAACAATTTGGATGCCATTTTAGATGTAGGCCGTTTGCATATTACGTTGAGCCATCGCCTCACTAAAAATACAACGATTGAGGGAGAAGAAATTCTAGGCGGCATCAATAAAGATGCCGCTAATAGCCTTATCACGGTTGAGGCTATCTATGATGTAAATAAGCTATGGGACTTAGGGGCTTATGCCCGATGGGCAACGGACAAAAATTCTCTGCAGGAATGGCAGGTTATGGCGAGCCGTGACTTACACGATTGGCTGCTTGATTTTGGATTTAATGTGCGCACTTCGGACCGCGTGGGCGATGATAAAAATCTCAATAAAGAGGCTTTTGTCCAGTTGCAACTAAAAGCCTTACCAGAAATTAGTTTAAAAGCAGGCCATCGAGCAACATTTTCTGACGCCCGGATCGGCCGCACTATTTCTGGTTCTAATGAAGCGCCCGCGCCCTCTTATTCACTCCTGACTTCTGATTCACAAAATGTTTCACTGGCTGCTCCATATTAACCTCAAATATTCCTCAATATCTATTTGTTTCGATGAATAAATTTAGACTGTGTTACTCTAAAAATCAAAAGGATAAACGATGAAGATTGGAATTATAGGTTCCGGCCACGTGGGTTTGGTGACAGCCGCTTGCTTTGCAGACCTTGGAAATCAAGTGATTTGCATGGATCACGATACTCAGAAAATCAAAATGTTACGCAAAAATAAAATCCCATTTTATGAACCTGGACTGAGCGAAATTGTGCGCAAAAATGTTTCCAAAAAACGTCTCAAATTTTCTACAAGCATTTCAGATGTTGTTCGATTTGCTCAAGTTATTTTTTTGTGTGTTGGAACGCCGCCGCGCGAAACAGGTGATGCCGATCTTTCCGCCATCGAGCATGTTGCAGAAGCAATCGCGTCAAGCCTGACGGAGTATCGCCTCATCGTCGAAAAGAGCACTGTACCGGTGGAAACAGGAATGCAGCTTTATAAAACCATTAAAGACAATAATCGGAAGAAAATCCCGTTTGACGTTGCTTCCAATCCGGAGTTTCTAAGAGAAGGATCGGCCGTGCAAGATTTTTTCAAACCCGATCGAATTGTTCTTGGAGTTCAAAGTAAGAAAGCAGAGGCAATCCTAACCCAAATTTATGCACCGTTTAAAGTGCCCATCATCGTAACCGATATTCAAAGCGCAGAGATGATCAAGCACGCTTCGAATTCATTTTTGGCTACAAAGATTTCATTTATCAATCTCGTCGCACAAATGTGCGCTAAAGTGGGCGCCGATGTCGCTAAAGTAGCGGAAGGGATGGGCCTCGATAACCGGATTGGGAAAGCGTTTCTTAATGCAGGAATTGGTTATGGCGGGTTTTGTTTTCCTAAGGATATCCAAGCTTTTGCTCGGATTGGTGAAAAACTGAATATCGATTGTAACTTATTAAAAAGTGTGCAGGAGATCAACGAAACGCAAAAAATAGAATTCGTTAAGAAGGTAGAAGAAGCGCTGTGGAATTTGAAGGGTAAAAGGCTAGCTGTCCTAGGGCTCGCTTTTAAGCCAGATACGGATGATATGAGATACGCTCCGTCCGTTGATATTATCAATAAGTTGCAAGCGGAAGGGGCAAAGATAGTAGCGTACGACCCTTGCGCGGTGCCAGTAGCAGAGAAGATTTTGAATGGGGTATTTTATGCAAAAAATCCATATGATACCTGCCGAGAAGCTGATGCCGTGCTCATTCTGACGGAATGGAAAGAATTTCGCGAGTTGGATTTGAACCGTTTGAAAAAAATTCTCAAGCGGCCAATTGTTATTGACGGCCGGAATATTTACGATCCTGTCATGATGAAGAAAAACGGTTTTCAGTATTTTTCAGTGGGGCGCTAACCATGGCGAGGTGTTTCAAGCAATGAACGACCCTTTAATCGACGGCGTGAAAATTAAGGAATTAAAAATACTTCCGGATGAGCGGGGGAAATTAATGGAGATTCTTCGTTCCGATGAATCCATCTTTGAAGGTTTTGGGCAGGCGTACGTTACAGTTTGCAAACCTCGAGTGGTAAAGGGCTGGCATTATCATAAAGAACAGGTCGATCATTTTGTGTGCCTTCAAGGAATGGCCAAAGTTGTTTTATATGACCCAAGGCAGAATTCAAAAACCTACCGCGTGATTAACGAATTTTTAATCGGATGGCAAAATCCTCTTTTAGTTAAAATTCCGACTTATGTATATCATGGTTTCACGGCTGCCGGAACTGAAGATGCTATGATTTTGAATCTTCCCACGGAAGTTTACCGCTATTCCGATCCGGATGAGTTTCGCGCGAATCCATTTACCTCGGAAATTCCTTATGACTGGGGCGATGTCGATAAAGCAGTGAGCCGATGACGAATCATGATTCTTGTGTGAGGATTGCTCGATGAAAGGAATTGTATTGGC
>MHFM01000019.1:12561-13791 GCA_001804205.1 Omnitrophica bacterium RIFCSPLOWO2_01_FULL_45_10b
AAGTGACAAACAAACATTTATTACCGGTTTATGACAAACCGATGATTCATTATCCAATTCAAACCCTGGTCACCGCTGGCATTCATGACATTATGATTGTGACAGGCGGTAACTCCGCGGGAGATTTCCTGAAGCTCCTTGGCAATGGACAGGAATTTGGTTTAAAAGACCTTTACTATACTTATCAGCGCGGAGAAGGGGGGATTGCTGAAGCGTTGTCGCTGGCGGAGCATTTTGCCGACGGGGAAGATGTGGCGGTGATATTGGGGGATAACATCATCGAGGACAATATCGCTCCGCTTGTCCGCAAGTTCCGGCAACAAAAAAAGGGAGCCAGGATTTTTTTAAAAGAAGTAGTAGATCCGGAGCGTTTTGGAGTGCCGGAGATTAAAAATAAAAAGATTACGCATATCGAAGAAAAACCAAAACGGCCGAAGAGTTCTTATGCGGTAACCGGAATTTATATGTATGATGCGCACGTTTTCGATATTATCAAAACACTAAAACCTTCCCGGCGCGGTGAATTAGAAATTAGCGATGTCAATAACCAATACATTCGAGAAGGAATTTTGGAATTTGATGTTTTGAAAGGTTTTTGGACGGATGCCGGAACTTTCGAATCCCTCGTTCATGCAAATCAACTTGTCTATCAGAAATTTCACAGGAAAAAATGAAACACCTTCTCGTTACCGGCGGTTCAGGATTCATTGGGTCTAATTTCCTGCGTTATTTTTTGGCTCAGCATCCGGACGTTTCGGTGATCAACTTGGACAAACTAACCTATGCCGGCGTACGGGCCAATACGCAAGATTTTGAGCGGAACCCTTATTACGAATTTGTGCAGGGAGACATTTGTGATGTAGACACGGTTCGACAGTTGATGAAAAGCGTTGAAGGGGTGATTCATTTTGCGGCGGAAACTCATGTTGATCGATCGATTGATATGGGGCGCAATTTCGCGTTGACCAACGTGGTGGGTACAAATATTCTTCTCGAAGCAGCAAAAGAAGCCAGAGTTAAGCGTTTTCTTCATTTTTCTACAGATGAAGTGTATGGTTCTTGCGCGACCGGATCTTTTTCTGAAGATAGCCCGCTGAATCCTTCCAGCCCTTATTCGGCCTCAAAAGCAGCGAGCGATCTTTTAGCGCTTTCCTACTGGAAAACCCATCAGCTTCCCGTTGTGATCATTCGAAGCACGAATAATTTTGGGCCCTTCCAATTTCCAGAAAA
>MHFM01000019.1:13818-30434 GCA_001804205.1 Omnitrophica bacterium RIFCSPLOWO2_01_FULL_45_10b
GGATTTAACTCATCATATTTTGTACGCATTTGGAAAAAACGACGAATCGATTCAATACGTCCAAGATCGTCCCGCTCATGATTTCCGCTACAGCTTGAATACTTTAAAACTAAAAAAACTTGGCTTTGAGATTCAACCAAAGTTTGAAACGCACTTAAAAGAAACAATTGAATGGTATCGTGCTCATCGTTCGTGGTGGGAACCTTTAAAAACAGATACCTACACTTTGAAATAATATGGTTTATGAGAATTTTAATTACCGGTTCAAATGGAATGCTGGGGTCGGATTTGGTGGCTGAACTTGCTCCTTATGAGATTTGCGGTCTTGACCGACACAACAATCGACACTCACAAATTCAGTACGAGCAAGTTGATATTACGGATCGGACAGCAGTTTTAAAAGCGGTTACATTACTCAAACCATCCATTATTGTTCATGCCGCTGCCTTCACCGATGTGGACGAGTGCGAACTCAATCCAACGCAGGCATTTTCGGTAAACAGTAAAGGAACTCAATGGGTGGCCGAGGCAGGCGATTCATGCGGCGCCACATTGTTTTTTATGAGCACAGACTATGTATTCGATGGGACAAAACAACTTCCCTACAATGAGGAAGATAAGCCTAACCCATTAAGTGTATACGGCCGATCCAAGTTTCAAGCAGAAGAGTTTTTAAAATCCAAGTGCCGCTCGAGCTGGATCCTTCGAACGTCGTGGTTATTTGGAATGAATGGGAAGAATTTTTTTCGAACCATTGCGCAATTAGCACGTGAAAAAAAAGAGCTTCGTATTGTCGATGATCAAAGGGGAGTTCCTACGTATACGAAAGATTTAGCCAAAGCAATACGTATACTGATCGAGCGAGGAAGCCGTGCGAAAGGTTATCATTTATATCATATCGCGAATACGGGAGAGACAACATGGTTTCAGGCCGCTAAAAAATTCTTAGAAAAGACGTGCCCCGATATAAAGCTCATTCCGATTTCATCTCAAGAGCTTAATCGGCCCGCAAAACGGCCCTTGAATTCAGTGTTCAATATGGAACGCATCAAAAAAGATTTTGGAATCCAACTAAGGCGATGGGACGAAGCGCTCCTGCAATTTCAAAGCGAAGTATTAAAGAAAGAATAAAAGATTGAGCCAAGTTGCGTCAGCATTAAAACGAAAAATAAAAGCGCGAAAACTTCAAGTCGGCGTCATTGGCTTGGGCTATGTTGGATTGCCACTGGCATGTGAATTTGCACATGCAGGCCTTCATGTCATTGGCATTGATACCGACCGTTCGCGTATCGAAGCGATTAAAAAAGGGAAATCGTTTATTCCTGATATTCCATCTCGTCTTTTAAGTTCGTTGGTTCGCAGACAAAACCTTTCCGCCAGTTCTTCGTTCGAGCTTCTTTCCACTTGCGATGTTATCGTGATTTGCGTTCCAACGCCTCTCAATAAAATTCAAGACCCGGATATTTCTTATATTGTGACTGCCGTTCAGCAGATTAAAAAAAATCTCCGCCGCGGGCAATTAATTATCCTGGAAAGTACGACTTATCCCGGAACGACGGAGGAAGTTATTCTGCCGGAATTAGAGGAAAGAGGCTTGCGCGTCGGACGCGATTTGTTCCTTTGTTTTTCCCCCGAACGCATTGACCCGGCGAATCCAAAATTTCGTGCTGGAAATATTCCCAAAGTTGTTGGTGGCGTTACATCTTTATGTACCCAGCTTGGCGTTGCGTTTTATCAGTTGATTTTGGATAAAGTGATTCCGGTTTCTTCGACCCGAACCGCAGAAATGACCAAATTGCTTGAGAATACGTTTCGGATCGTCAATATCGGTTTAATTAACGAGCTGGCTACCGTAGCTCAAGCTTTGGGGATTGATATTTGGGAAGTGATTGAGGCGGCAAACACAAAACCTTTCGGCTTTATGCCTTTTTATCCAGGGCCAGGCGTCGGCGGCCACTGCATCGGGATTGATCCGGTTTATCTTTCCTGGAAAGCACGCCATCACGGGAAAGCCGTTCAATTTATAGAGCTCGCTCGCTTAATTAATACCCAAATGCCCAACTATATTGTGGAACGGGCTGTCTATCTTTTAAATGAACGGGTGAAAAAAGGTGTTTTTGGATCGAAAATCCTTGCTGTTGGTGTTGCCTACAAAGCAAATGTTTCAGATGTTCGAGAATCTCCAGCCGTTGAAATTATAGACCGGCTTAAAGAGCTGGGAGCGCATGTTGCTTATCACGATCCCCATGTCCTAGAGGTGAGAATGGGGAATTTCCAATTACGTTCCCAACCGTTAAACGCAAAATTTTTGAGGCAGCAGGATTTGGTTTTATTTTTAACCGATCACTCAAAACTCAATCGCAGTCTCATCGCCAAAGAAGCCAAACTTATTTTTGACGTCCGAAATGCGTTTAAATCAATGAAGAAACGATCAAATATCGTTAAACTCTAATGGAATCCTAGGAAATGATGAAAACAATTTTAATTACAGGTGGTTCTGGTTTCATTGGTTCACATCTGTGTAAGCTTTTTCTTACCGAGGGGACTCAGGTCATCTGCGTCGATAATCTTTTAACGGGCAGCATTAGCAACTTAAATTCCATTTCGAAACATCCAAATTTTGTTTTTACTAAGCATGATATTTCTACAGACATTGAAATTGAAGGGCCGGTTAACTATGTACTTCATTTTGCGTCTCCGGCCAGTCCGGCTGATTATGAGCGATATCCAATTCAGACATTAAAAGTAGGGTCGTTAGGAACCCATAACGCTTTGGGACTTGCCAAAGTTAAAAAAGCCGTTTTCTTATTGGCGTCCACTTCCGAGGTGTATGGAGACCCATTGGTTCATCCGCAACCTGAGGATTATTGGGGAAATGTAAATCCAATAGGGCCTCGAGGTGTTTATGATGAAGCGAAACGGTTCGCAGAGGCAATGACACTCGCTTATCATAGGACCCATGGAATGGATGTGAAAATCGCTAGAATTTTTAACACCTACGGCCCTTACATGCGGCGCAATGACGGCAGAGCGATTCCTAATTTTATTAGTCAAGCTTTACTGAATGAACCGATTACGGTTTTTGGAAATGGTTTGCAAACGAGAAGTTTCTGCTACATTGACGATCTCACACAAGGACTCCGCAGCCTTCTTTATTCAGATTTCAACGAACCCGTTAATTTGGGCAATCCCAATGAAATGACTTTACTTGAACTTGCGAAATTGGTGATTGAACTCACAGGATCAAAAAGCAAAATTGTATTTCAAGCGCTTCCTCAGGATGATCCCCGCGTGCGACAGCCTGATATTAGCCGGGCTAGAAAAATACTTGCGTGG
The DNA here is from genome assembly GCA_001804205.1 of Omnitrophica bacterium RIFCSPLOWO2_01_FULL_45_10b. GTDB lineage: Bacteria > Omnitrophota > Omnitrophia > Omnitrophales > Danuiimicrobiaceae > 01-FULL-45-10b. The sequence continues at coordinate 17,155 of MHFM01000019.1, forward strand.
GAACCTAAAGTGGATGTTCGCACCGGCCTTTTGAAAACAATTCAATATTTTAAAACGCTGGAATGATTTATTGTTTCGGAGACGCCACGCAATCTCGTGGATGCTCTTCAAACATTACTTAAGTTTTCAACCTTAAATATGAGCGAAAATCAATTCGATCTTTCTATTGCCATCCCTGCCTTTAATGAAGAAGAGCGGATCGGAAATACATTAGAAGAAATCATTCGTTACTTTAAGTATCAGTCGATTTATTTTGAAGTGATTGTTGTTGATGACGGAAGTTCTGATCGAACCGCTGAAGTTGCCGTGAAAAAATTGACGGCCGTCCCGTATCAAATATTAAAAAACCCCCGTAATAAAGGTAAAGGTTTTTCTGTTCGAAGAGGAGTTCTCGCTGCTCGAGGAGAGATTATTTTATTTACCGATGCCGATCTCTCAACTCCAATTGAAGAATTTTCTAAATTCCAAACAGCGTTTCAAGAAGGCTATGACATTGCGGTTGGCTCTCGCGGATCGATTTCCTCACAAGTCGAAGTGCGTCAAAATTTGATGCGCGAGTTCATGGGGAAGACCTTTAATGTCATTGCCCAAATACTATCATTTCGAGGAATTCATGATTCCCAATGCGGTTTTAAAGCATTTACGAGTAAGGCTGGCAAAGCTTTGTTTCAACGTCAAAAATTAGATGGCTTTTGTTTTGATGCGGAGATCTTATTTTTGGCGCAAAAAATGGGGTTTCAGATTAAAGAAATTGGAGTCCGTTGGCGTAATTCGCCGCAGAGCAAAGTCAAAGTGATCCGCGATTCCTTGTCGATGCTTTTTGATCTTTTTCGGATTCGGCTTCTTCACTTGGGCGAGAAATATTGATTTATGTTCCTCCACTTGAAAAATCAACGCCTCCTTCTATTTTCGATTTTAGCGCTCGCTTTTTTAGTCCGCATTGTTGGAATCCAATTTGGTTTGCCCAACCTCTATCATGCAGATGAGCCGATCATTGTCAATCATGCAATGGCTTATGGAACAGGAGATTTCAATCCCCATTTTTTTAAAATCCCACCTCTTGTAAGTTATTTGTTATTTGTAGTCTACACATTCTATTTTTTGATCGGAAAGGGTTTGGGTTGCTTTAGTACTGTGGATAACTTCGCGGATCTTTTTTTAGCTAACTCAACTTCGTTTTATTTGATTGCAAGAATTCTATTTGGCACCGTTATAGGAACTTTCACTGTTTATTTCTTATATCGACTTGCCAAAAAATATTTTTCAAGCATCCAAGCCTTAATTTCTAGTTTTTTTCTCGCCTTTTGTTTTCTCCATGTGCGAGATTCCCATTATATTTATACAGATATTACACTCGTGTTAATTTTGGTCTTGTGTTTTTTTCCAATTTTCCAAGTTTTAGAAAAGGCAAGCCGCAGAGCATATGTGCTTTTTGGCATTTTGGCCGGGGTAGCAGTAGCAACTAAATATAATGGCGTAATTATTTTTGTTCCTTTTATCTTGGCTCACTGTCTTAAAAATCGCTTCAAGCTGCGCAGCCTTATCAATTTTAATTTGTTTTTGTCAGCGAGTTCTTCCTTTCTTGTCTATAGCCTTTTAAATCCATTTGGCTGGCTAGACTTCCGTTTTTTTTTAGACGAACTTCTCAGGCAAGGGAAGGCTGAAGCGGCTTCAGGGTTTCTACACCATTTTACCTATTCGTTGAATGGTGCTTTAGGATTTCCGCTTCTTGCACTTTCTAGCATTGGATGTTTTATCGCTATGTTCCAATACGATCAAAAAAAATGGACCCTTCTTTCTTTCATGTTTATTTATTATGTGATCTTATGTTTTAAAAGTCAGCCATACGACCGTTATGTTTTGCCTTTAATTCCATTTCTACTTTTGTTTGCTGCCGAGGGGCTCATTTGGATTAAAGAAAAATTCAATCTTTCAAATGCGCTTTTTTTTATTTTTTCTTTCGTCGTTGCCGCACCCCCAATTGTAAAAATTAGTTTGTCGGATTATCTTTTTATTCAAAAGGATATTCGCACTGTATCCCGTGAATGGATTGAGCGTTCAATTCCGTCTGATACAAAAATAGCATTAGATGCTTCGGTTTATATGCCAAGGCTGAAACCTTCTTTAAATCAGTTAATCCAAAAAAGGCAAGCAATCGCTGCTGCGCGTTCCACAATGCAACTTAAAAGGATCGATTTGCTAATCAAACAAGCAAAGCAAGATAAAAGTGCTCATTATGATCTGTTTTTTCTGTCAGAGACAAGTCCTAATGGGAAATTTTTGTTTTCGAAACCAAGCATTTCCTACGATTTGAACCGTTTGAAGGAGTCTGGAGTAGAATATGTGGTTACGTCTTGGGCGAATGAAAAAGATAAGGATCAATTTTTTAAGGATCTTGCAAGTCAAACCACTTTGATTGCGAAGTTTACTCCTTATCGGGACCAGATGCGAGAGCTACCTATCGACAATTTGGCGCTAACCGGCGGGCCATTTCTTTGGGATGAGCTGATTGCGCGCGAGACGAACGGTCAAATCATCAAAGTTTATCGCCTAAAATAATTTTAAGCTGGATCAAAATTTCGAAGAGCCCTGGATCTTTGTTTTTTCAACGACGGGTGATTTAGTGGCTGCAGCATAAGCTCTCGAATTGCGATACCGCCAAAACGAAAGAGCGTCTAAAAGAGCAGAGCCCATAATCTTCAAGTTAACGGAGGATTTTCCAAAATGTCTTCCGCGGTGATTTGATGGAACTTCTTTGATTCTTAATTTTAAATCATGCGCTTTGACAATGATTTCTGGCAGAATGAATAGAGAATTTGATTTTAATTCAATCTGATCCAAAAATTCTTTGCTCCAAGCTTGAGACCAGTTATAGTCATTCACACGAAGCTTAAATAAGTAATTAAGCAAAAAAATATAAATAACGGAAAGAAAAAAGCGGAATAGTTGATATGCATTTCTCTGCCAGCGTACACCCAACACAAGATCAACTTCGTTTTTAATGAGCGGCTCAATGAAGGAAGGGATTTCCGAGCAATCAAATTCTTCATCAGCCCCTATGTACATTAAGAAACAACCTTTCGATTTTGTAATTCCATCTTTCAGCGAGCGCGTGTATCCTTGATTGTGATCGTGAAGAATTAAAGCCATAGCCGGATAGTTTTCGATCGTTTCAAGCAATACTTTTCGCGTGTTATCCGTACTCCCGTCTTCAATTACGATAACTTCAGAGCCCCATTTTGGATTTTCAGAGATAACACCATAGAGGTCTCTTAAGACATTTTGAATGTTACATTCCTCATTGTAGACAGGGATAATAAAACTAACGTTAGTTGGCATTTCCATACCAAAAGGGTAGTGGAATCGTGTTGAATTGTCAAGATGACATGGTGCATCAAAATTCCCACGTTTAAGTGGAATATGGGAGTTTAGAGGCAAGGCTATCAACAAGGAGTTTGCATTTATTTCTTTATCATGATTTTTATTGCGCGTTTCGTTTTTTTTGATTAGCATACAGCCCATTAGCAATGACAAATTTTCTACCCCTTAAAAACTCTATCCTCTTTTACTTGAGTGAACTTATTGAAACGTATGACCTGCAGCCTGATTTTTTGGACGTTGGTTGCGGCATAGGAGATGTCAGTAACTTTTTAGCGGAAAAAGGGTGGCGGGGAAAGGCGATCGATATTTCGGAGGAGGCGCTTGAGAAGGCGCGGCAGAATTTATCAATGTTTCCTTCTGTGGATCTTGAAAAAAGGGATTTTTTTGAAGCGGTAGGAACTTATAATACCGTTTTCTTGTTGGATATCCTGGAGCATATTCCTGAAGATGAAAAAGCCCTACGAAAACTGGCTTCATTGGTCTCGGCAGGGGGTTATGCGGTTATAGCGGTTCCGTGCAATCCACGATATTGGCGCTGGGATGATGACTTCTATGGGCATATTCGAAGGTATACTGCAAAAGGGATCAAGAAAAAGCTAGAAGATGTTGGCTTGGAGACGGTCGCGATCTGGGACTTTACTTTTCCTGTCTTTTGGATGATGCGTCTCCTTTATTTTAAGATTAAGCAAAATTCAACGGAAAGCATTAACGCACAAACCCTTGAGAACAGAACCTTGAAGAGCGGAGTAGCGCCCGAATGGCAGAATTCTTTCTGGGTAAATTGGCTTGGAAAAATGTCTTTCTTTTGGGATTTGGTTTATAAGCTTCAATTTAAATTCTTTAAACAGAAAACCCAATGGGGTCATGAAATGATTGTTCTAGCAAAAAAAAAGGAATTGTGACAACTCATGGATAAGAAAGGTAATAAAAAAGTCATTGTGATTATGCCGGCATACAATGTTGCGAATGTTTTAGAAAAGACGGTTTCCGGAATACCGAAAGGTTGGGTAGATGAAATCATTGTTGTCAATGACGGGAGCGCGGACGGAACGCCTGAAATCGCAAAGAAGCTAGGGTTGTCTTTGGTGTCACATTCCAGAAGTCACGGATATGGGGCCGTCCAAAAAACAGGATATAAAGAAGCATTGAAACGTAGGGCGGATTTTGTAGTGATGGTCCACGGCGACAATCAATACGATCCCAGCTTGGTACCTGAATTTGTGAAAAAGATGCGCGACGAAGGGTATGATGTCGTCACGGGCAGCCGCATGATCCTGGGGGATGTTTTAAAAAACGGCATGCCGCTTTGGAAATATATCCCGAACCGTTTTCTGACGTGGCTTGAAAATACTATTTTTCAAACGCACGTTACAGACTATCATAATGGCTATCGTGCTTTTACGGCTGACTTTCTCCATCAAATTCCACTTGATTTATTGAGTGATAAGTTTGATTTTGATACCGACATTTTGATCCAGGCAGCTATTCGTAAGGCGCGGATCGCCGAGATCCCTCATCCAACACGCTACGAAGATGAAAATTCACAAATGCCGTTCAAGAAAGCGGTTCGCTACGGGCTCATGATCGCGGTGACTGTTGTGCACTATTTGCTTCACAAAGCTGGAATATGGAAACAAAAAGCTTTTGAGGTCAAACACGTTAAGGTAGAGTAATGGCGAATGTTCTCGTTACTGGTGGCGCCGGTTTTATCGGGGCGCATGTTTCCCAGGCATTGCTTCGTGAGGGACATGGCGTTTGGGTATTGGATGATCTGAGCGGTGGGTTCAAAGAAAACGTTCCATCGAAAGCCTCATTTATAAAAAATTCTATTCTTGACCATAGGTTGCTTAAAGATCTTTTTGAAAAGCACTCCTTTCAGTATGTTTTTCACCTGGCAGCTTACGCGGCGGAAGGCCTTAGCCATTTCATCAAGCGTTTCAATTATGAAAATAATCTTATCGGTTCTGTCAATCTGATCAATTTATCCGTTTTACACAAGGTGAAATGTTTTGTTTTTACGTCTTCAATTGCTGTATATGGAAAAAACCAAGTTCCGATGCGTGAAGACTTGGTTCCTCAACCAGAAGATCCTTATGGCATCGCCAAGTATGCTGTCGAACAAGATCTTAAGGTCTCGCATGAAATGTTCGGTTTAAATTACATTATTTTTCGTCCCCATAATGTTTACGGAGAAAAGCAGAACATCGGAGATAAATACCGGAATGTTGTTGGCATCTTCATGAATCAAATTATGCAAGGTCTTCCAATGACCATTTTTGGCGATGGGACACAAAAACGCGCCTTTTCCTATATTGACGATGTAGCGCCCATAATCGCGCGTTCTATTAATGAATCGAAGGCCTACAATCAAGTTTTTAATATCGGCGCTGATGAACCCTATACGGTCAATTATCTGGCAAAGGAGATTGCCAAAGTTTTCAATGTAGAACCTCGCATCACCCATTTGGAACAACGCAACGAGGTTCAAGAAGCCTATTCAGATCACGAAAAGGTACGTGTCATGTTGGGCGCCAAACCTAAAGTTACATTAGAAATGGGCTTGAAAAAAATGTCAGATTGGGCGAAACAACACGGCGCACGAAAAAGCCGGGATTATAAAAACATTGAAATCTCAGTCAAATTACCTTCTTCCTGGAAACTCGCTTGATCTTTTTAAGATCAGGACCGTTCCATGCGATGCGACAGAAAAGATAGTTTAGCAATTCTGACGTTGCTGGGATTGCTCATTTTTTTTTACCCGGCTCTTTTTCTGGTCAAAGCAGCCCCACTCATCGGCGATTCTCTGGAGCAACATTACCCCTGGGCCTTTCAGCTTGCCCAGTCTCTTAAGGACTTAAAGCTACCTTTCTGGACTCCGCTGATTCAATGCGGCTTTCCGCTCGTGGCAGAAAGCCAGATCGGCGCTTTTTATTTGCCTAACCTGATTTTCTATGGGCTCCTTCCATTCTCAATGGCTTATTCGTACATGAACCTTCTTCACTGGTTTATCGCAGGATGGGGAACTTATGTCTACGCCAGACAGATGAAGCTTGAACCTATGGCCTCATTTGTTGCGGCTGCGGTCTTCGTGTTTGGGTCGGCTTATGGCGGGGCTTATTACAACATGACGTCACTGAAGACGATTTGCTGGTTTCCGGTTACACTCTATTTTTTCGAACGATATCTGGAAATACGAAAAAAACGTTTTCTTTTAGGAATAGCCCTTGTTATCGGCCAATCGCTCGTGGCCGGCTATCTTCAGATGGCTGTTTTGACATGGTTGATATTTGGAATTTATGCGCTCTTGCGGATTTTTATCTTCCCGGAGAATATGGACCCATGGACAAAAAAAGTAACTATCCTAGGAATGTTGATGTTTGTCGTTCTAATTGCGATTGCCCTCGCTTTGCCCCAAATTTATCTAACCTTTCAACAAGCAATATTGTCTAATCGGGCCGGGGTTGAAGAGGGGTATGCCTATGTAGGCTCCATGTCTCCCTTAGTTTTCATTACGTTGGTCATTCCCAAGCTGTCACTCATCCTTCGCAGCAATAACTTGTATGCGGGATCTTTCGCGCTTTTCCTGATTTTATTCACATTTTCTTCTCCGGATATACGAAAAAGTAAAACCTTCAGGATATGGGCTGTGATGACGCTTCTGGCACTTCTACTCGCTTTGGGTCGATGGAGTCCATTTTATGTGGCGCTAATCAAGCTCACAAAATTCTATTTCTTCCGCTTTCCAGCAAAGTTCATTGGTTTTGTCTGCTTCGGCCTTGCGATGCTAAGCGCCATCGGATTTCAGGCACTCTGGCAGGGAAAGTGGACACAAGTCATGGTTAAAAAAGCATTTTACGCCTATCTTGCAATCGTCGGAGTTTTCGTGACGCTCATGCTTTTTGGAAATTTGCTCTTAACCACAGGGAAAAAGATTGCCATAAAGATAGGCGAGTTTTACGTAATGCGATTTGTTTATGGCAAGCCGGGGCACTCTCATTCCCTCGAGGCCTATTTCGAGCGTATAAAAAACTATCCAGACTATGCGCTCAAATATATTTCCTTAAATGATCCCGCGAATATTTGGATGATCGCAATATCTTGTTTTTGCGCGCTTCTTTTGGCGGCTTTTCTCTGGAAAAAAATGACCGTCAGATCCCTACTCTGTGTGGGCATTTTTTTTCTAGTCGTCGATCTTTACGCTGCTTCTTTTCTGGACATACAACTAGATTTGGTGCGCTACGATAAAGTTCTGAAATCATCACCATTACTTAACATTCTTAAAGCTGAAAGGTCAACGGGCAGGATTTTTGGTTTCGGTTCCGCGGCAGATAAGCGATTGTCGCTTGCCCCGAGTCAAAATATGCTTTATGGAATTGAAGATATCGGAGTGTATTCTCCTCTTGTCTCGAAACGATACAGCGACTCAATAGGCCTGTTAGGGAATGTTAACGATTCAAATTATCAGCAATTTCCTTCTTTGGATTTTGTCCTTCAAAGGTTACCACTTCTTAGTTTTCTTAACGTTTCATATATCTTAAGCTCTGAACCGATTGAACATACGGACTTAAAACTCGTAGAACACGATCTTGAGTGTTATCTTTACAAAAATATGGAAACTCATCGATTAGCGTATTTTATCAGCAGAGTCGAAATTGCTCAGGAATGGAACGATTTACGTGAGAAACTGATGGCGCCTCGTTTCGATCCAAAAGAAACTTTATTGCTCGAAAAAGAGGAGCTCGAAAAGATCGCGTCAGTTGATCACGAAATTCAAACGGATCCTCAAGCAACAATCCTCCTTGAAACGCGTCAAGAGAGCTTTGAAGAATGGAAAATTGAAACGAATCAGGCGGGTTTTCTTGTTGTTTCTGAGACGTTTTTTCCTGGCTGGACGGCTACGATTAATGGCATGTCTGTATCGATATTAAAGGCGTATGGACTTTTCCGCGCAATCCGGATCAATGGCCCAGGTAATTATACAATTCAATTCCGGTACAAACCTTTTCCGGCAGCTTTTCCACGCCAGGGGCTCTAATCCATGGAACAACCGAACGGCTTTGAAGAGTTTTTCGATCACCCGATTTATTTAAAATATAAATGCCATCTTTATAATCACCGAATAAGACAAAATATTATTCGGAAAATTTTTCATAAAATTAATCCACAAGGACTTACCGTCGAAATTGGCTGTGGGATTGGACCCATTTTGGAATCAAGCCAGTCCAACGTGTTTTTTATGGATCGGTCGGCACAAGCTATTGCATATTTGCAAGAGAATGAATTCAGAAATGCATTCGTGTCGGATGCTACTGACATTGGGTTGAAAAGTCAATCATGTGAAGTAGTGATTTGTTGCGAGGTCCTAGAGCATATTCTGGAAGATCGAAAAGCAGTCCGCGAATTCAACAGGATATTGAAACCGGGCGGTCACTTAATATTAACCGTTCCTATCCACACGCGCTACTATGCTTTTGACGATAAGTACGTCTCTCATGTGCAACGCTATAAGGTCTGGTCTCTTATTAAACTTCTTCGCAAAAATGGTTTTCAGATTCGAGAAATTAAAAAAGTAACCGGATATATCGATAGGTTGCTGATTCAATTAATGGTTTGGGTATACGCACGAACCAAGATGGGAAGTGAAAAACATAGGGACACTTATTTTTTTCTACGTTTAATGTTTCCTTTCTATAAATTAGCGAATCGGATTCTTTCTTGGATTGTGAGTCTAGAAGCGAGGTGGATGCCTCTTTCAATAACCGCAGATTTGTTGGTGCGGTGTCAGAAGAACTAATCTTTTGTAATAAGACATGCTGCAATCTCCCCTTTTTACGCTAGCCTTTTGGCTGTTATTGTTTCCAAGCTTATGGGCAAGCGGTTCACTTCCCGGATTCAGAGAGAAAAACCCGTTGCTGGCAGGCATTCTAAAATTGGCACTCGGGCTTGGAATCTTCGCCCATTTTTTAATCTTAGTCGCTGCTTTTGGTGCATTCAAATCCTACTCCGTTCTCATCTTTCTTGCTTTTTTTTTGATTTTGAGTTGGCGAAAGGGAAGGGAAGTCTTTGATTGGCTGAAAGATGGGCTGAAATCTTTTTGGAGTGACAGCAGCCTTTTTAGCCGAGTCTGCCAATTTATATTCCTCATCACGTTATTCTTTACGGCACTCTTCTGCTTTTTACCCGAAATCTCAAACGATGCTCTCGGTATTCAACTCTATCTTGCGAAGCTTTTTGTAACCAAAAACTCACTGACCCCAGCTTTCTTCTTCATCCTTTCCTATCGACCTCTTTTGATGAGCGTCCTTTATGCAACCGGTCTTTTCTTTAAGAATGTAGCCATCGCAAAATTGTTTCACTGGTTTTGTGGCATTCTCCTGATCAGCGCCACAGCAATCAAGATTGAAAAAGCTACGCAGAATAAGAAAATCACTCTTTTTTTAAGTTTAATGCTCTGGCTTACACCCACATTGATGAACCAGATCACGACTACTTATATCGATGCAGGCGTGTCACTCTTTATCTTTCTGGGATACTGTGTTTTTATCGAGGCGCTTGAAGATCTGAAGCCAGTTCAGTTCTTTTATGCGGGGATGTTGATCGGTCTCGCTGTCGCCATGCGCACTTTATCCCTGAATGCTTATTTTGCCCTCATGGTGTTGCTGACTTTTCGATTCTTTCGGCCGGGCATTAAGTCGCGCGTGGGCTTTGTAGCCTTTTGCTTTTCCTTGGGTGTAATACTGACATCAGCGTACTGGTTTCTGCGTGCCTGGATTTATACTGGAAATCCTGTATATCCTTATTTGGGTTCATTATTCGGAAATCATGATTTTACTTTCCTTGACTCGCTCTATTTTCATGAAATGGGCCTTCCTAAATCCGTGAGTTCTTTTTTAATGATTCCCTGGAATATCACAACGAAACCTCAGTATTTTGATTACCACCACTGGATAGGCCCATTTTATTTAAGTGCACTGCCATTTTTTCTCTATGCTGCTGTCATGAACAAAAAAGCACGAATCCATGCTTATTTCGTCTTGTTTTCCATCGTCTTCTGGTACTTCACAGGTCAGTTGGTTCGCTATCTTTTGCCAACTATGCCTGTTTATTTAATCGCGACAGCGATGGGAATGAATGATCTATCAAAGAAATTTCTTCAAAGTCGGTCTTGGCATATTTTTAATAAAACTGCCGCTTCGACAGCCATTGCATCCTTATTGCTTCTTACCGCCTACCATTTCCGTTTTCAGTTCATGCCCATATTTCGTGCATGGAGCGTCCAGGAATACTTACACAAAATGGAACGGTCGATCCCAATTGCCGAATGGATTAATAAGAATTTACCCGAAACCGCAAAAATATTAGTCGTTAACGAGCCGCATGCATTCTATTTTGATAAAGTAGTTATTCAAGATATAGACTTCAGTATAAAAACACACTACAAGAATCAAAATTCACCGTCTGCCATCGTCTCACTTTTAAATGAAAAAGGCATTACGCATATTTTAGATGCTGAGGAAATTTATAATCCTGAAGGGCTAAATGAATTTAAAAATCCATCGCGTCCCATCGACCTCATTTTGCATAATCGACAATTTACTAAAGTGATTTTCACCATCTCATCCTCAAATGTGCTTGACAGACGACAACGCTACGTTTTATATAAACTGCTTTCACTTCCAAAGCCATGAATTCATCTTCAGAATTTAAAAACTCCAGAAAGCCGCTAACCGTTTCCTTCCTTACGCTGGGCCTGGCATTGGTTTTAAGGTTATGTCTGATGCCGATTGCGCTTCATCCTGACCTTTTAGCCATCCAATACTATACTTCCTTATTATGGACCGAAGGCGTTTGGGATTTTTACGGCTCATGGTGGGGGAAAATGAATCTTGAATATTTCGGCATCACATTCTATCCTCCCTTAGCTTATTATTTAATCGCATTCTCGCATGGAATCTCTTGTCTCTTTAGCCCTTCTTTTATAAGGATTATGGGTGATTATCATGCGTTGTTTCTTCAAAATCCGCAGATAGATGCTGTTAAATTTTTTGCACGTCATGCTCTTAACGATAGACTATGGTTCACTTTCTGGAGCAAATGGCTTTATCTTCTCGTGGATTGTTTATCTTTTGGTGTGTTCGCGCTCTTTTTCAAAGATTCGGCAGAACGCCGCTTACAATTCCAAAAAGCGTGGCTCTGGAGTCCTGTGTTACTGTTCTCAACCTATATTTTCGGACAGTACAGAATTTTACCTGCTTTCTTTATGATTTTGATTTTGGTTTTTTTGAGCCATCGAAAGCTTGTACCTGCTTTTTTTTGTCTAGGGTGTTTAGCATTGCTAGACCATTATCCATGGCCCCTTTTTATTCCGTATTTTTTAATTTTTATAAAAAATGATCGGACCTCGATCTATAGCCTTATCGCGCTGGCCGCTCCCTTAATCTTAGTCCTAAGTCCTTTAGCGATCTCTTCAAGGGGACAAGTGGCTTATGCTTATGCTTCTCCGCTCTATGTAAAGCTTGCTATGACTGGGATTGTGAATGCAGGAGGAGTTTGGACGGCACAATTAACCAGGTTTTTAATGGCTTTAGGCTACGGAGCTCTGTTAGCGGGTCTGTGGAAATTCCGTAAAGCAGGTTTTTCCGGGTCGTGGGACCAAAAATTGAATTTGAGTGTGGATGCAACACTCTGTGTCCTCTTGCTCATTTACGCCACCGGCCGGACCTCCACTCATTATTTTATGTGGATTTTGCCTTTTTGGATTTACCGTCATACTTTGGGAGTTCCTTGGCCGAAAATGCTTTCCGTCCTGGCGGTTGGGTTACTGTTTTTCTTTAACTTGGACAACCGCGAACTCAATATGGGGCTTTTTATACCACTGAATCCTGAATATTTCATGTCGCTTCCAAGCCTTCATGAAATCATGGCCCCGTATGTCCCGTGGGGAAAGTTCATCGGAGTTGCCCGAGTTTGTTTTTCTTTTTTATGTCTCTTTTTTGTTTACCGTATTTGTAGGGAGTCGCTGCAAAAAACACACATAAAATAAAGATAAAGATTGACCAATTTATAACCGATGTTATAATCACAAACTAATCATGATTGTCGTGGTCATTACTAATCACTTTAGGGTGCTAAGCCTATGAAGTTGACGTTTGTACAGCCACCAGGCATGGTGGCTGTTGAAAATTATTCAATGATCACGCAACCCCCCCTTGGCATTGCTTACTTATCCGCGTATGCCCGTCAACTGGGGCATGAGGTCCATGTTGTGGATGCGGTAGGCGCTGCGGCCAAGCGATTCCAGCCTTGGCCGTACCACAAGAAAAGGCTGATCCAAGGACTTTCATTCCCTGAAATTGTTGAGCGGATTCCAAGCGACTCGGATGTGATTGGCGTCTCCTGTATGTTTACTCATGCTTGGCCTATGGTACGCGAGCTAATCATTCTGCTCAAGAAAGAGTTTCCAAATGCCAAATTGATCGGTGGCGGTGAGCATATGACGGCTATGTATGATACTGTTTTGAAAGAGGCTCCCTTGGATGTTTGTGTCATGGGGGAAGGGGAGATTACATTGGGCGAACTGTTGACCGAACTCGAAAATGGGGGTTCTGATTATTCAAAAATCGGCGGCATTGCGTTTGTTGATGCAAATCAGAGCGTGATTAAAACAGAGCGCCGGAAAAGGGTTATGGATCCGGATGAACTACCATGGCCTGCTTGGGACCTGCTTAATCCCATGGCCTATGAGGTATACCAGGGGCCGGCAATGGGCCGTACGATGCCGATGTTGGCAACTCGTGGCTGCCCTTACGAATGCACTTTTTGTTCTTCCCCAAACATGTGGACTCAAGTTTGGAAAGCCCGGAAGCCCGCCAAGGTCGCCGATGAAATCGAATTTTACA
>MHFM01000020.1:0-1375 GCA_001804205.1 Omnitrophica bacterium RIFCSPLOWO2_01_FULL_45_10b
GACTTAATCAACGGAATAGCTGGGCCTTAAAAATGAAATGATGGGCGAAATAAGCGAGTGTTAAACAGCCAATGGCTGAAAGATAAGTCATGCCAAAATTCATTTTCAGCCACTTATTCAATAAAAAAGGAACAAAAAAGAGTAACGATAATGGTACGGCTGTGAGGATAGAAACTGCAAATTGATTCACTTTTTCCATATCGCGATATTCCGAGTACACGAAAAAAATGCTGATCATGGAGATTAAAGGAAGTGCAATGATAAAACCAGCCAGAATAGTTTGCCGGCCGGCGAGCCAAGAAGCAAAAGCAATTAAAACTGCTGAGATTAAAATTTTGATGAGAAAAAACATTTGCACGCGTCCTAATTTTTAAGAAGCTTATACTCTACCGCTTCCACGAGCGCCTGCCAAGAAGCTTCGATGATATTCTCAGAAACACCAACCGTGGACCAGCTTTCAGTTTCGTGCTGAAATTGAATAAAAACGCGTACTTTGGCGCCCGTGCCCGCCTGAGAATCGACAACGCGAACTTTATAGTCGGTTAAGTGAATTTCTTCAACCACAGGATAAAAAGAGATGAGAACCTTGTGCAGTGCCTTGTAGAGCGCATCAACCGGACCGTTTCCAATTTCGGTGGCTTCTTTTTCTTTTCCTTTCACCGCAATTTTCACGGTGGCGCCCACGGTCGGATTTTTACCCCCGATGATTTCATTTGAAATGACTGCGTTTTTGACCTCAAAAAATTTCTTATACTTCCCGAGTTCCTTTTTCATTAAAAGTTCGAAGCTCGCCTCCGCTGCTTCAAATTGATAACCTTGGTTTTCGAGCTCACGAACCTTTTGTAAAATCGCGCGTGTATGAGGAGCGTTTTGATCAAGGTCAATATCAAGCTCTTTGGCCTTGAGAAACACGTTTGATTTGCCGCTTAACTCCGAAACCAGAAAGCGCGTTCGATTGCCCACGACCGCCGGATTGATGTGTTCGTACGTTTTTGAATTCTTGAGCATAGCGTTCACATGGACTCCACCTTTATGAGCGAAGGCCGATTGCCCTGTGAACGGCTGATTATTTTCAATCGGCATATTGCAAACTTCCGCCACGTAATGTGAAAGCTCGGTCAACTGCTTCAAGCTCTTCTGAGGCAAAACTTTAAGTTTTAATTTCAATTGAAGCACTGGAATAATGCTGATGAGATTTGCATTTCCGCATCGCTCGCCATAACCATTGATCGTTCCCTGAATTTGAGTTGCGCCATGTTCAACGGCCGTTACAGAATTGGCAACGGCCAAATCACCGTCATTATGGACATGAATTCCAATCGGTACTCGGGTAGTTTTGCGAGCGCGCTTCACTCCAATTGCAATTTGGTGAGGC
>MHFM01000020.1:1390-11221 GCA_001804205.1 Omnitrophica bacterium RIFCSPLOWO2_01_FULL_45_10b
TGCGGCTTCCCGAATCGTTTGAATGGCGTATTCCGGATTTTCATGAAGACCGTCAAAGAAATGCTCCGCATCGTAAATGACTTCCAACTTTTTCGATTTCAAATACGACACCGAATCGCGGATCATTCTTAAATTCTCTTTAAGGGAAGTTTTAAATACTTCTTTCACGTGAAAATCCCAGCTTTTTCCAAAAATGGTAACCGTCTTTGTTCCGGCTTCAAGCAGCGCTTTGATATTGTCATCGCTGGAAACTTTTGAATTGGCGCGGCACGTCGATCCGAAAGCCACAATTTTCGCATGTTTGAATTTAAGCTTCTTCGCTTCCTTAAAAAAAGCCAGGTCTTTTGGATTGGAGCCCGGCCAGCCGCCTTCGATATAATCAATTCCAAACTGATCGAAGCGTTTGGCCAAGAGGAGTTTATCGTTTACGGACAAACTCATCCCCTCGCCTTGCGTGCCATCCCGTAACGTCGTATCGTACACCTGAATCTTTGGCATATTGTTATTTCTTACTTAATCCAAACTCCCGATGAAGTGCGCGGACCGCTTCTTTTCCTTTGTTGCCGGGAACAACGCAGGAAACTTTGATCTCGGAAGTTGATATCATATCGATATTAATTTTTTTCCTGGCAAGTGCGCCAAACATTTTGGACGCGACACCCGTATGGGACTTCATGCCTACCCCCACAATGCTGACCTTCGCAATATTTTGATCGGAACTGACCTGCCCTCCTCCAACAAAGCGAGCAGCTGCGCGCACACCTTCCAAAGCACGCTTTAATTCACTTTTCGCCACCGTAAAAGAAATGTCGGTGGTATTGGTTTGGGTTTTATTTTGAATGATCATATCCACATTGATTCCGTGGTCGGCAATTACTTTAAAAATTTTGGCGGCAATCCCGGGCCGGTCAGGCACCCGAAAAATCGTGATTTTCGCCTCGTTTAAGTTCAGCGCGACACCGCTGACAACCACATCTTCCATTTTTTGGGTCTCCTTCGTAATCAAAGTCCCCTCCGAATGATTTAAACTTGACCGCACGTAAATTGGGACGCTAAATTTTTTCCCTACTTCAATCGAACGCGATTGCATCACTTGAGCGCCGAGCGAAGCCAATTCCAAGATTTCATCATAACTAATTTCGCCTAATTTTTTGGCCTCGGGGACAATCCTCGGGTCGGCCGTGTAAATTCCGTTTACATCGGTAAAAATTTCACAATATTTCGCCCGAAGCGCCTTCGCAAGCGCAACCGCCGTCAAATCAGATCCGCCGCGGCCCAACGTTGTGATTTCTTCAGTCGCTGTTTTTCCTTGAAAGCCGGCAACGATGACAATATTCCCTGCCTTGAGCGCCTCTTCAATTCGCGCCGTGTTAATATCCATGATGCGGGCCTTTGTGTGTGTCCGATCCGTGATAATTCCAACCTGAGGCCCCGTAAATGAAATGGCCTTCTCGCCTAAATTGTGAATGGCCATCGCAAGAAGCGCCACCGAAACCTGCTCGCCCGTTGCAAGCAGCATATCCATCTCACGCACGCTGGGATGATCGGTTATGGATTCGGCTAAAGCCAGGAGATCGTCCGTTGTATCCGCAAGAGCGGATACGACAACGACAAGCCGGTGACCCTTGCGCTTTGCGGCCACGACGCGCTTTGCAACACGCTTAATCCGTTCGGCGTTAGCGACAGAACTTCCACCAAATTTTTGAACAATGAGATCCATAAAATTAAATCGAATCTTTTCCGCTCAGAAAATACTCCATCAACTTCGATCCTTCGCGAAATTTTAAATGGGAAAGCTGCGCTGTGGCTTCGTTGAAGCGTTCAATTTCATCTGACATCACGTTTTTGCCTGCTAAAATAAAAGGGACCGGTTCCCGTGTATAAGCCCGGAGCTGGCAAGGGATATTATGAAGTGGTGCGATTAAGATGCGGGCATCTTTAACCGTCTCGTAAAAACGCTTTGCGGCGCCAATAATATGGTAATCAATTGCTTCTAGAGAAAGGGTTTTTTGCTTGATATCTCCCTCACGCGACGCTTCATCACAAGCACGCGCATGAAGGCATACAAAATCTTTTTCTTTAAGGAGGTCGAGCATCGTTTGAGCTTCACCTTCATAATCGAAGTCGGGGTACGCACGGCCTGAGGCAAGTTCCACCACCGTTAAACCAATTAAGCGTGAAAATCCCTTCACAACCTCCTGGTTAGAAATGGAAGCGCCACTTAAACCGGAAAAACGGTCCGAAAATTTTGGTGGCTTTGGCATGCAACCTTGTCCCCAAAGCCAAGTCATGTTTGCCGGATTTTCCTCTAAATCAAGCCTTACTTGATTGATTTCATGATCATGAAGCAGAAGTTTTGAGTCATAGATCAATTTTTTAAGTAAATCTTCGCCGGGGCCTTTTGGTAGATGATCTTGAATGGGCTTCCCGATCACAAGATCAGGTTCCTGGCAATGAGCGGAAAGCGCATCCAAACCGCGAGCGTCCTTAATGACCGCCAGATGACGATGGCCTTCGCCCGAAAAAAAACGAACGAAATCATTGGCTAATTTTTTATTCAAAAAATTGACAAGCGCTTTTGACTCCCGTGTCGTAATGCGCCCGGCTGTTGGATCCGATAAAATACCGTTCGATTCGGTAATTAGATTCATTCGAAACGCCACTTCATTATCTTCAAGCTTTACTTCCAAGTTTGCAGCTTCAAGGGGACCGGGGCCTGTCACATATTGTTTCGGGTCATATCCCATTAAGGAACAAAAAGCGATCGAAGATGCCGGTTCCATGCGGTCGGGAGTGGTTCGCACGGTTCCCACTTTTCCAATCTGGGTAAAAAAATTAAGATTCGGGATTCGGGCTACTTCAAGCGGTGTTTTTTCACCCAAAGCCTCGTTCGGTTGATCCCCGATTCCATCAGGAATGATCACAAGATATTTCATGACTATATTCCAATCGCGCCTAAAACTGCTTTCATCGTTGGTTCCACAGCATCCATTTTGTCATCAAAACTCATCGCAAATTCGGGATCTTTAAGGCCGGATCCGGTCAAGGTACATACAATCCGGCTTTTCGGCTTGAAATAGTTCTTCTTTGCAAGCTTTACAACCCCTGCCACTGCCGCAGCCGAAGCTGGTTCAGCAAAAACACCCTCGCGTTCAGCGATAAATCGATAGGCCCATGAAATTTCTTGATCGGTCACCATATCAATTAAACCTTTTGATTCATCCCGCGCTTCCACGGCCCCTTTCCAGCTTGCCGGATTTCCAATTCGAATCGCAGTCGCTATCGTCTCCGGATGTTCTACCACTCGATTCAAAACAATCGGAGCCGCGCCCGACGCTTGAAAACCGAGCATTTTAGGCAATGTCTCCGAACGACCCACTTTCTTATATTCTTTGTAACCTCGCCAATAGGCGGTGATATTACCCGCGTTCCCAACGGGAATAGCGTGATAATCCGGCGCATTGCCTAAATCATCGCAAACC
Organism: Omnitrophica bacterium RIFCSPLOWO2_01_FULL_45_10b; assembly: GCA_001804205.1. GTDB lineage: Bacteria > Omnitrophota > Omnitrophia > Omnitrophales > Danuiimicrobiaceae > 01-FULL-45-10b. Next base: position 4,873 of record MHFM01000020.1, read on the forward strand.
TCAAACGCCGCGGTTTTTTGTCCCTCAATCCGATAAGGATTAACCGAATTCACAATTTGAATCGGGTAAGAGGCGGTAATTTCCTTTACCAATGAAAGTGCCAAATCAAAGTTTCCCTTCACGATAATCACGCGCGCACCGTAACGAAAAGCCTGAAGCAGTTTCCCTTTTGCAATCTTTCCTTCCGGAATTAAGACAAAACATTTCATTTTGCAGCGCGAAGCAAAAGCAGCGGCAGAAGCTGAGGTATTCCCTGTCGAAGCGCACATAATCGAATGAGAGCCTGCTTCAAGAGCTTTGGAAACGGCCATGGTCATCCCGCGATCTTTAAAAGAGCCTGTGGGATTTAATCCCTCAAACTTAAAATAAATTTTAATATCTCCAAGGCCCAATTCATCCGCAAGAGCTTCGGATAAAATAAGCGGCGTATTTCCTTCGTTTAACGAAATAATCGGAGTTTTCTCTGAAACGGGAAGAAATTCCTGATACCGTTCGATAATACCGATTTTTTTGACTGGAACTTTTTTAATTTGGTTCATTATTCCTCAATTCGCAAAACTTGCGCTTTTTCCTTAAGGACTGCCAAACGGTCAATCGCATGGACGGCGCGCCTAAGTGAATGCTCCTGAGTACCATGCGTCAATAAAATTAAGGGCACCACGCTTCCAAGGCGCCTTTCCTTTTGAATGACATCGCTAATGCTAATCTTTTGGCGTCCAAGAACTTCTGAAATTTTGGCCAACACACCCGGCCGGTCTACTACATGGAGCCTCAGATAATAGCGCGAAAGAAGCGAAGAAATATTCCGTACTTTAAGAGGTTTTAAATTGGGAGCAAATGAATGATCGGAATCCACGCTGCGAGCCAAATCCACAAGATCGCTTACGACAGCGCTTCCGGTCGGCTTGCTTCCGGCGCCACGGCCGTACAATAGAATATCGCCCACTTCGTCACCCTGCATTAAAACGGCGTTGTAAGAGCCTCGCACGTTCGAAAGCACATGAGATTTTGGAAGAAGTGTCGGCTGAACATGAGCTTCGATTCCATCGGCCGTTTTTTTTGCTACGGCCAGCAATTTGATCGTATAGCCGAACTCTTCGGCAAATGAAATATCTTCGCTTCGAATGCTTGAAATACCGCGCACATAAATATCTTTAAAATTCACCCATCCGCCGAATACAAGACTGGCCAAAATAGTAAGCTTATGCGCCGCATCGATTCCTTCGATATCAAGACGCGGATCGGCTTCTGCGTAGCCTTTTTTTTGCGCAAGCTTTAGCGCTTCTTTAAAATCAAGATGCTCTTCCGACATCTTCGTTAAAATATAATTTGAAGTGCCATTGATAATGGAATAAATAGAACGAATCTGATTGGCGACCAGACCTTCTCTCACTACTTTGATGACGGGAATTCCACCGCCGACACTCGCTTCAAAAAAAAGATGCCTCTTTAAACGTTTTGCTTCGCCGAAGATCTGGCGGCCATGCTCCGCTAAAAGCGCCTTATTGGCAGTAATAACGTCCTTCCCTGAACGAAGAGCAGATAAAATCAACTCTTTGGCGGGATGAATCCCTCCAATCAACTCCACAACAACGTCAATCTTTGGATCCCGAACAAGGCTGCGAGTATTTGTTGTAAGCTGCTTGCGATTGGGATGAACGGCTCTCTTTTTAATAGAATGCTTTACCGCTATTTTTTCGAGAACAAAGGCCGTTCCATTTTTCCGGGCAAGGTTCGCACCTTTCGACTTTAAAATCGAATAAACACCGCTCCCCACTTGGCCGAGGCCAAGAAGACCTATCTTCAATCTTTTCATAGACTTAAAACCTCTGCGAGTTAAACGAGGTAGTATAGCTTAGGGGGTCAAAAAAAGCAAGAAATGGAGCACTGATAAGGATTTAAAGAGATTTTGATGCAGCCAAAACTTCTTCGACGTGGCCTTCAACTTTTACTTTGGGGAAGATTTTCTTAATTTTTTGATCAGGTCCAATCACAAAGGTCGTACGCTCAATTCCCATGTAGGAGCGCCCCATAAAAGATTTTTGCTTGTACACACCGTAGCTTTTGGCGACCGCTTTATTTTCATCTGAAAGAAGTGGAAACGGAAGCTTATATTTCTTAATGAATTTTTGATGGGAACCCAAAGAATCGAAACTAACGCCGTAAATTTCAGTGCTAGAGGTCTGGAACTTTTTCCTTAAATCGCGAAAATCACAGGCCTCTTTGGTGCAACCCGGCGTGTCATCCTTGGGATAAAAATAAAGGACGATGGATTTTCCTTTTAAATCTTTGAGGCTTACGGTAGGGCCATCACTTGAAGGAAGCGAAAAATCAGGCGCTTTGTCCCCTTCTTTAAGTTCTGCCATAGTTAATACAAAATCCATGTCATTCCCGCGAAGGCGGGAATCTAAACCTTAGATTCCCGATTAAAGCATTCGGGAATGACCATTTTGTTGTACGTTTTACTGTAATGTTTCTCTAATCTCTTTCGTCGCTTCAACCATCACGCGGAGTTTGGCTTTTGCTTCTTCCACTTCGCGCGTTTTGAGACCGCAATCGGGGCTCACGTAAATTTTTTCTTTTGGAATAACCTTAAGCGCTTTTTGAATCCGGGCCTTTACTTCATCTTTCGTCTCGGTCCGATGGCTGTGCACGTCTAAAACACCCAAACCGATATCACTCGTGAAAGGAGCGCGTTTAAATAAATCCAAAAGATCAAATTCATTGTTAGAAAGTTCTAAATCAATTTGATTGACGGGAATTTCGAGCATCTTCGGATAGATTTTTGGAAAATCGCCATAACAAATATGGGTCAGCGTATAAGCCTTAAGCCCTTGGGTCACAATTCCCATCGCCTCGATGGCAAGCTCAAGCTCTTCCGGCCTTACCGAAACAGCCGGCTCATCAATTTGAATGTATTGCGCGCCCGCTTCTTGCAAATCCTTCGCTTCCTCATGGACAACTTCGGCAAGGCGAAGACAAAAATCACGCCGCGAAGGATAAAATTCGTCAAACGACCAATCCATAATCGTATAGGGGCCGGTCAACATTCCCTTCACAGGTTTTTGGGTCAAATTTTGAGCAAATTGAAACCACTCTACCGTTACTGGATTAAGCCGCTCTATTTCGCCAACCGCGACGGGTTTCCGGTAATAGCGGTTTCCATAGGAACGAACCAAGCCGGAAATTTCAAATCCTTTAAAATGTTCAGCGAAATACGTCACCATATCGCCGCGATACATTTCACCATCCACAAGGATATCAATACCAATTTCTTCTTGGAACTCAATCCATTCCTTCGTTGCTTTTTTCTCAAGGCTTTCCAATTCCTGTTTTGAAATCTGGCCTTTTGAAAATTGGAATCGTGCTTTGGTCAAATAATCCGGTTTTGGTAAACTGCCAACCGTCGTTGTAGGAAGAATCATGAAACGCTGGCTCCTCTTAATTGTTTGGCCACCTGGCTTAAAAGCTCTGCTTTTTTCCGAGCATTCACGCGAGGAAGAAATTCAAGGGAATGGCTGGTGGAAAGCCACAAGTGATCGATGTTAATATGTTCTCCAAGCTGATGAACCGCATGGGATAAATCCGAATCGGATTCCATTTTTGTATTGCGCGTATCGACGATGCCGGCCATCATTTTTTTGGTACATTGCCCTGTTTTCAGAACATCCCAGTTTTTATGGCCTTTGGTTAATTCAAGCCCGATCCGTTCGACATTCACCCCTAAGATCTTTGGGTAAATTCCATCCAAAGATCCAAAATTAAGTTGAAGAGTTTTCTCTGCTTTGGAAAGCTGTGCCGTCACAATTTCATAAATTTTCAGAAAAAGGGGCATATCTTGCTTATGATTTAATATCGCCGGCTCATCAAACTGAATATAGCGGCAACCTGCTTCTTCAAGTGCTTCGGCCTCACGATGAATGATGTGAGCCAAATCAAAAGCCAATTGTTTAAATTCGCGGTAAAACCGGTTTCGCGTGAGTTTCGATAATGTATACGGCCCTGTTAAAATCGCTCGAACCGGCTTTGAGCTTCGTTCCTGCGCAAATTGATAATCGGGGAGAAGCGTCGGTTTGACAAATTCAAGGCGGCTTTCTGCAATCGGCTGACGATAAAAGGTGTTGGTGTCAAAATAACGGATAAGACCGCTGATTTCAAAACCGGAAATCCTTCCGGCCAAATAAGTCAGCGGATCACTCCAACGGATCAAGCCGTCCGTAACAATATCAAGGCCTGCTTCGATTTGCTGGCGAATGACCTCTTCGGTAACTGTATTTTTGACTTCTTCTAAGTCTTCCTCGGTAATTTCTTCTTTGTCAAATTGGTGAAGCGCTCGCCTTAACTTTTGTTCTTCAGTTGTATCGCCAATTTTGGGATACGCCCCTGCTATTGTTGTTTCCACTGCCATGAAATCCTTTCTATAATAAATCCTGTCATTCCCGCATGCTTTAAGCGGGAATCTAATGGATCCCCGCTTTCGCGGGGATGACAATTCTATTTACTCAATCTTCCCCGTCATCTCCAATCGAATCAACGGGGCACTCTAACTTTGCTTGCGCGCAAAGTTTTCCTTCCTCTAACGTCTGAGGCTGTTTTGAAACGAAACTATAACTTGCTTCAGCATTTCTTGAGAAGTTAGCCGGAGCTGTCTGGCGGCACAAATCGCAGTCAATGCAGGTCTTATCAACGTAATACTTCCCCGCAACGCTTTCAGGTAATTTCTGAGTGCGGTTCGCCATTTAAGTCATTCCGCCTCTGGCGAATAATGGGGTATTGTATTGATTTTGTGGTCTGGTTGCAACTTAAAATCTCGGATGAAAAGAGCGGCGCTTAAGTGGATTTACGCCTCCGTGAAAGATAACCTAAAACGTCTTTGATAATAATAATACTATGAGGAGTACCGTCCTCCGCTAAAACCGGAACGTGGCGAAAACCTCCCATTGCCATTTTATTCACAACATACGCAATGGGGTCCGTAGCCCGTACATACTCGGGATTTCGCGTCATCACGGTTCCAACTTTTACTTTGGTAAGGTCTTGATATTTTCCCGCAACGCGCCAGAGCAAATCGCGGTTGCTTAAAATTCCCACTAACTTTTTCCGTTCATAAACCAAAATGCAGTTTTTATTTTCTTTTTGGAAAATCCGGACCACTTTTTGAACGGAATCTGAAGGACTGCAGACCAACAAGTCTTTGCCTGTTAATAATGCGGCGACGGGTGTGGTCATAATGGCTGTTTGCAATTTATCGCCTTGATTGGGCTTTGGCAAACCCGTTTGCATCAGAGAATGAAAACACTGATCGCAACGGTCCATGCCCAAGATGTTCGCGAACCCGCAGGAGGGGCACTTCACGCTTGGTTTATTTAACGGTCCAGGTGTCTCGGCCATAAATTAATTCCTTCAAATCTCCTTTGCCTCTTTTCTTGATGGCATCTTGCACTTGGGATTCTAACATTTCATCGTACGTAGGTTTCGTAATGTTTCGAAATACCCCAAATGGTACCGGCATTTCGGGATGCTCCATCTGAGTTAGAATATAAGCATAATTTGGTTCCGGATCATTTTCGTTATGAACCAAAAGGTCTTTCGCATCCATTCCTTCTTGATAAGGCACAACTTCGGTTTTGAGGCCGTTCAAACGAATGGCTTTGTCCTTTGATTTTCCAAAGACAAGAGGTTTTCCGTGTTCGAGCATCACCATGCGGTCGTCCCGGTTGTCTCGGCCCGTTACGGGCTCGAAAGCTTTGTCGTTGAAAATATTGCAGTTTTGATAAATTTCAACGAACGAAATTCCTTTGTGTTTCATCGCACGCTCGAAAACAGAACCCATATGAGCGGGAATGCTGTCCAAAGTCCGCGCGATAAATGTGGCCTCAGAGGCAATCGCAATGCACAGCGCATTGATGGGATAATCAATGGAACCTAATGGGGACGACTTTGTCACTTGTCCAATCGGTGAGGTCGGTGAATATTGGCCTTTCGTTAAACCATAGATTCTATTGTTCACGAGAAGAATATTAAAATTGATGTTTCGGCGCATCGAGTGAATCAAATGATTGCCCCCGATACTTAAACCGTCTCCGTCTCCCGTAATCACCCAAATGGAAAGGTCGGAATTAACACAACGCAGGCCGGTTGCAATCGTCGGCGCTCTGCCGTGAATCGAATGAAAACCGTAATTATTCATGTAATAAGGGAAACGGCTTGAGCAGCCGATTCCGGAAACAAACACATATTTTTCCTTCGGCAAATCAAATTTTGAAAGAGTGCGTTGCATCGTCGCCAGAATCGAATAATCCCCGCAGCCTGGGCACCAGCGTACTTCCTGGCCGGAAACACAATCCTC